>JBAUCK010000068.1:0-12883 GCA_049677525.1 Xanthobacteraceae bacterium
GCTTCCACCTATCGCCGCGTTCTGGCGCGCTGCGGCGCCCGCGCGGTGGGCGCCGCTTCGGCCTCTTCCGGCTCCTGACCGCCGGTGCGGTTGGCGCCGACGCCGAGATAGATCAGGATCGGCGACGCGATGAACACCGACGTATAGGTGCCGACCAGCACCACGCCGAACATCATGGTGGCGGTGAAGCTGTGAATGGCCTGGCCGCCGAACAACAGCAGCGCGAACAGCGACATCGCCACCGTGACGTGGGTGATGATCGAGCGCGACAGCGTCGCATTGACCGAGGCGTTGAGCAGGTCCGGCATCGGCATGCGCTTATAACGGCGCAGCATTTCGCGGATGCGGTCGTAGATCACCACCGTATCGTTGAGCGAATAGCCGAGAATGGTCAGCAGCGCGGCGATACTGGTGAGGTCGAAATCGATGTGCGTCAGCGACATGAAGCCGATGGTCAGCACCAGATCGTGCACGTTGGCGATCATGGCGCCGAGCGCGAATTGCCATTCGAAGCGGAACCACAAATAGATCAAGATCGCAAAAATCGCGAGCACGAGGCCGATGGTGCCGTAGGACAGAAGCTCCGTGGAGACGCTCGGCCCGACCACTTCGACGCGCCGGTAGTCGACGGCGTCGCCCAAAGCATCGCGCACCTTCTGCACCGCAACCTGCTGCGCCGCGTCGCCGCCCGGCTGCTCGGAAATGCGGATCAGAACCTCGTCCGGTCTGCCGAATTCCTGCAATTGGAAATCGCCGAGCTTCAGCCCCTGGATGGTCGTGCGCATCTTGGCGAGATCGGCCGGGCCGGCCTTGTTCTGCACTTCGATCAAGGTGCCGCCGATGAAGTCGATGCCGAAATTCAAGCCGTGAAAGAAGAACAAGAGAATGGCCGCGATCGACAGCAGCGCCGAAATAGGAAAGCTGATGCGCCGGAAGCGCATGAAGTCGAATTTGGTATTGTCGGGAACGATGCGAAGGAGGCGCACGGGCAGTCTTTCAAATCGCTAGATCGGCACAACGCGCGGGCGGAACAGCCGCACCCAATAGGCCACGATCAAGCGGGTCAAGGTAAAGGCGGTGAACAGCGTGGTGAGAATGCCGATGCCAAGCGTCACGGCGAAGCCGCGCACCGGCCCGGTGCCGATATAGAACAGCACCGCCGCGGCGATGAAGGTGGTGATGTTGGAGTCGAGAATGGTCGCCAGCGCGCGCGAGAAGCCGGCATCGATGGCGTTGATCGCGGTGCGCCCTGCCCGCACTTCTTCGCGGATGCGCTCGTAGATGAGCACGTTGGAATCCACCGCGATGCCGACGGTGAGCACGATACCGGCAATGCCAGGCAGCGTCAGCGTGGCGCCGAGCAGCGACAGGACGCCGAAGATCATGGCGACGTTGATCGCGACCGCCATATTGGCGAACAGGCCGAACAGGCCGTAGGTCACGAACATGAAAACGATGACCAGAGCCGCACCGACATAGGCCGCGCGCTCGCCGGCATTGATCGAATCCTGGCCGAGACCCGGACCGACCGTCCGCTCCTCGACAATGGTCAGCGGCGCCGGCAGCGCGCCGGCGCGCAGCAGCACGGCGAGTTCGTTGGCCGACTGCACGGTGAAATTACCGGTGATCTGTCCAGCGCCGCCGGTGATCGGCGTCTGGATGACGGGTGCGGAAATCACCTTGTTGTCGAGCACGATGGCGAACGGCTTACCGACATTGGCGGAAGTCACCTCGGCAAATTTGCGCGCGCCCGACGTGTTGAAGCGGAAGGTGACGACCGGCTGCCCGGTCTGCTGGTCGAAGCTCGGCTGCGAGTCGGTGAGATCGGCGCCGGAAACCAAGACACGCTTCTCGATCAGAGTGGGCTCGCCGTTTTCGCCCGGCAGGACTTCCGAATCCTGGGGAGGATGTCCGTCCTGAATCTGCGCCTGCGCCTGCTCCGGTGTCATCGACATATCGACCATGCGGAAGTCAAGCTTGGCGGTCTTGCCGAGAACGTCGATCAGCGCCTGCGGATTGTTCAATCCCGGCACCTGGACCAGAATGCGGTCGGAGCCTTCGCGCTGGATGGTCGGTTCGACCAGACCAAGCCCGTTGACGCGCCGCTGGATGATCTCGATCGACTGATCGACGGCCTGACGCACGCGCTCGACCACCGCCGGCTCGCTCGGCGTCAGCGTGACCGTACTGCCGTTATTGCTGACGTCGAGCGTGCGTTGCCCGGTGGTGGCGAGAATCCCCGACATCGGTTGCGCCAATGCACGCAGCTTGCTCAGCGCGTTGTCGAGGTCGGTGTCGCGCGTGATGTGCACCTCGACGCCGTTGCTGCGAATGGCGCGGCCGGTGAAGGGGATGCGCGCCTCGCGCAGCACGCGCAGCACGTCTTCGTAGACGGACTGTAACTGCACCTTGCGCACATCGTTGGTATCGACCGCGAGCAGAAGATACGAGCCGCCCTGGAGGTCGAGACCGAGCACGATGCGGCGCTGCGCCCAGCTCGGCCACGACTTCACCACGCGGTCAGGGATGAAACTCGGCACGGCGAACAGGCACACGACCAGCGCCATGAGCAAGATTGCCGCAGCCTTCCACCGCGTGAAGAACAACATGGACTTAGAGATTCCCTAATCTAGGTTCGCGCCCCTTCCCGTCCGACCGGATAGGAAGGGAATGGCGCGATTATGCCGCGCTGTCGTCTTTCACCGGCTCGCCTTTGGCGCGCACTTCCGTGACCATGGAGCGCATCTGCCGCACGCGCACGCCGTCGGAGATTTCGACTTCGATCTGATCGTCGTCGACCACTTTGGTCACTTTGGCGACAAGGCCGCCATTGGTGATCACGGTATCGCCGCGGCGCAGCGCCTTCACCATGGCCTGATGCTGCTTCAGCTTCTGCTGCTGCGGGCGAAACACCAGGAAATACATGATGCCGACGACCAGGATCACCATCCAGATCGGGCTCTGGAATGACAGGAAGTCGGTGGCGGTGGCGCCTTGCGCGAACGCTGGCGTAATGAACATAGCTCCTCCGAGGGGCGGCAGTAGAGCGCGTCGCCCGGATTGAAGGGCCGCTTTTGCGCGCAAAATCGCGCGGACTATAGCGGCCGCGCCCCCAATTGCAACGCCACGGCCAGCTTGCGGAAAGCCCGCGGAACGCTTGCCGGCCTCTCGCGGCCCCGCTAAGGGATGCCCCGTAAACCGGTATTACAATGGCCAAATCTCCCTCGCAATCGCGCAAAAAGGCGGCGAACCCGCCCGTCAAAACCGCTAAACCCGGTCCCAGCCTTGCCGGCAACGGCAGCGGCGAACTCGCCGACCACGCCCATCTCTTGGCGCGGATCGCCAGCGCCCTGGAGCGGCTCGCGCCCGCGCCCAAGCCCGCGCTCGACTTCTCGGTCGCCGAGGCCTTCGTCTGGCATCCGGAAAAGCAGCAGCTGGCGCCGGTTCGCCGCGTCAACCGTGTCGACATGTCGCTCCTGAAAGGCATCGAACGGGTGCGCGATCTATTGGTCGAAAATACCGAGCGCTTCGCGCGCGGCCTGCCGGCGAACAATGCGCTGTTGTGGGGTGCGCGCGGCATGGGCAAATCCTCGCTGGTCAAAGCCGCCCATGCTTCGGTCGGCGCCGCCTATCCGCAAGCCGGCCTGAAACTCATCGAGATCCATCGCGAAGATATCGAATCGCTGCCGGAACTGATGGCGCTGATGCGCAATGCGCGCGAGCGCTTCATCGTGTTCTGCGACGATCTCTCGTTCGACGCCGAAGACACGTCGTACAAGTCGCTCAAGACCATGCTCGAAGGCGGCATCGAAGGCCGGCCGGAAAACGTGATCTTCTACGCCACGTCCAACCGCCGCCATTTGCTGGCGCGCGAAATGGTCGAGAATGGGCGTTCGACTGCGATCAATCCCGGCGAGGCGGTCGAAGAAAAAGTCTCGCTCTCCGACCGCTTCGGCCTGTGGCTCGGCTTCCACCGCTGCAGCCAGGATGAATATCTCGCGATGGTCGAAGGCTATGTCGAGCGTCACCGCATTCCGATCGCGCCCGACGAGTTGCGCCGCGAGGCGCTCGAATGGGCGACGACGCGGGGCGCCCGCTCGGGCCGTGTCGCCTGGCAATATGTGCAGGATCTGGCGGGCCGGCTCGGCGTGAAGATCGGCGACTAGCCGTTTCTGCGCGCGATCTTATCCGAAAACCGGTTCCCACTTTTCGGGATCGCGCGTCAGGCGCCGCTCAAATATTGCGCTGGATCGACGGGCGTCGCGCCTTTGCGAATCTCGAAGTGCAATTGCGGCGAGGTGACATTGCCGGTCTGGCCCGAATGCGCGATCACCTGGCCGCGCTTCACGCTGTCGCCGCGCTTGACCAGAATGTCGCTCGCATGCGCGTAGGCGGTGACAAAGCCGTTGGCGTGACGCACCAGCACCAGGTTGCCGTAGCCTTTGAGCTCGTTGCCGGCATAAGCCACGACACCATCTTCAGACGCTTTGACCGGCGTGCCTTCCGGGACCGCGAGATTGATGCCGTCGTTCTGTAAGCCGTTCGGCTTCGGGCCGAAGGCCTGGATGACGCGGCCGCGCACCGGCCAGCGGAAGCCCGGTCCCTCCCCGGCATCGGCGGTCTTCGCCGTAGTGTCGGGGACCGGCGCGGTTGCGGTCGGCGCGGCGACGCGGGCGCTCAGCGGCGCATCTCGGCTCGCAAGGTTCGGGCCGCTGGATTGCGTGATCGCCGGCTGCGTGCGCGGCGGCGGCGACGTCGGCGCCGCTGACGCCACATTTGTCGGGCGCTGCGGCCCGCGCATGTCGGGAATGACGATGCGGTCGCCGACGCGCACCAGCGTTGTCGGCGGAATGTTGTTGACCTTGGCCAGCACGATCACCGGCTTGTTGTACATCCGCGCGATGCTGTTGAACGTCTCGCCGGGCGCGACGACATGAACGCTCGACGGCGCAGCGAGCGCCGTGCGCGGCGGGCCGACCGGGGTGGCCACCGACGCCACGCTCGAGGTGTAGCGCGGCTCCGCGGCCAGATTGGAATTCGCCCCCGGGGTCGTGTGATAGCGCGGGATCACGAGATGCATGCCGGGATGCACCATCGCCGGGCTCGTGATGTTGTTGGCCTGCATGACCGCCGACGCCGGCACGCCGTGCCGGTGCGCGATGATTTCGATGGTCTCGCCGGGCTCGACCGTGACCGGCGTGCCGCCTTCCCAGGTCCACGCGGGTGGCGGAGGCTGCGCGATCGAACCGGTCACTTCGCCATTGGGCGCCCGGTAGGAGTTCGCGTAGGAGCCCATGCTGCGGCCGCCGCCGGACGTGCCTTGATCGGCGCTCGCGACTTGCGGCAGCGGACGGCTCTCGATGTGATTTGATTGAATGGAACCTGTTACGTCGCCATGCGCGGCCGGCGGATCGCTGGAGCCGAATCCTTCGTTGAAGCGGCCGGAATCGGCGCTACAGCTCGCAACTCCAATGCCGATTAACGAAATGGCAACCAGCTGCGGCCAGCTGGCCGACCGACGCGATGCGAACATGGTTACTCACTCGAACGCAATACACAGGAGAGCGACTAAACATCGTTGGGGTAAACAGGGGTTTAAGTGGCGCGGCGAATTTCGCGAAATTCCCGTGTGTGTCTTTGGAGTTACAGTTCGCGTGCTTTGCCCGGCAGGAGCGGCACAAAGCGAACGGCAACGAGATCGTCGCGCGCCAATTCACCGTTCGGCAATTTGGTGAGTTTGACGAGGCGCTGCGCGCCATTGCGCGGGCCGATCGGCAGCATCATTTTGCCGTCATCGGCCAACAGCGCCACCAGCGGCTGCGGAATATCTTCGGCAGCGGCCGTCACCATGATGCGATCGAACGGCGCGGTATGCGTCATGCCGGCGGCGCCGTCGCCAATTAAGATGGTGACATTGGTATAGCCGAGCGTCCGCAGCCGATCGCGCGCGGTGTCGGCGAGCGTGCGGTAGCGCTCGATGCTGGTCACCTCGCGCGCCATCCGCGACAGGATCGCGGTCTGATAGCCCGAGCCGGTGCCGATCTCGAGAACGCGATGGCGCGGCTCGACATCGAGCTGTTCGGTCATGTAGGCGACGACATAGGGCTGGCTGATGGTCTGGCCGCAGGCGATCGGCAGCGCCTGGTCGGCATAGGCGTTCTCGGCGAAGGCCGCGTCGACAAAATACTCGCGCGGAACTTCGTCCATTGCGCGAAGCACCGCTTTGTCGCTGATGCCGCGCCGCCGCAACGCCAGCTGAAACTCCATGCGCTCTACGTCGGCAGCCGGAACTTCTGCCACAATGCCCTCGCACCAAATTATTTGCGCGCAAATGCCGCAAGGCCAAAAGGAACAAACAGCGCCGCCCGCCGTTAACGGGCTCGAATGGGGACCTGTCGCAACGGCGGAATTAGCATTAAATGGAGTCGGCAAGCCGCGAAAGCTATTATAATTTCGTCGTGAATATCGTGGCTTGTGTCATTGTTAGGGTTCGCGTGGTTAGGGTTCGCGTGAATGTCGGGCTTGGCGTGACTTGTCGGGGTTTGAATGTCATCACCGGGTAAACGCGTTCTCGTCGTCGAGGACGAGATGATGATCCGCATGCTGCTCGAGGGCATGCTGGACGATCTGGGACATACGGTTGCCGGCGAAGCCGGCGCCATCGACGAAGCGCTCGCGCTCGCCAAGAAAGCGGACTTCGACGTCGCATTGCTCGACGTCAATCTCAACGGCCGCTCGATCACGCCGGTGGTTGAAGTCCTGATCGCGCGCGGCCTGCCCTTCGTGTTCGCAAGCGGCTATGGCGAACGCGGCGTGCCGGAGCCCTATCGCGGCTCACCCACCCTGCAGAAGCCGTTTCAGGTCGAGGCGCTCGCCGAAGCGATCGCGGCGGCCTCCGGGCCATAATCCCAAGATCATGCTCAAACGAAAAATCTAGGGCAGCGAACTCGCCTTTTCGAACAGTTCGGCAAGCCGCGCCATGGTCGGATCGTCGGTGATGTCGATCTTCAGCGGCGTCACCGCGATGCGGCGATCTTCGAGCACTGCGACATCGGTGCCGTGCTCGGGATCGATCTTCATCTGCTGCGAATAGGCGATCCAGTAATAAGGATTGTGCCGGCCGTCGAGACGTTTCTCGATGTGCAGCCGTTCCTGCCGCCGGCGGCCGAGCGGCGCCAGTACGATGCCTTTGACGTCTTCCGGCGCGCAATCGGGGAAATTTACGTTGACCAGAACATCCCTGCGCAAGCCGTTGCCGAGGACGCGCTTGATGATATCGGGCGCATGGCGCAAGCCGGTGTCCCAATACGGCGGCTTGCCGCTGCGCGATTTGTAGGATTGCGACAGCGCGATTGACGGTATGCCTAAGAGCGCGCCTTCCATGGCGCCGGCGACGGTGCCGGAATAGATCACGTCCTCGCCGACATTCCTGCCGCGATTGACGCCCGAGAGCACGAGATCGACCTCCTTGCCGTCGAGCACGTGGCGCACGCCCATGATGACGCAATCGGTCGGCGTGCCGCGCACGGCGTAACGGCGGTCGCCGATCTGGCGCAGCCGCAAAGGATCGTTCAGCGACAGCGAATGCGCCACGCCCGATTGATCGTGCTCCGGCGCCACCACCCACACGTCGTCGGACAGCGTGCGCGCGATCTCGGCGCAGATATCGAGGCCTTCGGAATGGATGCCATCGTCATTGGTGACCAGGATGCGCATATCAGTTCGCTTCTATTTTCTTCAGCCCGCCCATATAGGGCAGCAGCGCCTCGGGCACCGTGATCGAGCCGTCGGCATTCTGATAATTTTCCAGCACCGCGATCAGCGCGCGGCCGACGGCGACGCCGGAACCGTTGAGCGTGTGGACGTGGCGCACCTGACGACCCTCTTTGGTGCGATAGCGCGCATTCATGCGCCGCGCCTGGAATTCGCCGCACACCGAGCACGATGAAATCTCGCGATACAGGTTCTGGCCGGGCAGCCATACTTCGATGTCATAAGTCTTTTGTGACGCAAAGCCCATGTCGCCGGTGCACAGCGTCATCACGCGATAGCGCAGTTCGAGCCGGCGCAACAGTTCCTCGGCGCAGGCGAGCATGCGCTCGTGCTCGTCTTTGCTCTGCTCCGGCGTGGTGATCGAGACAAGCTCCACCTTGGTGAACTGGTGCTGCCGGATCATGCCGCGCGTGTCCCTGCCGGCGGCACCCGCCTCGGCGCGGAAGCACGGCGTGCAAGCGGTGAGCCGCATCGGCAATTGCGCCTCATCGACGATGGATTCGCGGACGAGATTGGTTAGCGGAACTTCGGCGGTGGGAATGAGCCACCATTCACCGAACTTTTGCAACTCCTGAAATCGCTTCCATCCTGCATCAGTAAAAAATTCCTTTGACCTCCCTCCGGCCGACTCAAACATGTCGATATGCTCAAAATATGCTGACGCCCTTTCTTGAGGATCGTATCCGTAATCTTCTTCGCGCAAACGTCTGAGCGCGTCGTTTCCCTCTTTCTTTGTCAGATGTCGAATTGCCTTAAATTGATCCTCTTCGAACTTCGGAAGCTGGGCGGTGCCAAACATCACATCTTTCAAAACAACCAACGGCGGTGACACTTCCATGTAGTTGTGCGGCTCGCTCGTATGCACATCGAGAAAGAACTGCCCGAGCGCGCGCTCAAGCCGCGCGAGGCCTTTCTTCAACACCACAAAGCGCGCGCCTGAGAGCTTTGTCGCAGCCTCGAAATCCATCTGACCGAGCGCTTCACCCAGCTCGAAATGCTGCTTCGGCGTGAATGAATATTCGCGCTTGGCCCCGAAGCGGTGATGCTCGACATTGCCGTGCTCGTCCTTGCCGTCGGGCACTTCGGGCAGCGGCAGATTGGGAATTTGCGCCAGCGCGTCGTCGAGCGCCTTGGAGGCCTGCTTCTCCTCCGCCTCCATTTTCGGGATCGAGTCTTTCAGCGCCGAGACTTCAGCGAACAAGCCCGCGGCCTCGTTCTTGCTGCGCTTCGCCTCGCCGATTTCCTTCGACGCGGCATTGCGGCGGGCCTGGGCGGTTTCGAGCTCGAGAATCTTGGCGCGGCGCGTCTCGTCGAGCGCGATCAGGCGCTTTGATTCCGGCGCCAGTCCGCGGCGCGCGAGCGCATGATCGAAAGCGTCCGGGTTGTCGCGAATGGCGCGGATGTCGTGCATATGAAGACTCTGAGAATCAGGACGCCGTTATAGCACCCCACTTTCGTCATGCCCGGGCGAGAAGAACCTACTCCGCGGGCTTGGCCGCGGCGGCGGCGCGTTCGGCCGCTACGCGCTTTTCGACGATGCGCACCGACCAGACCGAGCCCTCGTAGAGGGCGATCAAGGGCAGCGCAAGCGACATTTGGCTTAGCACGTCGGGCGGCGTCAGCACGGCGGCGATAACAAAGGCGATGACGATGAAATAGCGACGTTTCGAGCGTAGCTGCTCCGAGGTAATGATGCCGACCCGGCCCAGCAGCGTCAAGATCACCGGCAACTGGAACGCGATGCCGAACGCAAGGATCAGCTTCATCATCAGCGAGAGATAATCCTCGACCTTCGGCAAAAGCTCGATGGTCGCTTCGCCCGGGCCGCCCATCTGCTGCATGCTGAGCGAGAAGCGCGCCAGCAACGGCCAGACCACGAAATAGACCACCGCCGAGCCGAGCACGAAGAACACCGGCGTGGCGATGAGATACGGCAGAAAGGCCTGCTTCTCGTTGCGGTAGAGACCGGGTGCGACGAACATGTAGATCTGCGTCGCCACCACCGGGAACGAGATGAAGGCCGCGCCGAACAGCGACAATTTGAGCTGCACCACGAAATATTCGAGCAGGCCGGTATAGATGAATTTCGAATTTTCCGGCCCGGCGACCCAGATATAGGGCCAAGTCAGAACGTTATAGATGTGGCGGGCAAAGAAGAAGCAGACGATGGCGGCAAGAAAGAACGCGGCGAGCGCCTTGATCAGCCGCACGCGCAGTTCGATCAGGTGATCCATCAAGGGCGCCTTGGTGGCCTCGATCTCCTTGTCTTCGTCTTCGCGGTTCATCCGGTACGCTCTGCGCTCTCCGGCGTCGCGATCGCGGCAGGCTCGGGCTTAAGCTCCGGCGCCGGTAACGGCGGCGCGGCGGGCTCGCCCGCGGCGACCTCGCTCGCGCTCGACTCGGTGACGCTCGACTCGGTGATGCTTGGTGCTGCAGGACTTGATGCTTCAGCGCTTGTTGCCGCAGGATCCGCGGGCGCTTTTTGCTCGGTGCTTGTCATCAGTTCGAGCGGCTTCTTGGCAAAATCCTTGTCCAGATCCTTGTTTAGTTCTTTGCCGATATTCTCGACGTCTTCGCGCGCGCTTTTCAGCGGATCGTAGCTCTTGATGTCGTGAGCCATGTCGTCGACCTGTTTCTTCAGGTCGGCCACCTCGGCCTCACGCATCGCTTCTTGAAACTGGTTTTGAAAATCCGCCGCCATGCCGCGGATTTTGCGGGTATATTGCCCAAGCGTGCGCATCACGCCTGGCAATTCCTTCGGACCGATGAAAACCAGAGCGACGACGCCGATGAGAAGGAATTCGGTCCAACTGATGTCGAACATGAAATGAACTCCGGCGGCGTCACCCGCCGATCATTCCCCGCGGCGGCCGCGATCGACGCGAGAGCGTCGGGGTCGCTAGGGCATGATCTCGAAAAGTGGGAACCGGTTTTCGGATAACTGCCCAGGTGAAAATCTTAGACCTTGCTCTCGGATTTCTTGAGATCGGCGGCGGCCTGATGGTCGATGGTCTTCATCGAGTCCGGCTTGGCGGGCGTAGCTTCCGCTTCATCGTCGGACATGCCCTTCTTGAAGGCTTTGATGCCTTTGGCGACATCGCCCATCATGTCGGAAATCTTGCCGCGCCCGCCGAAGACGAGAAGCAGGACTGCGCCGACAATCAACCAGTGCCAGATGCTGAGCGAACCCATGAATTCCTCCGTCCGCCGCGACGCGGCGGCCATACGTAGATTTAGCCAGAAACTAGGCGTCGGGCCTCGCAAAAACAAGCGCGGCGGCAAAGCCGTCGTGCCGCAGCCATAAAGCGCGTGAAGTTAACCCTACGCCACCGCGTTTCCGGGCAATTGATTGCCGAAACGGCGGTTTATTCCTCGCTGCTCGGCGCGCGCGGCACCAGGCCAAGGTCGAGGTCGCCGGGCTCGAGCGGATCCTCGTCGTCGCGCAGTGCCGGATCGTCCGAGGGAACCGGCACCGAGAACTCGGGCGGCAGCGTGGCGTCGACAATGCCCGCGCCCTTGAGTTCGTCGAGGCCAGGCAGATCGGTCAGCGCTTCGAGTCCGAAATGCGACAGGAACGCCTCGTTGGTGCCATAGGTCACCGGCCGCCCTGGCGCCTTCCTGCGGCCGCGCAGCCTGATCCAGCCGGTCTCGAGCAGCACGTCGAGCGTGCCCTTGGATGTCGAAACGCCGCGGATCTCTTCGACCTCGGCGCGCGTCACCGGCTGGTGATAGGCGACGATGGCGAGCGTCTCGATGGCGGCGCGCGACAATTTGCGCGTGACGACGGATTCGTGCGTCAACAGCCAGGCGAGATCGCTCGCGGTGCGCATCGTCCACTTGCCGCCGACGCGCACCAGATTGACGCCGCGCGACGCATAATCCTGCTGCAATTGCGTCAGCAGCGCCTTGACGTCGACGCCGTTTGGCAGCCGCGCCGCGAGAACCTTTTCGTCGAGAGGTGCTTCGGCGGCAAACAGCAACGCCTCGAGAATGCGCAATTGCTCGGCGCTCTCCGGCGCACGCTCTTCATAAGTCTGCTTACCGCCTTCGATCACACGCATCTCCGCGACATTCCCCATCGAATTTTGCTCCCTCTTACGCATTCCCAGATTCCGCAGACATCCCACCGCCGCCACCGCCATCGCCGCCGGTCACACCGCCCGCGCCGTTGCCGGCCAAATGACCATTAGCGTCCCCTCCCTGCTTCTTGCGCAGATAGAGCGGCGTGAACGAGCCTTGCTGATGGGCTTCGAGGTGGCCCTCACGGATCAATTCCAGCGCGGCCGCAAAAGTCGACGCGAGCACAGTCGGTACCATTGTCGGCTCGACCAGATAGGCGACGAGATATCGGTCGAGCGGGGTCCAATCCAAGGACTGCCCGATCAACTTCTCCAGCGCCACGCGCGCTTCCGCAAGCGACCACACCGTGCGCTTGCGCACCCGCACGAAAGAGCGCGCCTTGGTCTGGCGCCGGCTGGCATAAGCCGAGAGCAGGTCGTAGAGCGTCGCCGTCCATTCCGGCTTGGTGATTTCGGCGATCGGCTCGGGCTGCCCGCGCGCGAACACATCGCGGCCGAGTTGCGGCCGGTTGAGCAATTGATCGGCGACATGGCGGATGCCTTCGAGCCGGCGCAGCCGCTGCGCCAGCGCATTCGCCAGGTCCTCGGCGCTGACGCCGTCGGGCGCATGCTGCTCGGGCAGCAACAGCCGCGATTTCAGGTAAGCGAGCCACGCCGCCATGACGAGATAATCGGCAGCGAGCTCAAGCCGCATCTTCCGCGCCGCTTCGATAAAGGCGATATACTGGTCGGCGAGCGCCAATATGGAAATCTTGGCGAGGTCCACCTTCTGCTGCCGCGCCAAGGTCAGCAGCAGATCGAGCGGGCCTTCAAAGCCCTCGACATCGACGACAAGCGCCGGCTCGTCGGTCGCCCGCTCCGGCAACTGCGCTTCGAATTCCTGAATGCTCGCTTCGTCGACGTTCATGCGCAACTATTCACGCTGAATAGGGCGCGGAAGACCACGCGCCCGCCATGAGATCGGAAAACTCGGCCCGGCTTGCGGCGATGTCGATCGGCGCCGCAGGCTTGCGCGCCGCGAGCGCCAACTC
>JBAUCK010000069.1:0-3026 GCA_049677525.1 Xanthobacteraceae bacterium
CGGCCCCCTTACCTGCCCGCGAACGCGCCGCCGCTTTGATCTGATTGACGGTCGCCATAGGATGTTCCTTGTCTAAAACCTTGTATGCTCAAGGGAAATTCCGCGCGCAGCCTCCAGGGGTGCTGTAGCGGCCGCGGAAGCGGCGCTTATAGCGGCGCAAATCCCGAAAAACAAGGAAAGTCGAAGACCGGACGGCGTTTTAGTTAGGGCCCGGATTCATATTGCCGCCGCCGGCCGGCGACGCCGAACCGCCGGTTTTGCCGAGCGCGGCCTCGAGTGCGGCAACGCGGCTCTTAAGCGCCTCGTTTTCCTCACGCGCGATACGGGCCATGTCCTTGACCGCCTCGAATTCCTCGCGCTTGACCAGATCGAGGTCGCGCAGCCAGCGCTCCGCTTGCGTGCGGAACAGCGTCTCGAACTCGCGCCGCACACCTTGCGCGACACCCGCCGCGTCATTCATTAAGCGCGCAACCTCGTCGAAAAACCGATTCGTCGTTTGCACCATGACCGCCTCTGAAGCCGCTGCCGATAAAGCCCTCGCCGACATCCGCCAACGAGTCGCAGCACCTGCCCGCTTGCTATGGGTCAAGACAATGGCGATGGTGCGGCGCCGCCGCAAGGGGGCTTTCCTGTAACTTTATCGCCGCAACGCGACGTCACGATTAAGCGTCGACGCGGCGGACAAAGAACCCCGCTAAGGACCCGCGCGATACACCGCCAAAGCACGCAGCAAGCGAGCCCATTCATGTTGGTTCTGCCGGTCATACCTTATCCTTCCATCAATCCGATCCTGATCGCGATCGGGCCCTTGGCGATCCGTTGGTACGCGCTCGCCTATATCGTCGGCATCATCGCCGGCTGGTTCTACGCGCGCAGAATTATCGCCACCGAGAGATTCTGGGGCGGGCCGGCGCCGCTCACCGTGCTCGACTTCGACGACTTCGTTGTTTGGATCACGCTCGGCATCATTCTGGGCGGCCGCATCGGCTATGTGCTGTTCTACAATCTGCCGCATTTCGCCGAGCATCCGGCCGAGATTTTTCAAATCTGGAACGGCGGCATGTCGTTTCACGGCGGCGTCACCGGATGTGCTGTCGCCGTCATCCTGTTCGCGTGGCGAAAGCACATATCGACCTTGTCGCTCGGCGATGTGAGCTGTGCGGTGGCGCCGATCGGCTTGTTTCTCGGCCGCATCGCCAATTTCATCAATGGCGAATTGTGGGGCCGGCCGGCCGATGTGCCCTGGGCCATGGTCTTTCCGCACGGCGGTCCGTTGCCGCGCCATCCGAGCCAGCTTTACGAGTCCTCGCTCGAGGGCGTCGCGCTGTTTCTTCTTCTCGGGGCGCTGGTGCGGGCCGGCGCCTTGAAGCGGCCCGGCGTCGTCACCGCGACTTTCTTCATCGGCTACGGCGTCGCGCGCACGACGTGCGAATTCTTTCGCGAGCCCGATATGCAGCTCGGCTTTCTATGGAGTTCGGGCTGGCTCACCATGGGCATGCTGCTCTGCACCCCGCTGGTGCTCATCGGTCTCGTACTGCTCGCCGTCGTCCTTCGTCGCAAGCCGGCATCGGGCCAGACGCCCGTCGTGAAAAATGGTTGAGCACACGCCGCTCGACGCCGAGATCCGCCGGCTGATCGGCGTCGCCGGCCCGATGCCGATTGCCGAATATATGCGGCTCTGCCTGACGCATCCGCAGCATGGCTATTACGTCAATCGCGATCCGTTCGGCTCGGGTGGCGATTTCGTCACCTCGCCCGAGATCAGCCAGATGTTCGGCGAGCTCATCGGTCTATGGATGGGGTCGGTCTGGCAGCAGATGGGCGCGCCGGAAAACGTGCGCATCATCGAGCTTGGCCCCGGACGCGGCACTTTGATGCATGACGCGCTGCGCGCCGCGAAGATCGTCAAGGGATTTCGCGACGCGCTGGTCGTGCATCTCGTTGAAGTCAGTCCGGCCCTGCAGCAGGTGCAACAGCGCATGCTCGAGGATCTCGACGCGGCAGTCCTGTGGCACAGCGCGGTCGGGGACGTGCCTCCCGGTCCGAGCATCATCGTCGCCAACGAATTCATCGATGCACTCCCGGTGCATCAAGCGGTCAAACAAGCCGACGGCTGGCATGAACGCGTCATCGAGATTGCGCCCGACGGCCGCTACGTCATCGGCGCGGCGCGAGAGGCTTTGCCGCATTTCGAGGCGGCAATGCCGCGCGGATTGCGCCAGGCGCCCGAAGGCGCAATCTTTGAATGGCGCGACGATGGCGTTGCGCTTGAGCTCGGCAGGCGCACCCGCGAGGAAGGAGCGGCTTTGATCATCGACTACGGCCATGCCCATTTCGGCCTGGGCGATACGCTGCAAGCCGTTGCCGGACATTCCTTCACCGACCCGTTGCGCGCGCCGGGCAATGCCGATTTGACCGCGCACGTCGATTTCGAATCGATCAGCCAATGCGCCGAGAGCATGGGCGCGCGGATTCACGGACCGATCCGCCAGCGCGATCTGTTTCTGCGGCTCGGCATCACCCAGCGCGCGGCGGCTTTGAAAGCAAATGCGCCACCGGACAAAGCCGCCGAGATCGATATTGCGTTGGCGCGGCTCATTGCCGAGGGCGCCCGTGGCATGGGCGAACTGTTCAAGGCGATCGCCATTGCCGCGCCAAAGCTCGGTGCGCTTCCGGGATTCGAGGCGGCGTCATGAAGCTGCAGGCGCCGTCGCTCACCTTGACCGGCATTCAGCACGCGTTCTTCACGCGCGCCGGCGGCGTGTCGGATGGCCTCTATGCCAGTCTCAATGGCGGCGCCGGATCGAACGACGATGCCGTCAAGGTCGTGGAGAACCGCGCCCGCATGGCCGCCGCGCTCGGTGTCGAGCCGCACCGTTTCCTCACCCTCTATCAAATCCACTCGCCCAACGTCGTCGTCGCCGAAACGCCGTGGCCGGCCGGCGAACGGCCGCGCGCCGACGCCATTGTCACTCGCATGCGCGCGCTCGCCATCGGCGTGGCCACGGCGGATTGCGGCCCGGTGC
>JBAUCK010000070.1:0-2157 GCA_049677525.1 Xanthobacteraceae bacterium
CCGGGGCTATTCATCCGGCGCTCAGAAGGCCTGGCTGGAAAAGGAATTGGCCACTGGCCGTGGCAATCCTGATGTCGACTGGATCGTCGTGTGCATGCACCAGGTCGCCATTTCGACGGCCGACATGCGTCGTTGCCGAAAGGGGCGGCGGAGCGGTGTCGCCTCGCCGCAGACCAGGGCCTCGCCAATGCTCAATACCAGCTCGGTCTTATGTACACCTACGGCCAAGGCGTGCCGCAGAGCTATGCCTAAGCATTGAGGTGGTATCGAAAGGCCGCAGACCAGGGCTACGCCGGCGCGCAGCACAAGCTCGGCGTAATGTACGCCACCGGGCGGGGCGTGGCGCAGGATTATCTTGAGGCCGTGGAGTGGTATCGCCTCGCTGCTAATCAGGGCTACGCTCTATCGCTAAAAAGTCTCGGTATTATATATGCCCAAGGCGAGGGCGTGGCGCGAGATTAAGGCGGGAGCGCTGCGTTATGCTCAGCACATCGGCGATCTGGGTCACGGGAAAATCCTACTTTAATCAAAATTTTATCTTGCAAAGTCAGCACTGAACGGCTCAACAAATTTGGAATAATGTCACCGCTCAGTTGGAGCATGTAGAGGAAGTGTTCCCCGTCTTCGTATTCACTCGTGCGCGGCCCAAAACTTCCATCTATACCTCTCGATGGTGTGAATATCACCTGTAGGGACGCTTCTGTTTGCTGTTCATCGACAAGGGCCTGCTCACCGAAGACACTCACCGGCAATACAGGAAGTTGGAGAGCGTTGCGAGCTTCTTCCATTGTCATCAACTCTCCGCGCGAGGCAATCACTCGAGCGTATTCACGCGTGTAGGTGCCTGGCGCAAGATGCTTCACTTCAATTCAGCGCGTGACTTTCCACGCGCGTCTGGTGGCACGCCTACATGCTTAGGCTAGATGATCGGTGACTCAATGAGTTAGCAGCCATTTTTCCACAAAGAACTTAGGATCGCGCCCCGCCGGAACTGGTCGCGCCCCCTGCCCCGGCCACTGACGATTTCGACCGTCATGGATCTGGTCACGCTCGCCGACGTGCGAACGCTGATCGGGCATCTGCCGAAAGAGACGCGAGCAAGGTCGACATGGCAGCCGCCAGCCAGCAACAGAAGACACACATTGGCTGCGCCAGCTATGATGGCGCGCGGGGCAGTTCGGGCACGATCGTTGATGATCGCAACGCAGCGCTCTAATCGCGATGGACTTATCATTTCTGCCCTCTGCCACGTCGGTATCCTGGTGGCCGTCGTTCTGCTCTTCGCACGGGGGGCCCCGAAAAAGGCCGTGCCGCAAGAGACCGTGCCTCCGGATGCTATGCGGGTCGAGTTCGTTACGCCGAAGGACATCCCGCGCTATTCCGGTTCGCCGTCCACATTGCGGACTTCGGGCACCCAACAAACGGCGCAGTCGCAGGCCTTGACCGCGAAGAGCGAGCAGCCGCCGACGGTTCCGTCGCCGCCACAGCCGAAGGACCAGCATCAGGCACAGCGTAACGCACCGCCGAAACGGCAGGAGTCGCAGACCGCGCCGCCGCAGACGAAGGCGCCATCGCTGCCGACTGCCGACGCGGCGAAAGTGGCGATGGCGCAGCCGGAGCCCGATCCGCCGGCGCCTCCCACCGAGGAGACACCGGACACATCCGATGCGGCCGCCAAGGCGGCGTTCCTCGCGCTCGCCGGCGGACGCCTCGGCGGCGGCTTTGCCGCGCCGCCAATCAATTCGCCGCTCGTCGGCTACGACTTTACCGAGCCGTTCCGCGAGCTCCTCTCTACGTGCGGTGCGCTACCATCTGGCATCAATCCGGCCGAAAAGATCAGCATCACGGTGCGGGTTTTCCTCAATCACGACGGCACGGTCGCGCAGGCGCCGGAGCTTCTCGATGCAAATCCTTCAACGGAACAACAGACGCTGATGCAAAACCTCGTCAGCGGCCTGCAGAAATGCCAGCCCTACACCATGCTGCCGCAGGACCTATACAGCCAGTGGAAAACGCTCGACCTCGTCGTGCATCCGCATAATTACCTCGTCCAATAACGGCCCAGGCCGCCGCCGACACGACGCAAGTCTCAATCGCGCTGCGCATGGTGCTGCAGTTGGAGCGTGTCGAGTTTGGGCTAGTTCCTTTTGGAAAAGG
>JBAUCK010000071.1:0-14665 GCA_049677525.1 Xanthobacteraceae bacterium
TTGTCGAGGAGCAAGGTCACCACAGTGTCGCGGAAATTGGTGTCCTTCTCGCGCTTGAACGACAGCGGATGCATCGGATCGGTGATGACGCGTGTCAGCCGCGCCGGATCGAGCAGACCTTCCTCGAGATCGAATTCCCAGGCGCGGTTCTGCTGCGCCAAGAGCAGCCGCTGCAGACGATTGGCCAAGCGTGCGACCACGCCCTGCAAATGCGAGAGCTGCTTGTCGAGATAACCGCGAAGCCGGTCGAGCTCTTCCGGCTCGCACAATTCTTCCGCGCCCACCGTCTCGTCGAATTTCATCGTGAACGGCTTGTAGTCTGGCCCGCGCGGCTCGTTGCGCTGCTGCCGCGGCCGCCACGGCTCGGCGGCGGTTTCCGAATCGCCAATTTCCGCGTCGTCGGCCATTTCGGCGGACGGCGCATCGACGGCTTCCGAAGAACTGTCGGGCATTTCTTCGGCGGAGGCTTCCGCCTCGCTAGAAGTCTTATCGCTCTCGGCGGCATCGTTGGCCTCGCCGTCCTCGCCGGATTCGTCCTTCTGATTCTCTTCCTCGCCCTCTTCGCCGTCCTCCTCGTCGGATTCGCTCGAGCGGTCGTCGCCCATGTCGAGCGAGTCGAGAAGATCGTGCACGGCGTCGCCGAACTGACGCTGGTCGTTGAGAACGCGCTCGAGCCGGTCGAGATTGCGGCCGGCACGCTTCTCGATGAGCGGCCGCCACAGATCGACCAGCTTGCGCGCCGCGGGGGGCGGCGTCTGGCCAGTGAGCCGCTCGCGCACCATCATGGCCAGCGCCTCTTCAATAGGCGCATCGGCGCGATCGGTGATGTCGTCGAATTTGCCGCGATGAAAGCGGTCGTCGAGCATGGCGGCGAGATTTTTCGCCACGCCGCCCATCCGGCGTGAGCCGATGGCCTCGACGCGGGCCTGTTCGATCGCCTCGAACACCGCGCGCGCCTGCTGGCCGCCGGGCGCGAGTCTGCGATGCACGGCAGGATCGTGGCAGGCGAGCCGCAGCGCGATCGAATCGGCATGGCCGCGCACGATCGCGGCCTCGCGCTCGTTCAAGCGTCGCGGCGGCTCCGGCAGGCGGGCTTTGCCGCCGACCAGCCCGGGACGCTCCGAGGCGAAGCTGACTTCCAAATCGCCTCTGCCGGAAATCGCGCGCAGGCAGACGCCGACGGCGCGCTTGAACGGCTCGGTCGGGGCTTCCTTGGCGTTGCTCTTCGGCTTGATGTTCGAGGACATGCAGCGGCCAGGTGAACCTGTTGCTCTCCCCGCAAGCGGGGAGAGACGATTGTTATGAGAGCGCCACGTTGACCGAGCTCTCCGGCAATTCCTGGCCGAAGCAGCGCTGATAGAACTCCGCCACCAGCGGACGTTCGAGCTCGTCGCATTTGTTGACGAAGGTCAGCCGGAAGGCGAAGCCGACGTCGCCGAAAATCTCGGCGTTCTCCGCCCAGGTGATCACCGTACGCGGGCTCATCACGGTCGAGATATCGCCGTTGATGAAGGCGTTGCGCGTGAGATCGGCGACCCGCACCATTTTCGAGACGATCTCGCGGCCCTCGGCAGAGCGATAATGCTTCGCCTTTGACAGCACGATTTCGACCTCGTTGTCGTGCGGCAGATAATTCAGCGTGGTGACGATCGACCAGCGGTCCATCTGGCCCTGGTTGATCTGCTGGGTGCCGTGATAGAGGCCTGACGTGTCGCCAAGCCCGACGGTGTTGGCGGTGGCGAACAGGCGGAACGACGGATGCGGCTTGATCACTTTATTCTGATCGAGCAGCGTCAACCGGCCGGAGGATTCCAGAACGCGCTGGATGACGAACATCACGTCCGGGCGGCCGGCGTCGTATTCGTCGAAGCACAGCGCCACATTGTTCTGCAGCGCCCACGGCAGGATGCCGTCGCGGAATTCCGTCACCTGCATGCCTTCGCGGATCACAATGGCGTCTTTGCCGATGAGATCGACGCGGCTGATATGGCTGTCGAGATTGACGCGCACGCAGGGCCAGTTCAGGCGCGACGCCACCTGCTCGATATGGGTCGATTTGCCGGTGCCGTGATAGCCGGTGACGATGACGCGGCGGTTGCGGGCGAAGCCGGCGAGAATGGCGAGCGTCGTCGGACGATCGAACCGGTAGTCGGGATCGGATTCCGGCACATATTCGTCCGGTTCCGAATAGGCCGGCACTTCGAGATCGCTGTCGATCCCAAAGACCTGGCGGACAGAAACCTTCATGTCCGGCAAGCCGGAAACACTGTCAGTGGCGAGAGTCATTACTCCTCCGTGACCCCGGCAAGGCGAGCTTGGCAAAACGCCAGGCAAAACAACCTGGCAAGACGCCTAGCAAGCCACCTTGGCGAGGCAACCTTAAGTCGTCGGCCTCGGCAATTCCGAGGCGCTGATCGGCGGTTACCGGCGGTCGGATTGTCATTCTAGGTCTAGCAGAAAGGGTCAAGGACGCGAAAGTGGCGGCCAGGGCACCCGGCCGGCAGCCCGAACAACCGCGCCGGAGCCTCTTGATGTCAGCAAAAGCCCACTGACTTCAAGTAGTTATAGGCCTGGATGATTTCGCGCAGCCGCGCCTCGGAACCGCGGTCGCCGCCATTGGCGTCAGGATGATGCCGTTTCACTAAGGTCTTGAACTTGGACTTGATATCGGCGCGGCTGGCGTCATCCTCAAGCCCAAGCGCCTCCAGCGCGCGGCGCTGGGCATTGAAAATCTTGCGGCCCTCGGACGCGGTCTTTGCATGGCCGGCATGAGGGCCGGTGGTTCGGGCGCCACTCTCGCCGAATAGCGAGAACGGGTCGTCGCCGGGAAAGCCGTCGCGAAAATCGCGCGCCGCGCGACGAGCGCGTTTGCCGCCGACCGAGCCCATCTTCCAGGTCGGCCGATGGCCGGTCAGCGCGTCCTTCTGGTATTTCGCGACGGCATCGTCGCTCATGCCGGCGAAAAAATTGTACGAATTGTTGTATTCGCGAACGTGTTCGAGGCAGAACTGCCAATATTCGTTGGCGCGCTCGCGGCCCTTCGGCGCACGATGCGTCGCAGGGCCCGAGCATCCCGGCCAGTCGCAGGGCGGAAGCTCGGCTCGCAAACGGCGGTCCAGATCCGGCTTGACGCGAATTCGATCGAACAGTGGCGAGTCGCTATTCATGGACATGATTATGCGAGTGCATCCGGGGCACCTTCAAGACTTGACAGGCACCAAATCGGCATTACCCGATTTAAGCTTGCGTAATCGTTGATCCCGGCGCGACAGCACATAGATCTTGAATAGACAAAGCGATCACGCCGCCAACACACGAAGTCGCCAACACAATGGGCATGCAGGACATCATCACCACCAAGCTGATGGCGGCTTTTGCGCCGGAGAGCCTGCATGTCGAGGATGAATCGCACTTGCACCATGGCCACGCCGGCCACCGGCCGGGCGGCGAGAGCCATTTCCGTCTTTATATCGTGTCGAGCGCATTCAAAGGGAAGAGCCGGCTCGATCGCCACCGCATGATCAATACGGCGCTGGCCAACGAGATGAAGGGCCGCGTTCATGCGCTCGCCATCCACGCGCAGGCGCCGGGAGAGAGCTTGAAGAACTAGCGCCGCGCTGGTTTTCTTATCCGGACGCCCGATCGCAACTGATGGAGCGATCGTCCATCATCAAGTCCGGGAGAACACCATGCCGAACACTTACTCTGTCGAACATTTCTCCGGAACGGAGCGCCACGCCTCCCGCTCCTATTCGCCGGCCATCGTCGCGCGCGGCGGCCGCACGATCTATCTTGCCGGCCAGACCGCGCTGCAGGACGAAAACGGCAAATCACTGGTCGGCGATTTCGAAGGGCAAACGCGCACAATCTTCCGGCTACTGGATGCGACGCTAAAGAAGGTCGGCGCAAGCCTCAAAGACCTCGTCACCATGACGGTGTTTATCAACGACCCGCGCCACGGCGATCGCTTTGTCGAAATCCGCAAGGAGTTCTTCACCGCCGGACATTATCCGTGCAGCGCGCTCATCACCGTGTCGGATTTCGCCAGGTCCGGCATGCTGATCGAGATTCAGGGCATCGCGGTGGCGGCTGACTAGCTTGCCTTCGCCGTGACCTTGCGCGCCAACGGCGCCACGCGCAGCGCGGTGATGCGATTCCTTGATTTGCGCAGGACCTGGAAGCGGAAGCCGTGGAAAGTGAAGCTCTGCCCCGGCTCCGGGATCGAGCGCGATTCGTGAATGACGACGCCGGCGACGGTGGTCGCCTCGTCGTCGGGGATATTCCAATCCATCGCGCGATTGAGATCGCGGATCGGCACGCTGCCGTCGACATTGACCGAGCCGTCCGGCAGCGGCCGCACGCCGGGCACCGCAATGTCGTGCTCGTCGGTGATGTCGCCGACGATCTCCTCGACGATGTCTTCGAGCGTTACCAGCCCTTCGAGCTCGCCATATTCGTCGACCACAAGGGCGAACGGCGTCTTGCGATGGCGAAACGCCTTGAGCTGCTCGCCGACATGGGTCGTGTCCGGCACGAACCACGGCAGTTTTGCCAGCGCCTCGATGTCGATCTTGTCGACGTCGCCCTCAGCCGCATGCAATGCGCGCCACACTTCCTTGGCGTTGAGCACGCCGATGACATTGTCGGGCGAGTCGCGCCAGAGCGGGATGCGCGTGACGCCGGCCGCCAGAACCGCGTCGATCAATTCGTGCGGCGGCTCGTCGGCGTCGAGCATCACCATCTTGGTGCGGTGAACCATCACGTCATAGACCGCGAGCTCGTGCAGATCGAGCAAGCCGCCCATCATGTCGCGGTCGTGCTTGGCGACGGTGCCGGCCGAGTGCATCAGATCGACCGCGCCGCGCAACTCCTCGTCCGGCGACAGGATCGAATGGATCTTGCCGGTCGGCATGCCGAGCCCGCGCAACATCGCCCGCACCATGATCTCGACGATGCGCAGGAACGGCGAAAACAGCCGCACTACCCGCGCGACCGGCTGCGCTACCACCAGCGCCATGCGGTCCGGCGCGTTGAAGGCCGCGGTCTTCGGCAGCACTTCCGCGAAAATGAAAATCATGAACGTCATGATGAAGGTGGCGTAGATCTCGCCGGCCTGACCGAAATAATCGAGCAGCAAGCCGGTCGCCAAAGTCGATGCGGCGATATTGGTGAAATTGTTGCCGAACAGTATCGCGCCGAGGAGACGCTCGCGCGTCGCCATCAGGCGGTTGACGATGGAGGCGTCGCGGTTGCCTTGGCTTTCCAGCCGCAACATCGCCGCGCGCGAAGATGCCGATAGCGCGGTCTCGCTCGCCGAGAAAAACGCCGACACCACCAGGCAGATGACGACCGCCAGAACGGTCAACCAATACATTGTGCTCATGGTTCTAGGCTCTAGCTTTAGGCTCAGTTCTAGGCTTTTGGCTTTAGCCTCAACGCTCCGCAAGCTTCTCGAGGAGGAACGCGCGCACTGCGCCCGCGTCGACGCCGCCCTCGACGAAAGCGGCGCCGATTCCTTTGGCCAGGATGAATGTAAGCATCCCGCGCTTCACTTTCTTGTCTTGCGCGATCAGTCCCATCAATTGGTCAATGGATGGTAGCGTCCCGGGAATATCCTGCGGCCGAGTCGGCAGGCCGACCGCCGCCAGATGCCGCGTGGCGCGTTCGGCCTCGGCCGCCGAAATCAGCCCCTGTTTGGCGGAAAAGGCGAAAGCGAGCGCCATGCCGATGGAGACCGCTTCGCCATGCAGAAGCCGGTCGGAAAAACCGCACGCCGCCTCGAATGCATGGCCGAACGTGTGGCCGAGATTGAGGAGTGCGCGGTCACCGGTCTCGCGCTCGTCGCGGGCGACGATGTCGGCCTTGGCGCGGCAGCACACGGCGATGGCATGTTCCCGTGCAAATTTTCCAGAAGCAGTGCCGCCGCCGAACACCTCGCGCCAATTGTTTTCCAGCCACGCGAAGAACGGCGCGTCGCCGAGCAGTCCATATTTGGCGACTTCGGCATAGCCGGCGCGGAATTCGCGCTCCGGCAAAGTGTCGAGCAGCGCCGTATCGGCGAGCACCAGGATCGGCTGGTAGAATGCGCCGATCAGATTCTTGCCGTGGGCGGAATCGATTGCGGTCTTGCCGCCGACCGAAGAATCGACGTCGGCAAGGAGCGAGGTCGGCACCTGCACATAATCGATGCCGCGCCGGACCACCGAAGCAACAAAGCCGGCCAGATCGCCGATGACGCCGCCGCCAAGCGCGATGACGAGATCGTCGCGCTCCATGCGCGAGGCAATCACGGCCTCGCAGACCTGCTCGAACACCCGATAGCTCTTCGAGGCTTCGCCGGGCGGAACGACAACGCGATGCGTCGCGACGCCGGCACGGGCGAGCGTGGCTTCTGCCGCGGCCAGATGCAGGTGCGCAACGTTTTCGTCCGTCACGATAACCGCCTTGGAGCGCGGTCGGAGCTCGGCGATGCGGGGGCCGAGTGAAGCCAAAAGGCCGCGCCCGATGGCGACGTCGTAGCAGCGCTCACCGAGAGAGACGGCGACCGTCGTGGTTTCGCTGCGAACCGGCGCTGTCATGCGACACTCCCGTCAGGCGGCGTTGCGCCGAGAAAGCCGGTCAGCGCGCGCATGATTTCGGCAACAATCGTTTCATGCGGCGCTTCGCGCGACTGCACGGTCAGATCGGCCAGCGCATAGAACGGCTCGCGCGTGATCAGAAGCTGACGCAGCGTCTCGGATGGATCGTCGGTCTGCAGCATCGGCCGCTCGTTCTTGCGCTTGGCGATGCGGCGCATCAGCACGTCGAACTCGGCTCGCAGCCAGATCGAGACGCCCTTGGCCTTGATCGCCGCGCGCGTATCGGCGTTCATCACGGCGCCGCCGCCCGAAGCCAGAACCTGCGGCCCGGACTCAAGCAGCCGCGCGATCACACGCGCCTCGCCGTTGCGGAAATAGGCCTCGCCGTGACGGGCAAAAATATCCGGAATGCTCATGCCGGCGGCCGTTTCGATTTCGGAATCGGCGTCGACAAACGGCACCCCAAGCCGCGCCGCGAGGCGGCGACCGATAGACGATTTGCCAACCCCCATCATGCCGACAAGCACGATCGAGCGCGGCCCCAAGAGGCCTAAGATCGCGGCCGCCGAAGCTTGCTCGTTTGCATCATTTTGTATTGCGGTATCAGTCATTTACATAAATATCCATGCGCCGCTTCCGCTTCCTTCGCAGGAGCATCCGGACGATCCGTCGGATCACTTATCAGATTGCGCAAATCGCTTGCCAGTCCAACGCGAACATGATCGTACTCGGTCCCGCCAGCCGGCACCAAGGGGAAGAAGCGCGGGCGCTTAACGATGCCGAGCCTGTTCCGGTTATTGACGGTCATCGCGATTATGGTCGGCGCTGTCTATGGCGGGCTCTATGCGCTGGCGCATTTCGTTGCGCCCAAAACGCGCGAGATCAGCGTGACGATCCCACCCGACAAATTCTTCAAGGATCATTGAGCTTCTTCGAGGATCATTGGCGCGATGGCGGTCCGCACGATGGCGCGCGCAAAGGCAGGCACAGCACGGCATTCCGATGAAGCGCTGGTCGCGCTCTATCTCGATATGCTGGCGGCGGAGCGCGGCGCCGGAGCCAATACGCTTGCCGCCTATCGCCACGACCTCGAAGACTTCTCCGCCTATCTGAAAGACAACAGCCGCTCCATCGCCAAAGCCACGACCGACGATTTGCGCGACTATTTGAGCGACCTGACGCACCGCGGCATGCAGGTGGCGACGGTAGCGCGGCGGCTTTCGGCGATGCGGCAGCTCTATCGCTTTCTCTATGCCGAAGGCCATCGCGCCGACGATCCGGCCGCGGTGCTGCAAGGCCCGAAGCGCGCGCGCAGCCTGCCGAAGACGCTCACGCTCGCCGAAGTCGATCATCTGCTGCACACCGCCGCCACCTGCGACCCGGCAGCGCCGTTGCCGGTGCGGCTGCGCGCGGCGCGGCTCGCCTGCCTCGTCGAGCTGCTCTATGCAACGGGGCTGCGCGTCTCCGAGCTTGTGTCTTTGCCAGCGTCGGCGGCGCGCAAGGACGCGCGCATCATCATCGTGCGCGGCAAGGGCAACAAAGAACGCATGGTGCCGCTCAACGACGCGGCGAAACAAGCGACCGCGGCCTATCTGGCGCTCGTCAAAGAAGGAGGCCACGAGGCGCAGTCGAAATGGCTGTTCCCCTCGTTCGGCGACAGCGGGCACCTGACGCGGCAGCATTTTGCGCGCGACCTCAAAGCGCTGGCCGCAGCCTCGGGGCTGCGCGCCGCGCAAGTGAGCCCGCACGTGTTGCGCCACGCCTTCGCCAGCCACCTACTGCATAACGGCGCCGACCTGCGCGTGGTGCAGACGCTGCTCGGCCATGCCGATATTTCGACGACGCAGATCTATACCCATGTCTTGGAAGAGCGCCTGAAAAGCCTGGTGCGCGACTTGCACCCGCTGGCACAGGACCAGAGCGCTGATTAACTATGGAAGGAGCTCCCTTGCTTGACTTCCGCGCATGGGGCGGGCGACTTAGCCGCGCCCGCGGGCAAGACCACGAACCCTGACCGCGGATCTTTTTCATTGAGCATGATCTTTTCCGAAAACCGGTATCCACTTTTCGGGATCACGCTCCAGACCGCCGGTTGACCTAAAACGATGCGTTCTTATCTCGATTTCGAAAAGCCGGTGGCCGAGCTTGAGGCCAAAGCCGACGAATTGCGCGCGCTCAACAACGACGGCGACGCGATCGGCGAGGAAATAAATCGCATCGAAGGCAGAGCCGCGGTCACGCTCAAGGAGCTCTATGCCGGGCTCACGCCGTGGCAGAAGACGCAGGTCGCGCGCCATCCGCAGCGGCCGCATTGCCTCGATTACATCGCGACGCTGATCACCGACTTCGTGCCGCTCGCCGGCGACCGCAAGCACGGCGAGGATTTGGCCATTATTGCCGGCTTCGGACGTTTCCACGGCGACGCGATCTGCGTCATCGGTCACGAAAAAGGCTCCGATACCGAAAGCCGGCTCAAGCACAATTTCGGCATGGCGCGGCCGGAAGGCTACCGCAAAGCGGCGCGCCTGATGGGCATGGCTGATCACTTCGATGTGCCGGTGATTGCGCTGATCGATACCGCGGGCGCTTATCCCGGTATCGGCGCCGAAGAGCGCGGGCAGGCCGAGGCTATCGCGCGCTCGACGGAAGCCTGTCTTGAGACCGGCGTGCCGAACGTCGCGCTGATCATCGGCGAAGGCGGCTCCGGCGGCGCCATCGCCATCGCCACCGCCAACCGCGTGCTGATGCTGGAACATGCCATCTATAGCGTGATCTCGCCGGAGGGCGCGGCCTCGATCCTGTGGCGCGACACGTCGAAAGCGCAGGACGCGGCGTCGAACATGAAAATCACCGCCCAGGATCTGCTGCGCTTCGGCGTGGTCGACACCATCGTGCCCGAACCGACCGGCGGCGCGCATCGCGAGCCGGCCGCGGCCATGGCGGCTGCGGGCGAAGCGATCGGCAACGCGCTCGCCGAATTTCGCGGCCTCGACCGCGCCACCGTGATCCGCCGCCGCCGTGAAAAGTTTCTCGCCATCGGCCGCACGCTGGGGTGATTTTTCGGCCCGGCTGACCGCCGGATGCGGCCGCGGAGTGGACGGAGCGCCCCGCGGCATAGGGTCTGTTGAAAATTTCTTGCCACAATGCCGCCGTAATTTGCCGCCGCTCGGGCCTAACGACCACTGATTCCTAGGCTTTTTGTCGAATTCGTTGATAATTTACCAATATTTAGCGCCTGCAGGGTCAACCGGGGTTCCGACGCGCGGTTGCCTTGCGAAAGCCACCTCTTCTGGGTAACCATCAGGCAGTTGATGGCACGGGGAAAATCCATCTGTCGGGGACGTCGACGTTGATCCGCGCCTATGTACACCGCGCACTTGAATTGCGCGCGCTCGGCTTGCGCGCATGCGTGACGTTTTTTGCTCTCGCCGGCGCTCTCGCTCTCGCCGGTTGCTATGGCGATGACGGCTATCAGATCCCGACCCGGGCGATGAAAGAGCTCTCGCCGGAAATGCTGGCGCTGCTCGATCAGAAAAACATGCCGAAGGACTCGCCGGTCCTCGTCCGCGTGTTCAAAGAGGAATCCGAGCTCGAAATCTGGAAGCAGGACACGACCGGCCGTTACGCGCTATTGAAAATCTATCCGATCTGCCGCTGGTCGGGCGAACTCGGCCCGAAGAAAGTCCAAGGCGATCGTCAGGCGCCCGAAGGCTTCTATTCGATCACGCCCGGGCTGATGAACCCGAATTCCAACTACTATCTCGCCATCAATGTCGGCTTCCCCAACGCTTTCGACAAAGCCAACAACTACACCGGCGCCTTTCTGATGATCCACGGCGATTGTTCATCGGCCGGCTGTTACGCCATGACCGATGAGCAGATCGGTGAAATCTATTCGCTGGCGCGCGAGGCGTTCCTCGGTGGCCAGAAGGAATTCCAGATCCAGGCCTATCCGTTCCGCCTGACGGCGGCGAATCTGGCGCGGCACCGTACCAATCCGAACATGCCGTTCTGGAAAATGCTCAAGGAAGGCAACGACCATTTCGAGGTGACGCATCTCGAACCGAAGGTCGATGTCTGCGAGCGGCACTATGTGTTCGATGCGCAGCCGCCAGAGAATTCGACAAAGGCCTTGGTGTTCACCCCGACCGGCCGCTGCCCGGCTTACGAAGTGCCGCAGGACATCGCCGGACCGGCGATGGGGAAGCAGCGCAACGACGACTATCAGCTCGCGCAATTGACGAGAGAGAACGTCGCCACCGCGCCGCTGGTGATGGGGACCGACGGCGGCATGAACCGGGTCTTCGTCGCCAAGCTCGATACCACCGAGCCGTTCTACGGCAACGACGGCCATCTGCACGCGCCGCCGGTTCATCCCGGCATGCCGACGCCGACCATCAGCACGCGCGAGGATCCCGATCCCTCGTCGACCGGCAGTTCGGGGCGCGGCTTCCTTGCGATGTTCAAGTCGAACAGCGCGCCGGCGTCGACGCCGCAGGCGGCCCCGCAGCCGCAACCGCCGCAAACGCAGGTCGCTTCGGCCGACGCGAACGATCACGCGGGCTTCTTCAGCAGTTGGTTCAAGCCGAAGACCGACACCGCGCAGCAACCGCCGCCAGCGCAAGGCACGCCGCTTGCCGGCCTGAAACCCGCTCCGGCGCCGCGCAAGCCTGACACAAATACCGAGACGGCAAAGACCGATCCGCAAAAGCCGGCACCAGCGCCGCAAGTCGCGGACGCGCCGAAGCTCAAGCCCTCGCTGGCGACAGCCGCGCCGCCGAAGGCGCAACCGAATAAGCCCCAGCAGGACGCCAGCGCCGCGCCGGCGGCGGCGAATACCAGCGCCGTGATGAAGGGTGCGGAGGCCGTGGTGCCGAGCGGCTCGTTCGACGGCCGCTGGGCGGGACTGCAGTAGCAGGATTGCAATAAGCCGAAATATCGCGATCGGAATTGCCGGACGGGACCAACGCCGTCAGCGTGCGTGTGCCCGCAATTGTTCCGCCATCCAGTCGCCGGTCAGTGGCCGGAACTTGTAGCTGATATTGAAGCAGACGTGATTGCCTTCTTCGTAAACGACGAGTTGCGCCGGGCCTGACGCGGCCTCGACCAAACGCTCGCCCTCGCTCGGCGGCAGGAGCCTGTCACCGGCGCCGAACACCACGAGCAGCGGACATCTGATGCGCTGCGCTTCCCCTTCGAGCGCGATCCTGCGTGCGAGCGCTTAGGCTTCGTCCATGCTCTTGGCGTGGCTGCGCACGCGAAACACCTCCTGCGACACTTGCGGCATTTTCGGCAGTACCGTTCCCCAATCGAAGGGGCCGCAATTGGCGACGCACGCTTTCAACCGCGGCTCGCCGGCCGCGGCGAGCGGCGCGTAGATGGCGCCGAGACTCTGGCCGACCACGCCGACGCGGGCGCCATCGACATCGCTGCGCTTTTCGAGCACGTCGATAACAGCGCCGAGAACCGCACCCCATTCATGCGTCGTCGGAAGATGAAACGAAGTCTCGCCCTGTCCCGGACCGTCGAGCGTCAGCGCCGCCATGCCGCGGTCGACGAATGCCTCGGCCCAAGCATGAAGCTCCTCCTTGCAGGCATCGAGACCCGGCAGAATGACCCCGACCGGTGGCCGCTCGACGCCGCCCGGCTTGCGCAGCCGGCCCCGCATGGCGACGCCGCGGAACGGAAACTCGACGCGCTCGGCAGGGACCGGCAATTTCGTCACGACGGCCGCATAGCAGCGCAGCATGGCGTCATGCGCGGCGCGAAACTCCTCGGGATGGGCGGCAAACAGGTGCTTGCCGTAGTGATAGTAAATCGCAGCGCAGCACGTAAGCTTCGGCGGCGGTCAGCACGCGGCCCTGTGCGGCCGCCTCCTGGCAAGCCTCTCGTGGCGTGCGGCCTCCATCGACCAGCCGCGGCACCACTCCTCCCAGCGGCTGATGCTCTGCATCAATTTCCGCAGGTCGTTCGGATCGACGCCGGTCGCCTCATAGCGAGGAATGAAATGCGAGAAGATCAAGTCGACCTGCGGATCGGACGCCATGGCGGATTTCTCACTCAGCCGTTTTGCGCCGACCACATATCGACGACCATCTGTGTCGTGACCACCGGCGTCGTCCAGCCGCGCAGGAATGCGAGGCTGCGCTCCTGCGCCTCGCTGCTGTACGAGCCGGTCGCGTCTTCAACGACCACGCTGTAATAGCCGAGCGCCGCGCCATGCCGGCAGGTCAGTTCGATGCCGATATCGGTCGCCACGCCGGTCATAACCAGCGTGTCGACGCCCAAGGTCTTGAGCCGCAGATCGAGCGGCGTATCGACGAACAGGGACGGCTGGCTCTTCTGCAGGACAATGTGGTGGGGCTTTGGCTTGAGGCCATCGACAAAGGCGGTGTCGTCCATGCCCTCCTGCATCGTCAGCTTGAGCTTGCTCGGCCGGTCCACATTTTGTTTCTTCATCAGGAAACGCAGGAACGGGCCACTGGTCAGGCGCAGCGGCGGCAGAATGTGGCGACTCCAGACGACCGGAATCCGCAAGCGCTCGGCGGCGTCAATCAGCGCATTGGCGTTCGGCACGATCTGATCGAGCGCCGGCGAACGCCCGGCGAGACCCTTCTGCATGTCCCACATCACCAGCGCGACGCGGCCCGACCGGAGAAAATCGGCAAGCGTCAGCGGAATCTTTGCTTCAAGCTCGACGGGAAACCTGTCGTCACCGGTCACGGAGCTCATTTGCCGATTTCTGTTGCAGGAGCGTAATTGCCGGCGCGAACCACTCAGTCCATTTTCGGGATATGCGCCTTCTCGACGACATCCGTCCACTTGGCGATGTCGCTCTTAAGCCGTGCGGTGAGCTGCTCCGGCGTGCTGCCGCGCATCTCCATGCCGAGGCGCTTGCCGGCTTCCTGAACCGACGGGCTTTGCAGAACCTCGATCGCCGCCTGGCTGAGCGTATCGATGATCGGCCGCGGCGTGCCGGCCGGAACGGTGATGCCGTTCCAGCTCGTCACGTCGAAATCGGCGATGCCGCTTTCCATGACGGTCGGGATGTCGGGCAGGAAATCCGCCCGTGTCTTGCCGGTCGTCGCGAGCGGGGTCACTTTGTGATCCGCCAGCAGAGCCTGCATCGGCGCGAAGAATTCAAAATCGACATCGACATCGCCGCGCAACAGCGCCGTCATCATGTCCGGCGAGGTGCGGAACGGCACCGTGGCGACATCGGTGCCGGTTGCGATCTTGAACAATTCGGCGGCGAGATATTGCGTCGTGCCCGGCGCCAGCGTCCCCATATTCAGCTTGCCGGGATTGGCCTTGGCGTCATCGACGATGTCCTGCATCGATTTGAGCGGCGATCCGGCCTTGACCAGTACCACCATGTCGAAATTGGCGACCATCGATACCGGCGCGAAGTCGGTCAGGATGTTATAGGGCAGCGACTTGAACAGCGCGACGCTGACCGTCGAACCGTTGCCGGTGAGGAGAAGCGTGTAGCCGTCCGGCGGTGTTGCGGCCGCCGCTTGCGCCGCGGCGATGCCGCCGGCGCCGGGCTTGTTGATGACCAGGAACGGCTGACCCAATTTCGTGGCCAGCTGCTCGGTCAGAATGCGCATGCTGACGTCGCCGGTGCTGCCGGCGCCTAGGAAATGATCAACTGCACCGGACGACTAGGATAGTCGGATTGAGCGCTTGCAGCCGCAACCGCAACAAGCAGACTGAGAAGAGCCGTGGCACAACGACTGAAGCTTGCGATAAAGTTCGTTGTCCGCAACCGCCCTGCCAATCCACGCATTCGTACCCCCCAAGCAACACGCAACCAAGTCCTCGCGATCTCTAATGGGACGCCGCGAGTTCCGGCGACCGCTTAGCACGGACGCACCGAGCCGTCGATCACACGGCGCGCGAGCATTATCAGGGCGTAAATTTGTCGCGGCTCAAGGCTCGGGCCAATGCACTGCGGCCGCGGCAAGCAAATGCCGCCTTCGCGTTACCGATCCGGGAGCGGAGATCCGCTTACGCGTAACGGCCGTGGCAGTGCTTGAATTTCTTGCCTGAGCCGCAGGGACAGGCCTCGTTGCGGCCGACCTTGC
>JBAUCK010000072.1:0-41391 GCA_049677525.1 Xanthobacteraceae bacterium
CGCGCGCGATGCAGATCATATCCGTCTTGCCGGAGGCGACGATGTCTTCGGCCTGCTGGTAGCCGGCAATCAGGCCGACCGTCATGGTGGTGATGCCGCTTTCCTTTTTCACCTTCTCGGCGAACGGCACCTGATAACCGGCCGACAGCGGAATCTTCTGCCGCGGGTCGAGGCCGCCGGACGAGACGTCCATATAGTCGAGGCCGAGCTTCTTCAGCTCCTTGGCGAGCAGCACGGTCTCTGCCGGCGTCCAGCCGCCGTCGACCCAATCGGTGGCGGAGACGCGCATGCCGAGCGGCTTTTGCTCCGGCCACACCGCGCGCACCGCCTCGTACATTTCGATGGCGAAGCGCATGCGGTTTTCGGTCGAGCCGCCATATTCGTCGGTGCGCTGGTTGGAGAGCGGCGACAGGAACTGGTGCGCCAGATAGCCGTGCGCGCCGTGCAGTTCGATGACGTCATAGCCGATGCGGTCGATGCGTTTGGCGGCGGCGGCGAATTCGCTGATGCAGCGCTTGATGTCCTCTTTGGTCATGGCATGCGGCACCGGCCAGCCGGTGTCGTAGGGGAGCGCTGACGGCGCTTCCGGCGTCCAGCCGCCTTCTTCCTTGGTCAGGATCGGCTTGCCGCCGGCGGCGGGCGGCGTGGTCGGGCCCTTGCGTCCGGCATGCGCGAGCTGCACGCCGAGCTTGGCGACGCCATATTGCCGGCAGAAATCGTACACGCGCTTGAGCGCCTTTTCGTTGTCGTCCGACCACATGCCGGCGCATCTCGGCGTAATCCGACCTTGCGGATTGACGTCGGTCATCTCGCACATCACGAGCCCGCCGCAGCCGAGCGACATATTGCCGAGATGCATCAGATGCCAGTCGTTCGCCGAGCCGTTGTCGGAATTGTACTGGCACATCGGCGACACCACGACGCGGTTGGGAAGCGTAAGACCGCGCAGCGTGATCGGAGAAAACAGGACGCTAGCCATAGGTGGAGACCCTTGTTTTGAGAGGCTTTGGTGCTGAGAGATTCCAGGGTGGGGAGGGGTATAGCAGGCAGCTGAATATCACGAAAAGCGGCCGGGGAGTACGCGCTATTTCTCGAACCGGGCCACCAGCTCCACGTGGGCGGAATAACGGAATTGGTCGACCGGCGTGACGGATATGAGCCGGTAGCCGCCGTCGATCAGGATCCGCGCATCGCGAGCGAAGGTGCCGGGATTGCACGACACGGCCGCGATCGCGGGAACACGGCTTGCCGCGATTTCGCGCGATTGCGCCTGCGCGCCCTGGCGCGGCGGATCGAACACGACGGCATCGAAGCGGTTGAGCTCTGCGGCCAGGAACGGGTTCTTGAACAGATCGCGCCGCTCGGTGGTGATGGGTTTCAGTCCCGGCGTATTGCCGGCGCGTGCAAGCGCGGCGAGCGCTGCCTCGTTGTCGTCGGCCGCGGTGATGCGCACCTGTTCCGAGAGCCGCAGCGCGAACGGGCCGATGCCGGCGAACAGATCGGTCGCCCCTTTTTTCGCTCCGGCGGTGGCGCAAATATCGAGGACCAATCGCGACAATTCCGCTTCGCCTTCGGCGGTGGCCTGCAGGAAGGCCGCGGGCGGCAACAGCACGGTCGCTGAACCCACGCGAATTGTCGGTGACCGCGCCTGCACGATCAGCTCGCCATGGCGGGTGAGCCGCGCTAGATTGTACGAAGCGACGAGCCGGGCCAGTGCCGTCGTCGCCGTTGCGGTCAGGGGACCCGAGCCGCGCACGTCGATATCGAGCCCGATGTCGGTCGCCGTCACATGGATGTCGAGCGGCTTACGCAGCGGGCTGAGCAATTCGGCGATGGCCCAGGCCGCCTTCAGCGCGCCGTCGAGGCTTTTGGCCAGAACCGGGCAGCGGTCGATCGCTATTATTTGATGCGCGCGCGCCGCCGAGAAGCCGATCTCGAGCACGTCATGCGTGCCACGGCGGGCATGAAAGACGACGCGGCGGCGGCCCTCGCCATGGGCGTCAAGCAGATCGGCGACCGACGCTTCGATGCCCGCCTGACGCAGCGCATCGATCACGAGATCGCGCTTCCATGCCCGGTAAGCGGACATCTCCCAGTGTTGCATGGCGCAGCCGCCGCAAATGCCGAAATGCGGGCAGATCGGCGCGATACGTTGCGGGCTTGCCGTCTCGAGCCGAAGGAGCTGCCGGCGGTCGGGGTGCCCGGGCACGCTCTCCACTTCGACGGTTTCGCCCGGCAGTGCGGCGGCGACAAAAATCGGTCCGTCGTCGCGGTCAGCCACGCCATCGCCGCGATGGCCGATGCGATCGATGACGAGATGTTCAACCACGTTCTGCCTCGATAAAGAACTCGCGATTGCCATCGCCGCCGAGGATCGCAGACGGAACCACACCGCCGACGCGCCAGCCGAGCGAAGTGATAACGGCGCCGATGTCTTCGCAAATCATCTTGTGAACGGCCTCGTCGCGCACGATACCCTTCTTGCTGTGGCGGCGGTCGGCTTCGAATTGCGGCTTGATCAAAGCCAGGATTTTTGCGCGCTGCGCAAGCAGCTTGCTCACCGCGGGCAGCACGAGCTTTAGCGAGATGAAGCTCACGTCGAAGGTCGCGAAGTCCGGCAGCGCGGGCAGGCGGGCGGGCAGGCGGGTGGGATCGAGTGTGCGGATATCGGTTTGCTCGATGAGGAGGATATCATCACGGCCGCGCAGGCGTTCATGAAACTGGCCGGTGCCGACATCGACGGCGCAGGCATAGCGGGCGCCGCGCTGCAGCAGCACTTCGGTGAAGCCACCGGTCGAGGCGCCGACGTCGAGGCAGATGCTGTCTTCCACATCGAGCATGAAGTGATCGAGTGCGGCAGCGAGTTTGACTCCACCGCGCGAGACATAGGGATGTTCGGGCGCGGCGGAGATGACGGCGGCGGATGAAATCGCGTCGGAGGCTTTGCGCACCGGCACGCCGTCAGCGGTCACCAGGCCTGCAGCAATGGCTGCTTGCGCGCGGGCGCGGCTCTCGAACAAGCCGCGTGCGACCAGGAGCCGATCGGCGCGTTCGCGGGTGGTCATGGCTGGACTATACGACAAAGGTCGCGGCGGCGTTTGCGGCGCGGGCTCCAAAACGCACATGCCCGGCACAAGGCCGGGCACGGCGATAGAGGACCAAGAGTGGCCGGCCTTAGGCGAGCTTCACCACTTCGCCACGCATGTTCTGGCCGAGCGCCGCAAAGGCCTTGGCGACGATGCCTTTGGCGTCGAGGCCGGCTTGGGCATACATGGCGTTGGGCGAGTCCTGATCGATGAAAATGTCCGGCAGCACCATCGAGCGAACCTTGAGCCCGCGGTCGAGCACGCCGTGCTCGGCGAGTGTCTGCAGCACGTAGGCGCCGAAGCCGCCGATCGAGCCTTCCTCGATGGTGAGCAGCACTTCGTGCTCGCGGGCAAGCCGCAGCAGCATTTCGACGTCGAGCGGCTTCGCGAAGCGCGCATCGGCGACCGTGGTCGAGAGGCCATAGGTCGCAAGCTCGTCGGCCGCCTTGAGGCATTCGCCGAGGCGGGCGCCGAGCGAGAACAGCGCCACCTTGGTGCCTTCGCGCAGGATGCGGCCCTTGCCGATTTCGAGCGGCTTGCCTTCTGTGGGCATCGGCACGCCGAGGCCTTCGCCGCGCGGATAGCGCAGCGCCGAGGGGCGATCGTCGATCGCGGCCGCGGTCGCCACCATGTGGACGAGTTCGGCCTCGTCGGCGGCTGCCATCACCACGAAATTCGGCAGGCAGCCGAGATAGGCGACATCGAACGAGCCGGCATGGGTCGGGCCGTCGGCGCCGACCAGGCCGGCGCGGTCGAGCGCAAAGCGAACCGGCAGCTTCTGGATGGCGACGTCATGCACGACCTGGTCATAGGCGCGTTGCAGGAAGGTCGAATAGATCGTGGCGAACGGCTTGAAGCCCTCGGTCGCGAGACCCGCCGCAAAGGTGACGCCATGCTGTTCGGCAATGCCGACATCGAAGGTGCGCGTCGGAAACTCTTTCTCGAACAGATCAAGCCCGGTGCCGGACGGCATCGCCGCGGTGATGGCAACGATCTTGTCGTCCTTGCGCGCTTCCTTAATCAGGCTTTCGGCGAACACTTTCGTATATTGAGGGGCGCCGGCTTTCGACTTCTGCTGCGCGCCGGTGGCGACGTCGAATTTGACGACACCGTGATATTTGTCCGCGGAATTCTCCGCCGGCTGATAACCCTTGCCCTTCTGCGTGACGACGTGAACCAAAAACGGACCGTTTTTGGCGTCGCGCACGTTTTGCAGCACCGGCAAGAGGTGATCGATATTGTGGCCGTCGATCGGGCCGACATAGAAGAAGCCGAGCTCGTCGAACAGCGTGCCGCCGGTGACGAGGCCGCGCGCATATTCTTCGACCGCCAGCGCCCGCTGCTCGAGCATTTTGGTCGGCATCGCCTTGGCGACCTGACGCACGATCTTGCGCAAGCGATGATAGCCGCGTCCCGAAACGCGCCGGGCCAGATAGGCCGACAGCGCGCCGACCGGCGGCGCAATCGACATGTCGTTGTCGTTGAGCACCACGATCAGGCGGGAATTCATCGCGCCGGCATTGTTCATGGCCTCGTAGGCCATGCCGGCCGACATCGCGCCGTCACCGATAACGGCGATGACGTTGTTCTGGTTGCCCTGGAGGTCGCGCGCGACCGCCATGCCAAGTCCGGCGGAAATCGACGTCGAGGAATGCGCGGCGCCGAACGGGTCGTATTCGCTCTCGGCGCGCTTGGTGAAACCGGAGAGGCCGTTGCCCTGGCGCAGCGTGCGGATGCGGTCGCGGCGTCCAGTCAAGATCTTATGCGGGTAGGCTTGATGGCCGACGTCCCAAATCAGCCGATCGGCCGGCGTATTGAAAACATAATGCAGCGCGACGGTGAGTTCGATCACGCCGAGGCCGGCGCCAAGATGGCCGCCAGTCGCCGCGACAGCGTCGATGGTCTCACCGCGCAATTCGTCAGCCACCTGCCGCAGCTGAGCGGGCTCAAGGTGTCTGAGATCGTCCGGGGTTTTGATGTGGTCGAGCAATGGGGTCTTTGACGAAACCGTCACGCTACGCTCCTTCAAGCTTTCAGACGTCTTTGGCTTTTAGACGAATGTGTTTTTTCGGCCTAACGCCGATAGTTGGGGTCCCGGCAGCGGGCCCACGGGATGGAATACGCGAATTTAGCGTCCCCTATGAGGGTCCTTACACTATTATGGGCCGGAAGCGCAATTTAATCGGCAGGCCCTTGGGCGGTGACCTATCGGGAACTCTTAGGCGCTTCAATACCTTAATCTCCGTTCCCGTTACGCCGCTTAAACCTTGTCTCTTTGACGCAACCCCCACCACCTAGGTTCAGTTCATATTATAACCAAGGGCCGAAACGTTAATGCGACGATTTGTTTATAAGGGCGGGCGGGTGTGCCGGGAGGATGTGACGGAAATGGGGCGGTCACCGCCCGTCGCATTAATCGGTATCTAGCGAGCGAGTTGCACCGTGGGGCTCGATACTTACCGCAAAAAGCGCAAGTTCGATGTTACCTCCGAGCCGCGTGGCCGCAAACCGCGCTCCGGCGGCGATCGTTATGTCATCCAGAAGCATGACGCGACCCGGCTGCACTACGACCTGCGGCTCGAGCTCGACGGCGTTATGCGGAGCTGGGCGGTCACGCGCGGGCCGAGCCTCAATCCCGACGACAAGCGGCTCGCCGTCCATGTCGAGGATCACCCCGTCGAATACAACTCGTTCGAGGGCACCATTCCGGAGGCCGAATACGGCGGCGGCACCGTGATGATCTGGGATCGCGGCACCTGGACGCCCGAGGGCGACCCGCATAAGGGCTATGCAAAAGGGCATCTCGAATTCACCCTCCATGGTGAGAAGCTGCACGGCCGCTGGCACCTGGTGCGCATGCGCCCGCGCCCGGGTAATCGTCGCGACGCCGGCCACGACAACTGGCTCCTGATCAAAGGCAAGGATGAAGAGGCGCGCGGCGGCCGCGCCGCCGATATTCTTGATGCCGAGCCGCTGTCGGCCGCAACCGGCCGCTCGATGGAGGAGATCGCCGCCGGCAAAGGCAGAAAGCGCGTCTGGCACAGCAACCGCACCGCCGGCGCGTCCAAAGAGCCTCCTAAAGATACTTTTCTTCGCCGGCCGCAATCGCAGCGTGAATTCAAGGCGCAGTTGAAGGCGCTCGCCGCCACGCGGACGAAGCCGACGAGCAAATCGGCGCCGCGCGCTAAGCCGGCGAAAAAGCCTGCGACAAAACCGCGGGCGCGGACAAAACCGGCCACGGCCAAGGTGGAGCGCAAAAGCGTGCGTGGGTCTCGTGCAGGCGCAGCGCGCGCATCGGCGCATTCACGTGCAGGCTTCCCTGCCTTCGTCCCGCCAAGCCTCGCCACGCTGCAGGAGGGCGTCCCGAGCGGAAAAAATTGGCTGCATGAGATCAAGTTCGACGGCTATCGCATCGAGGCTCGGCTCGATCACGGCAAGGTGCAGCTCCTGACGCGTAAGCAGTTGGATTGGACGCACCGTTTCAAGCCGATTGCCGACGCGATCAAAAAGCTCGCCGCGAAAACGGCGCTGATCGACGGCGAGCTCGTCGTCGAGGACGACAAAGGCGTTTCAAGCTTCTCGCTGCTGCAGACCGATCTGAAAGACGACCGCGACGACCGCTTTGTCTATCGCGCCTTCGATCTTTTACATCTCGACGGTCGCGATCTCACGCGCGAGCCACTCACCGAGCGCAAAGCCGCGCTGCAGCGGCTGCTCAAGGGCGAAAGCCGCAAGGGCCTTATCCGCTATGTCGATGATTTCGACGAGGACGGCCGGCTGATTTTCAAACACGCCTGCAACATGCATCTCGAAGGCATCGTGTCGAAGCTGCGCAACGCGCCTTATCAGTCGGGCCGGTCGACGAACTTCATCAAGATCAAATGTCATAACGAGCAGGAATTCGTGGTCGCCGGCTTCAGTCCGTCGGCGGCGATGCAGAAAGCCGTCGGCGCGCTGATCGCGGCGTTCCACGTGCACGGCAGACTGCGCTACGCCGGGCGGATCGGAACCGGCTATACGCGTGAGACGGCGCGCGATCTTTGGAAGCAGCTCGAGCCGCTGCGCATCGACAAGCCGCCGGTCGCACTGCCGCCGGAGGAGCGGCGCAAGGATGTCGTCTGGGTGAAGCCGCAGATGGTGATCGAGGCGGAATTCCGCGGCATTACCCATGACGGGTTATTGCGGCAGGCCTCGTTCAAGGGGCTGCGGGAGGACAAGCCGGCGCGTGAACTGGTGCGCGAAACACCTGCGGCTGTCAATTCCGCCGCAATGGCGCGGCGCCAGCCGGTGCGCAAATCTACCAAAGCCCAAGCCAAGGCGCCGTCACGGTCCGCAAGCAGCAACAGAAAAGACGTCGAAATCGCCGGCGTCCGCCTGACGCATCCGGATCGCGTCTATTGGGCCGACGCTGGCGTCACCAAGGAGGACCTTGCCGCCTATTATGTGCGGGCCTGGGATGTCATGGCGCCGCATATTGTCGGCCGGCCGCTTGCGGTGTTGCGCTGCCCGGAAGGAACCGCCGGAGAGTGCTTTTTCCAAAAGCACATCGCGCAGAACGTCAAGCAATCGTCGCTGCGCCGCGTCGTCAAGGCCAAGGAGCATGACGTCATCGCGGTTGAGAAGCTCGAAGAGCTGATCGAACTGGTGCAATCCGGTGCGCTCGAGATTCACGTCCGCGGCTCGCTGCTCGACAGTCTCGAAGCCTGCGACCGCATCGTGTTCGATCTCGATCCGGGCGACGGCGTTGCCTGGAAGGACATTGTCGCCGGCGCCAAGGAGATCCGCGACCGGCTCGCCGAGCTGAAGCTGAAGAGCTTTGCCAAGCTTTCCGGCGGCAAGGGCATTCACGTCATGGTGCCGATTGCCGACGCCGATTGGGAAACCACCAAGTTCTTCACCGCGACGATTGCCGCGGCGATGGCCGCCGACAGCCCAAAACTTTACCTCGCCAAAATGACCAAGGCGCTGCGGCAGGGGCGGATCTTCATCGATTACTTGCGCAATACGCGCGAGGCCACCTCGGTCGCCGCCTATTCGACGCGGGCGCGGGCGGGTGCGCCGGTTTCGCTGCCGCTGTCGTGGGAAGCGCTGTCGCGCACTACGAGCGGCAATCAATTCACGCTGCCGAGCTTGAAGAAAATCCCCGATGTCTGGGCCGATATCGGCAAGGTGCGGCAGAAGCTGCCTGAATTCGGCAAGAGGGCAAACAAGACGCGGCGATAGCGCCGCCGGTAAAGGCGTAGCGACGTTACGCAGCTCCACCAAGTTCCAACACCCGGCAAGGCTCGCAGCCACCGTCGATTAGGGTTTCTTATTGCGCGCAAAGATACGCGGTGCGCTGGGGTCAAAGCGGCTTGAACGGCCCAGAGCCAACTCTCCGAACAGATTGGGGCATTCAATGCGGGTGTTGCGTAATTGCGTGTTCGCGTTGGCGACGATGTTCGTCGCTCATTTCGCCTGGGCGCAAGATGTCACCGGTTCGATAGGCGCGGCACCGGTCGGATGTCCCGGCAATTCCCAACCCGCAGGTAACGTTCTTGGCGTGTCCCGCACTGTCGAAATCGATACCACAGGCGGTCCCGGCTTCGGCTCCGAGCAGTTCAAGAGCTACGATTCTTTGTAGCCGGGCGAGGTCGTCTTGACCTTCGACGACGGGCCGTGGCCGGGCAATACGCCCGCCGTGTTCAGCGCGCTTGCGGCGCAATGCACCAAGGCCGTGTTCTTTCCGATCGGCGAGCATGCGATGTGGCATCCCGAACTCCTCAAGCAAGTCGCGGCGGCGGGACACACAATCGGATCGCACACCTGGTCGCACGCCGATTTGGCAAAGCTCCCCGCCGACCAAGCTCAGGAAGAAATCGAGAAAGGCTTCAGCGCCGTGCATCTGGCGCTCGGTCAGCCCGAGTCGCCGTTCTTTCGGTTCCCCGGTCTGCGCCACACGCCGGAACTCGTTTCGTATCTGGGTACGCGCAACATCAGCGCTTTTTCCGCCGACTTCGATTCACAGGACTTTAAGATCCACAAGCCCGACCAAGTCATCGCATCGGTGATGACGAAGCTGAAGAAGAACGGCAAAGGCATCATCCTCATGCACGACTTCCAGCATGGCACGGCGTTCGCTCTGCCGGATATTCTCGTTCAACTGCAAGCGAACGGTTACCGGATCGTGCAAGTGAAAGCCAAAGATCCGGTGACCACCCTGGTCCCAGTACGATGAACAGGTCAGCAAGCAACTCGGCGGCGCGTCGGCTGATTCCCGGCCACTGGCGAGCGTCGTGCGCACGATCGACAGCTCGACCTTCAACGATCGTTTCGCCGTGACGCCCGCAGTGCAGTAGGCTTGCGAGCGGCGCGTCGGCACCGGGCGATCAAGTCCGGCGTGGCGCGCAGGCGTTCTCTGATCATCGTTCTCCGATTCTAATATCAAACAACAACGCATTCTCTCGTCACCACCGGGCTTGATCCGGTGGTCCATGCTGACGTGCAGTTCGCGAAAGCTGATCCGATAAGTCCGACCAAGCCGCATGGATTGCCGGGTCAAGCCCGGCAATGACGACGGTGAAAGGCAATGACGAAGGACGAAAGAACAAAGAAAAAGAAGGAAGCGGAACGCCGACAGACGCAGTGTTTCATGTTGCCGTGCCAGCGGGCACGGCTGCGCGCCACGGAGAGATCAGCTTGCGCCGACCCGCCGCTGCGGGCGCGCTCGCCTGTCGGCGTTCCACTGACGGTTCTAACACCCGGGCTTTCGCCCGCTGCGCGCGGCTTCAGGCCATGTTTCCTGGGACGTGGCCGGAGCGGCGATCTGTAGTCGTCCTCCTTCCGGAGGCAGAATCGCGCTCAGTTTGTGCGGGCGTTAGGCTGGCGCAGCAGATTGCTTGTGACGCCGGCATATAAAATGCCGTTGCGCCTATTGGTCATGAAGTAGAACCAGCCGCCCGTCATTGCTCATTAAGAAAGACGTAGATGGCCGGAACAAGTCCGACCATGACGAGGTGGGGATTTCGCTTGCCCTCTCGCTTCGCTCATCCGGGTTACGCTTGTGCGATCCGGCGGCCCACGCAGCCAAACGTCGTTATCCGCCTTCAGATTTCGATGAATACTCCTGGAGTTCCGGTCGCGTTCGTTAGCTGCCGCCAACCTTCATCCAAAAACTATCCCGCGAGCCTGAAGCGTTCCGACTTCGGCTCGAAGCGTGCGCGGAAGATTTCCGCGTCCATCGGGTCCTCGAAACAATAGCGCACGAAGGCCGCGTAATCGTCTTCGACATACATGTCGAAGTTGCCGACATGATCGATCAGGAAATTCAAGATCTCGCTGTCGTCGCAGAGCTGCCGCCGCGGCAGGACCACCTGATACGGGCATTCTTTGTCGAGCTGGCGCAGCCACGCGCTGCGTTTGTCTGTGCTTCGCTTGTCAGAGCTTCGCTTGTCAGAGCTGGTTTTGTCCGAATCCGGCATCGCTTCACCCATCGTTTGACCTCTTGATCCGAACGATGGATTGTTCTCTGTTTGTTCCTAAAAGTCAAGGGGGAATGCCCATTTACGGGGGAACTGAAGGGCCGGCCGCGCCACAATAGGCAGGGGATCGGAACGATCGACTACTCAACATCCAGCGGAGTGATGCCGGTCGGCTTGCCGCCGGCGTCGAGCGTGATCTTCTCCACGCGCGCCTCGGCGTGGCGCAAAAGCTCCTCGCAGCGGCGCTTGAGCGCTTCGCCGCGCTCGTAAATCGTCACCGATTCCTCGAGCGGCACCTTGCCGTCTTCGAGCCGTTTGACGATCGATTCCAGTTCCTCGATCGCCCGCTCGAACGGCAATTGCTTGATATCGTCGTTGGTCTTCTGCGCCATCGTCCGCCCGGTGTCGTAGCCTAAGGCTGTTTTGCTCCTGGATTGCGCACGGCGCAATCCAGGCTACGGAATTATCCACGCATCAGCGCCGTTGCCTTATCCGAGCGCCGTTACATTATCCGCGCATCAGCGCAGTCACGTGGGCGGCGACCGAATCGCCCAGCGCCTGCAGGTCGTAGCCGCCTTCGAGCAGTGAGACGACGCGGCCGCCGGCGCAAGCGTCGGCGACCTCCATCAGCTTTTTGGTCGCCCAGGCGAAATCCTCTTCGGTGAGGTTGAGATTGGCCAGCGGATCGCGGTAATGCGCGTCGAAGCCCGCGGAAATGATCAGGAGCTCGGGTCTGTATTCATTGAGCCGCGGTAGGATGCGATCCTCGAAGGCGGCCTCGAACTTGTTTCCGTCGTCGCCCGGGCGGAGCGGGGCGTTGACGACGGTATTGTATTCGCCGCTCTCGCCGATGGCGCCGGTGCCGGGGAACAGCGGCATCTGGTGCGTCGAGCAATACATCACCGTTTTGTCGGCCCAGAAAATCTGCTGCGAGCCGTTGCCGTGATGCACATCGAAATCGACGATCGCGACGCGCGCCACGCCATGATGGTTCTGCGCGTGGCGTGCGGCAATGGCGGCATTGTCGAACAGGCAGAACCCCATCGGCCGCGCCGTCTCGGCGTGATGGCCGGGCGGCCGGGTCGCGACAAAAGCGTTCGTGGCCTTTTTGGCTAAAACGTCATCGACGGCGAGCACCGCGCCGCCGGCGGCGCGCAACGCTGCCTCGAACGTGCCGGGCGACATCGCGGTGTCGCCGTCGAGATGGATCAGCCCTTCCGAAGGTGAGGCATCGCGCAGCGCGGTGACGTAATCCATCGGATGGCAGAGCGCGACGGTCTCGAATGATGCCATCGGCGCCTCGACGCGCGCCAGCGCCTGGAATTTCCCGGCCTCGAGCGCGCGCTCGACGGCGCGCAGCCGGTCGGGACGTTCCGGGTGGCCTTGCGGCACGATGTGCTGCAGGCAGGCGGGATGCGAAATCAGAAGCGTGGACATGGCTCACACTTAAGGCGTCAGGGCCGCGGGGGAAAGGGATCTAGATTTTTCAGTGAGCAGGATCTTTCCCGAAAAGCGGGTTCCACCCTCGGATCAAGTCCGAGGGCAAGCTTTTTCGGATCATGCTCTAGGACGCCAGCGCTGCATCGGCGCCCATCACGCCTTCGGCGCATTCGACCACGGTGCGTTCGATGCCGCCGGCCTGAACCGCGAAATTTTCGGCGAAAAACCGCGTCACCGCGACGCGTGCCGCGGCATCGGCGCCGAGCCGCAGCGCCGCCAGCGCTTCCTTGGCGAGGAGAACGCCGCCAGTGGCGAGCGCGAACAGCCGCAGATAAGGCGTCGCGCCGACCAGCGCTGCGTCCGGCTCTTTCTCGAGCCGGGCGAGCAGCCAATCGGTGGCGCGCGACAGGCTCTCGACCGCTTCGCCGAGCCGCACCGGCGCCCAGCCGAAACCCGGATCGTTGCTGGCGCTGAGCTCGCGCACGATGCCACGCAACTCTTCGATATGCGTGGCCACCGCAGTGCCGTCGGCGAGCGGCAATTTGCGGGTGACGAGATCGATCGCCTGAATGCCGTTGGTGCCTTCATAGATCGCGGCGATCCGCGCATCGCGGAAATGCTGCGCGGCGCCGGTCTCCTCGATAAAGCCCATGCCGCCGTGCACTTGCACACCGAGCGAGGCGACCTCGTTGCCGATATCGGTCGAGAATGCCTTGGCGACCGGCGTGAGTAGCGAAGCGCGCTGCTCTGCGGCCTTGCGCGCGGCTTCGTCCGTGCTGCGCTCGGCGCGATCGAGCGCGATGGCGGTCGCGTAGCAGATCACGCGCGCCGCTTGGGTGAGCGCGCGCATGGTCAGCAGCATGCGCCGTACGTCGGGATGGGCGATGATCGGCGCCATTTCGCCGGGCTTGGTACCGGCCTCGCGGCCCTGTTTGCGTTCGCGCGCATAAGCCAGCGCCTGCTGCGTGGCGCGCTCGGCGATGCCGACGCCCTGCAGGCCCACAGCGAGGCGCGCCCGGTTCATCATGGTGAACATGCAGGCCATGCCGGCATTTTCCTGGCCGATCAGGTAACTGACAGCGCCGCCATTGTCGCCGAAGATCATGGTGCAGGTCGGCGAACCGTGAATGCCGAGCTTGTGCTCGACGGAATGCGCGCGCACATCGTTGCGCGCGCCGAGCGAGCCGTCGGGCTTGAGCAGGAATTTCGGCACCAGGAACAGCGAAATGCCGCGCGTGCCCGGCGGCGCATCGGGCAGCCGTGCCAACACGAAGTGAATAATATTGTCGGTGAGATCGTGCTCGCCGTAAGTGATGAAGATCTTTTGTCCGGTGATGCGATAGGTGCCGTCCCCGGCGCGCTCGGCGCGCGTGCGCAAGGCGCCGACATCGGAGCCGGCTTGCGGCTCGGTGAGCTGCATAGTGCCCATCCATTCGCCGGTCACGAGCTTTTCCAGATAGATCTTCTTCAGCTCCTCAGTGCCGTGGGCGTCGAGTGCATCGATCGCCGCCATGGTCAGCATCGGGCCGTCGGCGAAGGCCATCGAAGCCGCATGCCACATTTCGGTGCAGGCGGCATTGACGATCTGCGGCAGCTCCTGGCCGCCGAAGGCGAGCGGTGCGGTAAGCCCGTTCCAGCCGCCGGCCTGCCAGGCCTTATAGGCCTCCTTCCAGCCCGGCGCCGTGGTGACGGCGCCGTCCTTGAACGGTGTGCCGTATTTGTCGCCGTCGCGATTGAGCGGCGCGATGACTTCCTCGGCGAAGCGTCCGGCTTCCGAGAGCACTGCATCGACGTCATCGAGCGTGAGTTCGCCAAACAGGCCTTGCTCGATGGCGGATGTGAGTGCAGCGCCATGCTTGAGCGCGAAAGTAATATCGGCAAGCGGGGCCTTATAGGTCATGGGAAGAGGCCATCTGTCGGGCACCACGTCCGGCTGGGTGCCTATGACGCGATTATAACGCCGGCATGATCTATTCCCAAAACCGGTGACCACTTTTGGGGATCATGCCCGAGGCTCCGGGATATCGTCAGGCACAAAAAAATCCTGCGCCAAGGGTTGCGCCGGATCGACGCGATAGCGCTCGAAATCGGTGACGCCGTTCAAGGCAAGGAAATTATCGTCGATCAGAAAATTGCCGGTGAATTCGTGCGACGGCTTTGCAAAGACCGCATAGGCGGCATCGGCAACGATCTCGGGCTTGCGCCCGCGCTGCATCATCCCCGCGCCGCCGAGGAGATTTTGCACCGCGGCGGTCGCGATCAAGGTCCGCGGCCACAGCGCGTTAACGGCGATGCCTTGCGGCCGCAATTCGCCGGCAAGCCCGAGCACCACCATGCTCATGCCGAACTTGGCCATCGCGTAAGCGGTATGCGGTGCGAACCATTTCTCTTTCATGTCGAGCGGCGGCGACATCATCAGAATGTGCGGATTGGCGGCCTTCGCCAAATAGGGAATCGCGAACTTCGAGACGACAAAGGTGCCGCGTGCATTGATCTGATGCATCAGATCGAAGCGCTTCATGTCGGTTCGCGCGACCGGGGTGAGCGAAATGGCGCTGGCATTGTTGATGACGATATCGATGCCGCCGAAGCGCGCCGCGGTCTTGGCGAGCGCATCTTGCACCAAGGCTTCGTCGCGGACATCGACCATCAAAGGCAATGCCTTGCCGCCGGCGCGCTCGATCTCGTCGGCCGCGGTATAAATCGTGCCCTGGAGCTTCGGATGCGGCGTCGCGGTTTTTGCGGCAATGGCGACATTGGCGCCGTCGCGCGCGGCGCGCAGCGCAATTGCAAGCCCGATGCCGCGCGAGGCGCCGGTGATGAACAGGGTCTTTCCGGCAAGCGACATAACCAATCCCCTTTTCTTGTCCTATTTCCTGCGCGCGAAGAAGGCAGCAAAGGCGGCGCGCGCCTCGTCGGATTTCAGTAGCTCCTTAAAATGCGTCGCTTCGGTCTCGATGCGCTCCGAGACGCTTTCGTCCTGGCTGCGCATCAGGCGGCGCGCCAGCTTGACGGCGTTTGGTGGCAGCGCCGCGATCTCCCGCGCAGCCTGGAGCGCGGTATCGTCCACCGCACCGGCATCGACCACGGTGTTGACGATACCGGCTTCTTTGGCGTCTGCGGCCGAGAGCGGCCGGCCCATGACCAGAAGCGAGAAGGCCCGTGCGTGGCCCATGCGTTGCGGCGCCAGCAGGCTTGAGGCCGCTTCCGGAATGAGTCCGAGTTTCAGAAACGGCGTCGCGAATATCACGCCGGTCGCGGCAACGACATGATCGCAATGGAGCAGCATGGTCGTGCCGATGCCGACGGCGGTGCCGCCGACCGCCGCTACCGTAGGCTTCTCGTTCTTGGCGAGAGCATGCAGGAAATCGACCGTGACCGGTTCAAGCCCGCCCTCGCCGCGCTTTTGAAAATCGCCGATATCGCTGCCGGCGCAGAACGCGTTTTGGGCGCCTGCGAGCACGATGCAGCGGATGGCGGCATTGCCGCCGGCCTCGCGCAAAGCGCGAGTCATCTCCGCATACATCGGTTGCGTCAGCGCGTTCTTCTTCTCCGGCCGGTTCATGCGGATGATGCGGACGGCGTCCTCATCCTGGACAATGATCGAGTCGGTCATGGATCCCCTGTGGCGGCTGCCGCGCGTCCGTCGTGGTTCGGCACATTTATATAGGAGACGCATTATAAGCGGAGCCGGGGCGCCGATAGCGCCGAAAATAGCGGATTTTCGGCTTTGCCGCGGGCGTCGCCGTTCCGCCAGTGCGGCAAATATTGATCCGCCGGGGGTGTGTCGCTATGGTCCGGCCCGCCGATGTCGCCGCAGGTGCGGGCGACCGGTCGGCAATCCCGGTGAGCATTGGGGCGTAGCCAAGTGGTAAGGCAGCGGATTTTGATTCCGCCATTCCCTGGTTCGAATCCAGGCGCCCCAGCCAGCTTCTAAGTAATTGATATTGTGGTTGTTATTCGTGCTCGTCTAGTGTCAATAATCGTCGCGATTTTGGGGTGTATTTCTCGTGCACCGAGCAGACGAATTTCGCAGAGACAAAATTCGCGCGTCATCTCAGCGCCGGAAGCCGCCAAAATCTCTCCGTCGTCATTTCGTGGTTTAATCTTTTGCACGATCCGCGGCTGAGTTTTAGCGCGAAGGTTGAATGCCGGTGTTGGAGCTCCGAGAGTAGAAGAGCGTCCTCAACGAAAGCCGAGCAACGCTCGCTGCTTATCCCAGTCACTCGGCAGCCGCGCTGTCAGCCGCTCCAACTTCTTCGCGTTGAGTTGCGGCGTTGAGCGTTAGCCGTCCCATGCTGTTGGTCGTGTTGAAGGATTGGGTGACCGAAAACGGCAAACCTCGAATGGTCACTAAAGCCGAAGCCGCCATAAAGCAGCTCATCGAGATACGGTGCCATCTCGAAGTCTACAACGCCCTCGGATTGGCTCGGTATTTTTGAATTTTCGAGCGACCGAAGGAACGATTGCCATCCCGACTCCAGCGGCCGCCACGCCGGTCACGGATTCGCCTTGATTTTGTATCACTCGCTATATAACGCCAACGGCGGTTTGAACGCTACCAAGTCGATACCGAGGCGATCTGGCCATGCCGCGACCGATGGAGTTCGACGAAGCGGCGGCACTTGATGCCGCGATCGATTGCTTTTGGCGTCGTGGCTATGAGGCGACGTCGCTGCGCGATCTCACCGCGGCGATGGGGTTGATGGCGCCGAGCCTTTACAACGCCTTCGGCGACAAAGAGGAACTGTTCGCGCTCGCTCTGGAGCGCTATCTCGATCGCAATACGCGCGGCCGGCTGCGCCGGCTCGAGGAGACGCTTACGCCCAAACAGGCGATCGCGCGCTTTTTTGCCGAGATCGTCGAGCATTCGGTCAACGACCGCCAGCGCAAGGGCTGCTTTCTCGTCAATTCGGCGCTCGAAATCGCGCCGCATCATGCGCAATGCCGCGCCGTCATTGCCAAGCAATTCCACGGCATCGAGGGCTTCTTCGAAAGATGCATTCTTGCGGCCCAAGCCGAAGGCACGATCCCGCTCCAGCTTGACGCGGGCGATGTCGCGAAGCTCCTTTTAGGCGAGCCGCTCGGCGTGCGTGTGCTCGCGCGCACCAATCCGAGCCGGAGCGTGCTGGAGGGCGTCGTGCGTCCGGCGCTGGCGCTGCTCGACCAGCCACGCCGCAATCAAAGGACAGGACGACAATGATCGATCTGCATTATTGGACGACGCCGAACGGCCACAAGATCACGATCTTTCTTGAAGAGGCGCGGCTGCCGTACCGTATCGTACCGGTCAACATCAGCAAGGGCGCGCAGTTCGAGCCGGAATTCGTCGCGATCTCGCCGAACAACCGCATTCCTGCCATCGTTGATCGCGCGCCGAAGGATGCCGGTGCTCCTATCTCGGTTTTCGAATCCGGCGCGATCCTTGTCTATCTTGCCGAAAAGATCGGCAAATATCTGCCGACGGGGTTTCGCGAACGCAGTCGTGTCATGGAGTGGCTGTTCTGGCAAATGGCGGGGCTCGGGCCGATGGCGGGGCAGAACCATCACTTCTCGCACTACGCGCCGGAGAAGATTCCCTATGCGATCGAGCGCTACGTGAAGGAGACGAACCGCCTCTATGGCGTGCTCAACAAGCAACTCGCGGATCGGGAATTCGTCGCCGGCCGCGGCTACTCGATCGCCGACATGGCCATCTATCCCTGGATCGTTCCTCATGAACGGCAAGGCCAGAAACTTGAGGAGTTTCCCAATGTAAAGCGCTGGTTTGAGGCGATGCGCGCGCGACCGGCGGTGGTCCGCGCCTATGCCCGGGCCGGGGACGTTAACACCGAACCGACCGTCAGTGAGGAGTCCAAGAAGATCCTCTTTGGCCAGACGGCAGCCTGGGCCGCCCGCTGAAATCGAGTGTGACCGATGACGCTTCGGCTTTACGACCTCGCGGGCGCGGATCCGGATCGCCGCTTCAGCCCTTACTGCTGGCGCACCCGGCTCGCGCTGGCGCATAAAGAACTTCCAGTCGAAACCATCCCATGGCGCTTTAACGAAAAGGCCGAGATCGCGGCGTCGGGGCAGGGGCTCGTCCCGGTGCTGGTCGACGGCGATCGCTGGGTTTCGGATTCCTGGAATATCGCAAATTACCTTGAAGATACTTATCCGGATCGCCCGTCTTTATTTGGCGGCGCTGCCGGGCGCAGCCTGACGCGTTATTATTCGACTTTCGCCGACGGCTTGGTGGCGGCGATTTTCCCTTTCATCGCGCTCGATATCCTTGATCGTATCGCCGCCGAGGACCGCGATTATTTTCGCACCAGCCGCGAGAAGCGGATTGGCATGACGCTCGAGGCTTTCGTCGCCGGGCGGGACGCCAAGCTTCCGGCGTTTCGCGCCAGCCTCGCTCCGCTGCGCCGCACCCTGAAGGCGCAGCCGTTCTGCGCCGGCGATGCGCCGCTTTATGCCGATTATGCCGTGTTCGGCCCGTTCCAATGGGCGCGCTGCATCAGCCGGTTTACGCTCTTGGAAAAGGACGATCCGGTCAGGCTGTGGCGCGACCGGCTGCTCGATTGCTTGGGCGGCCTGGCGCGCAAGTCGCCGGCCTATGACGTTTGAGCAGCATCTCCATAGCAAATGAGGTTCTCATGTCTCTGAAAGAACAACTCGCCGATTATCGCGCCGGCTGGTTCAAGCGTGTTCCGGCGGAGCGCCAAGCCGTCATGGAGCGTCACATCAATGAGCTCCGCAACGGTCTTGCAAAGACGGCTCTGAAAGCAGGTGATCGGGCGCCGCCGATCGTGCTCACCAACGCCAAGGGCGCGATCGTCGATATCAAATCTCTTCTGGGCCGTGGGCCAGTCATCGTGACATTCTACCGCGGCGGCTGGTGCCCCTACTGCAATCTCGAGCTCAGAGCCTTCCAGCAGATCCTTCCCGAGATCAAGGCCGCTGGCGCTTCGCTGGTCGCGATCAGCCCCGAGAAGCCCGATGACACGCTTGCGACCGCCGAGAAGAATGAACTCGATTTCGAAGTTCTCAGCGATGTCGACCAAAAGGTCGGACGCGCATTCGGGCTGGTTTACAGCTTCAGCGACGAGTTGAAATGGGCTTACCGGGAATTCGGCCTGGATATCCCCGGCAAGAACGCGGCCGACGAATGGGCGCTGCCGATTTCGGCCACCTACCTCATCGGCCAAGATGGCCACATTATCTATGCCTACACGGACGCGGATTATCGCGATCGCGCCGAGCCGGCGGAAGTGCTCAAGGTCTTAAAGAAAGCGGCCGTTATTGCCTGAGCGGTCACGACGGCGTCGGTCAGGAGCTTCAAAAGACACAAACTCGCCATTCGTGGACACACGAGCTGCCGCGACTATGGCTACGCGGCGCCGCTGTAAATGGTCCAAGCAGATATCGTGCATGACTGGGCCTTCGATACAACACTGAATGGCCACAAGATTAGGGTCTTTCTTGAGGGGCTCGGCCTCCGTGGCGCCTTGGTATGTGGACCGCGGCGCAGCACAATGTCGGGGTAACTTTCATCATCATTAGGAATCGCACACATAGCGCGCTTCGACACGCGTATTAATCAAAACGAATTCGACTATCTGTGCTCATCTGATGCAGCACAGGCGGCGCTTGCGGAGCAATATGTCGGCGCACCGCTGGAGCTTTGATTTTGCGGTCGAGGTCCTTAAGGAATTTACTACCCTTAAAATTCTAAGTTTGATATGCGCCCATTTCCGGGCGCGCTGTGCGTTGCCAAGTTGTGCTGACACTCGAGCGGAAGGCCACGCGAGGTTCGGATGTGATGTTGTCTCGCATTCCAAAAAAATATGGTCATTTTATTTTTTGGCATCATACAGTCTGGAATCACCTGCGCGGTTGCGACCGGAATCGCTTCCTTGCCTGCAAAAGCCCTAAGCTATTGAGCGACGTCCTGGCTCGCATGGATGACAATGGTGCCGATCGTCCTGTTAGCAGCGCCGTTGATCCATCGAATCATCGAACGTGTTACCTTTGACGAATAGGGCGAGAATAGCCGGTGTCGGCGGCGGGCCGCTTTGGGGCTTGCCTAAATGTCAATCGGTAAATTTTTGCAAGCTGGCATCGTTTGAGCAATGTTGTAGCAGGAATAATGCGCCGTTGGGGGCATAGGATGCCATGGATTCGATACCGTTTCGTTCAGTGTATTTTGCACCGCTCAATGCGAGTGGGGCAACAATGAATCGGGAATCTCCGAGCGCGAGAGTCCACCACCCTCAATCCATTTGCGAGTATTGTCTGCGGTCCTTTCGATCAATTGCGCTGCACTGGAAAAGTCATAAGGTGAGACGGCAAGGGGGCATAAATTAGGAACTATTGAAATATCAACTTTGCCCGTAAGCTCTTTTAGATCACGTACAGTTTGATTAGCGATAAGCAATGTAATTGCATGTAAGGCTCGCGCGATCGCGCCCTTCGGAGGCTCGCGAAGATCGCAGGCAAATCCCGTGGGAAGAACGATGATGCGGGTCGCACCTAACTTGGCAGCAGTGAGAATGGCCGTATTACTCCCAATCGCCCCATCTATGAGGTATTGATCGTCGATGCGAACAAACGGAAACGCGGCTGGAATGGCGGCGCTGGCTAATATCCGATCGATTGCAGGACCAGATGAAAGACATACTGCCATGCCGCCTAGATTCGTCGCGATGACATGGACAGGAATGGCGGCGTCCTCAAGATTTAGAAACGGAATGTGACGCTCGATGAGCGACCTTAGATTAGACGGGTCGATCAAATGGCCTTCACCACCGGCGAATCTTAATATGCTTCGCAGAGTTACGGGAAACACATGATGTCGCCGTAGGCAGCACCAAACTTGTTCAAGTCTTTCCACGCCTGCGGCGTTAGGCGCGCCCGCGAAGTAGGCAGCGTTAAGGGCTCCCACGGAAGACCCGACTACTAAGTCCGGCTTGAGACCATGGCGCGTCAGTTCACGCAACATGCCTACCTGAACAGCGCCCAAGCTGCCCCCACCGGCAAAGACAAACGCCGTTTTTGAGGTGGTGCTTATCACCTTTCCCTCATAGTTCCTGGAACGGAAGAGCATTGTCGTTCTTTGGCGTTGAATAAACGGATGCAAAGCAAAATGTGATCAAAAAAGAGGGTCATGTCTGTCAATCTTGGTCTTGCTACAAAAAGCGGCCAACCCGCATCTAGTTTGAGTGAACATCGCCGACAGAAGTATGCCAACTCAGCACACGGTCGGTCATGGAGACAAATATTGCGATTGTTCCAAGTCGCGCGCCTTTTTCCATCAGTTCCACACCAATGCCCTCAAGTTCCCGGTATACATTAAGGTCGGCACATCGTCGCGCTAGGTTAGTACCCCGATGGGCTAAATTCCGGAAATATTCGATGTTTTGATCTCGCTCCATTTTGGTCTCGCTCATTGAGTCGTCGCTTAGTTCCAGCGTGCGAAACTAAGCCGCCTATTCGGCCCATGCGTAGGGCGTTGAGGTATGTTAAACAATGCACTGTTTCTTAAACCGGACGACCGCCAAGGATTGAGAGTCTCTTGAATGGAGAGATTGACACAGAGGGTTGTTAGCGCCCGGAGGACACTAGCCTCCGGGCGACTTCACTTCTGTGGCATTGTCAGCATGCACTAACCCGACTCAAGGCGCATCATCACACGAACGAGTCGTGCGAAGCCTTAGCTCTGCGACCCAGCGCCGAATCGCTCAGCGGTACCAATTCCAGACGGCACCTCATCGCTGTAGTCGCGGGCCATTGCATAGGCGCTATAGCCGCCGGTCGACAGCGCGTGCACATAGGGACGACTATTTCTGGACGAAATACCGCCGCTCCAAGTACCTGCGAATGCGGTCGTGGTGCCAGCAGCGGCGAACGCGGCGAGCGCAGCGATTTTCAGAAGCTTGTTCATATTAATCTCCTTTAAAGAATTTCACCCAATGTGGGGATCTCGCGGATCGCAGCTTTATTGCTGCGCCACTGATCTGCCTTTCGGTCGATAAAGCGAGTTTGTAACAACGGCGACGTCACGACCTCGTGAGCTGTCTGGCGACGGCTCTTACGACCCGATGAATCGGTCGGCTCGCCGAGGTGCGGCAGATAGGTCAGGAAAGGGGCGGCATCTTTCCTAATGGTAGCGTTGAAACCGCTGGAAAGGATTGTCAGGCAAGAGTAGTTCTTCCGGACCTATCAATGACAGACCGGATAACGCAAACAATTCCGGTCCCCGGAGATAAATCATCTGCGACTGCAATCCGCCGTGGCGACTGATCCACTTGCGTATCTCTGGAGGATATTTCGACCACAATATGCGGGTGCCGGCACCACTAACAGCGTCGCCTTCAGGCGTGGGGTCCCAGGCGGCGTGAAACGCAAGGGTTGCTCGTGGCGTGACACAGATCCGGTACCGCGGAATAACGCCCAATACTATCGTGCACGCTGAAGCGCATATGCCGTCGATTTCCAACCGTTCGCCGGATACGCGCAGTGCTTGGTATTTCGCCAAGTACTCCCCGATCTGACCGCCGCGATCATCATAAATTGTGAGGGCGAATGCACTCGTCACACAGCATCAGCAGCATCGCCGCTAACATCCCTCGCGCTTTCATATGGCTCTCCCGCGGACTACGAGCTCACTCATACATCAGCGAGCGGTCTTCTAATTATTTTTCCGGGGTTCAGCCATCAAATAATCAAGCTGATAAAGAGCGGGTGGCAGCGCGACAGCTAACGGCTTCTACCAGTCTTAATCACGAGGTCGTGAACGGCTTCTTTGTAATAAATCTGCGCTCCCGCCCGAATGCGCATCAGTGAACACCTTCAACCGGGTCGACCCTGATGACGGACGTATCACTTTGTTCTGTATCGAACGTTACAATTGAATCGGCTTATAGAAGCAGCCGTCAGGTTCGAGCGCTTTGGCCCCTGCTTACAGCGGCGATGCCCGGAAGGGCGACAATGGGTGCAGAAACGTCCAGTCAAAAGGAAGTCGATCGTGTGAGGGCGGCGCGCATGGTCGCCGCCCAGGCCGGCGATCGCGCCGCCTATGAAGCTTTATTGCGTGACTGCATCCCGTTCATCAAGCGGGTGGCGCGTGGTCAAGGCGTGCGGCCCGAACTGATTGACGATGTCGTGCAGGAAACCTTGTTCACTGTTCACCAGGCGCGTCACACTTACGATCCGAACCGCTCATTTACGGCTTGGCTCAGAACAATTACTCAGCGACGCGCGATCGACGGTCTTCGTCGCGGAGGCCGTACCAGAACACGCGAAATCTATGCACCGCTCGAATACGAAAACCATGCTGACCCGGACTCTGATCCGGAGGAAGCGGCAATCCGGCTCGACAATACCGAAGTACTCAAATCAGCCGTCGGCAGACTCTCCGCCGGCCAGCGCGAAGCGGTGGAGCATCTGGCGCTCGCATATCAATCGCCCGAGCAGGCTGCTAACATTACGGGCCGGTCGGCTGGATCGCTCCGAGTAGACTGGCACCGCGCCCTCAAGAGTTTGCGTATGCAATTTGGTCGAAGGATTGAATCGTGACCGACGCAGATGTAAATGTCCGACTGGCTAAAGTGCTCGCCGACGACCTTACGCCGGTTCGTCGTTTGGTGCCACCAGGCCTGCGTGTGCTGATTTGGTTGGCGGTCGTCGGCGTCGTCGCCTGTGCACTTGCAACGGTCTCTGACGTCGGGACGCTGATCCGTCGTCTCACGGTCGTGCCCGAAATGTGGCTCGTAGTTACAGGCTCTATACTTACCGCCGTGCTCGCGGCTATCGCGGCGTTCCAGCTCAGTCTACCTGATCGAAAAGCATCCTGGGCGCTCCTGCCGTTGCCAGCTGTTTTGCTGTGGATCGGCGCTAGCGGAGTGGGCTGTCTGAGATCTTGGACGGGCGCCGAAACCTACGCCGGTCCGGATGTCCACTCTCAAAACTGCCTGTTCTTTATTCTCGGCATTTCCCTGCCGTTGTCGCTTCTTCTGTTCGTCATGCTGCGACGCGGCTTTTCGTTGCGACCAAACCTTACGGCAATTATTGGCGGACTTGCCTGCGCAGCCACAGCGGCCGCCCTCCTCAACTTGTTCCACCCCTATGATGTAGCGGCAACCGATATATCGGTGCATGCGCTCGCGGTTGCCATTGTGATTTTGGCCAACACTATATTCGGTGGCCGCCTCCTGACGGGGGGAAGCGCATCATGATGCGCTACCAGCCTCGACCTTAAAGGTCACGATTAGACCGGAATTGCCTAATGCTTGAGATGGAAAGTCGCCCGTGCGACCAGCATCCTACGACAAAATGGTTGGCCTTGTGCTGCAAGGGGGCGGTGCGCTCGGCAGCTATCAGGCTGGCGTCTATGAGGCCCTGGCATCATCGCAATATATACCCGACTGGGTCGCTGGAATTTCAATCGGCGCGATCAACGCCGCAATCATTGCAGGCAATTCGCCGGAGAATCGCTTGCCCCGCCTTCGGGATTTCTGGAATAAGATCACCACCCCCACCAGAATGTGGCCGCCTAACTTCACAGCGCCGATGGCGGTTTGGCAACAAAAAGTAAGCAGCCTTAACGCACTGATATTTGGCCAACCCGGCTTCTTCAGCCCGCGTATACCACAGAACTGGTTTTTACCGAGCCAATTCATCAGTTATTACGACACAACAAGCCTCAAAAGTACTCTGGAACGCTTGGTTGATTTCGACCGCATCAACAACGCCAAGGAAACTCGTCTCAGCGTTGGCGCAGTCAATGTGCGGACTGGTCATTTTGCCTATTTCGATAGTGAGATACACACAATCCGTCCCGAACACATTATGGCTAGTGGCGCGCTACCGCCGTGCTTTCCGCCTGTCGAAATCGACGGCGAGTACTATTGGGACGGAGCGCTCTTCTCAAATACGCCGCTACAATACGTGGTCGACTATTATCCGCGCCGAAGCCGCCTCATTTTTCAGGTCGACGTGTTCGTTGCCCATGGCAGGTTGCCTCGCAATCTCGATGAAGTCAGCGAACGCGATAAGGATATTCGGTATGCTAGCCGAACGCGGATGAGCACGAACGCTATTCGTGACAAGCACGACGTACGACATGCCATTAATGAGCTGCACAAATTGTTGCCGCCGGATCTGGCTAATTCGGAACAGGCGCGACGGCTGTATGAGCATGGCTGTGTCACCGAAATGGATGTAGCCCAGCTTATCTACCGCCCGCTCGAGCCCCAGGGCGTATTCAAAGACTTTGAGTTCAGCCGCTCCACGATGGAAGCCCGCTGGCAGCAGGGATTTTCCGATGCGCGCACTACTTTGCGGGCGTCGCCCTGGCTCGCGCCGATGCCCAAGGACATGGGCGTGCGAGTGTTTGATGTTATGCACGATGTTCTTGTCGAAGATCGTAAGGAAGCTGTCGGTGCCGCGTGACTTGTTGTTATTTGCTTTAAAAAACGGAATTGAAGTACGGATTGGCTTTGCCGCACGATCGAATGATATCCCGCGCATTGAAAAAAGTGGTCGCAAGTCTGCCTTGATTCATCAGCCGGCGTGACGCCGTCAGAGTGTGAGACCTTCGTCGATTTCGCATCGGCGTCGCGCCTGCATGCCGCAGGTAGCAAACGACGCCACGGCCTCAAGCCCCACAACCAAGGACACCATGGCGAGCCCGATTGAAGCATCGAGTGCTACACCTAGCAGCCACAGACCTCGCCCCGACCGATCGCGAAGCCGCGACGTATCTACCGTAACAAACGCGCCTTCTCGTTCGAAATAGAGATTGGTGGCGCAAACAAGAAGCTGCGGTCCACCGAGACCCAAATTGGGTCGGCATTGCGTCGCCGCGTCGACGGCCTTTCCGGCAGTTGGCGCAGCACAGTGAACGATCGATGGACCGCTTCATGTTTGACTATCGGAACCCCGACGGCTCGTCTCGAAAAAACCTGCGCCGCGTCAATGTAGCCTGGCGATGGATTGCCGGCGCCGCCATATTGCTGGTGATTGTTGTCCTGGCAAGCGCTTTTGTTGGTTACGAGCCAATTGAAGCGCCGTGTCGATCTCTATGTTCAATGAATTCCGCCGTGGGGTAACACTGCAATTAGACCAAGACCTTCGACACGGATGGTTTCCCGCTCCTTGTGTTGTCGAACTTCTGTGTCCTGTTTAATCGGATCAGCTGCACTTCGAAAAAACTATGCTTCTGAATCGAGTAAAAAAATGGGTCGCCGCGAAACCGCAGTGATAAGGATATCTCTTGTCACTCATCGAAGTAAGGGATTTATGATGACCACGTTACAGTCCAAGCGCAGCACCAGATTCGGAACGGAATGCGTTCAATGTCGTGAAGAGCTGATTACTCATGAAAGTTCCGAGTTTTGCAGCGAGGGGCACGCCAGTTTTTGCAGCGAGGGGCACGCCAGTAATGTGTGGTTCTGCCAAGAATGCGGTTGCTGTTTCAGATCCCCTATCTTGATTCCTATCAACGTCAGACTGACAAAAGTCGAACGCGACGGGGAAATCGATCAGGTCAAACGGGGGCTTGAAATCTTGTAGGCCCGCTATGCGCTGTTAGCGAACCTCCGTGAACTCTTGTTTGCATAGCAGCCTTCAGAAGGCTGCCAGCCAATCAGGAATTACTGCGCGGTCTTCGACGTTGCACGGACGGCGCGTCATCCAACAATGCGAATACTGGGCGGAGCAGCCCCTCGAGCAGCTTACGTTCGGGCCGAACGCGCGCGAGCACGCGAATACCGAGCAGAATGCCGAGAAGCGACCTGGAGAGGTCTTCGGCCGAATGCGCTTTGGTGATGGTTCCATCTTTCTGACCATTGCTGACACATCGAAAGAAAAACCTCTCGACCGCATCCAGAAAGACGGCGACAATATCGAAGAATGTGGCGTCGTGGGGAGCGCTCTCGATTGCCGAGTTCACCAACATGCAGCCGCGACGTTGTTTGTCGGTAAGAGACCGTTTGACGATTTCCCGCAGAAACGCGACGATAGCCTCACGGGGCGGCAGGCTTGGCTCTATTCGGTTAATGCGCTCGCGAAACGTCCGGTCTAGATATCGGTTCAACGCGCGAACGTATAATGAGCGCTTATCGCCAAAAGCGTTGTAAAGGCTCGCGCCGGAAATGTTCATTTCGTCGGCCAGATCCCGCACAGACGTCGTCTCGTAACCATGCTGCCAGAATCTCTCGATGGCAGCATCCAGCACCGTAGCTTCGTCGAACTCGCGAGGCCTCGCCATTATCGTAGGTCACCTTTCATCCGGCCCTCAGCGGCCGCAACATAATTGCATACCATTCGGAATGGTCGCCTGACAATTGCCGGCGTCCAGCGAGTCCCCTCCATTGGGCCGAAGCCGGGATAGATACGGCGATTTGCAAGAAGACCCCCCAAAGAAAACAAGCAACTAAAGCCAGTGGGGGGAATTGTGACCGTCCAGTCCTTGCACCAAAGCGGCTTGATTCGTTCTAGAGCGTGTGATCTAAAAGCTCAATTTCCGACGCCGACTGCAACGATAGCTGACTGAATGAACCTGGCCACAATCGATAATAACCTCCCGGCAGCCGCTATCTGCATCCTCGCGCCGGGAATCGGCCTGGCCGGCGACTCCGTCCAACCAAGGTAACAAAAAGGGAGAAAGCCAGTGATCCGCTTCTATTTCCACCCGACACCCAACCCGGCGAAAGTCGCGTTGATGCTCGAGGAAACCGGCTTGCCCTATCAGGTCGTCCCGGTTGATACGAGCAGGGGAGAGCAACACACATCGGAATTCCGTGCCATCAATCCGAACGGCAAGGTGCCTGCCATCGTCGACACGGAGGGCCCAGGCGGTAAGGAAGCCAGGGTCTTCGATTCCACCGCGATTCTGCTTTACCTTGGCGAGAAGACGGGACGTCTGATGGGCTTGCCGACAGACAAGCCGGAACTGCTGTCGTGGCTGCTCTTTATCGCGACGGGCATCGGGCCGTTCTCGGGACAGGCCGTGCATTTCCAGCATGCGGCTCCGGAAAAGCTCGGCTACGCAATCAACCGCTACCGTCGGGAAGTCGAACGTCACTACGAAGTGCTCGATACCCACCTGAAAGGTCGCGAGTTCATCGTCGGCAAGGATTTCACAATCGCCGATATATCAGCCCGGGGGATGGTTGGAACGCGCCCCGCGCGTACTGCCGAGCGAGAGTGGTGCTCTCGCAGCGTTCCCAAATATCGATCGTTGGTATCGTTCCGTCGATGCGCGGCCAACTGTCGCAAGAGTCCGCGCGGTCGGAAAGGATCACGCCTTCAAAAAGGAAATGGATGAAGAGACGCGCCGCGCGCTTTTCCCGTCTAACTACGCGAAGGTCGCTCATTGGGATCAGTGAGCAAATTCTCCATCCAGATAACTTAGCGAGGTCATATGATACTCCAGGGAAAAAGAGCGCTGATCACGGGCGGTTCCAGCGGCATCGGGTTCGCAATCGCTGAAGCGATCCTGGCAAAAGGCGGAAAAGTTGCGATCACCCGTCGCCGGCCAAATGTCCTGACAGAGGCTGCCGAACAGCTTCGCCAAGGGGGACGCAGCGTCGACTCCATCGCCGTGGATGTCAGCACGGATGAGGGGCGGGAGACGACGCTTAAGCTCGCGCTAGAGAGGCGGCCTGGATATCCTCGTCAACAATGCTGGTGGAGTGAGGGCCGGCCTGCGTTGGCGGAAGCGGTGCGCGACCATTCGGCACTCTAACCGTGGAATAATATCCCTCCGCGAGGGTACATAATGGCGCTAACCCGTAAAGAAAAAGGAGTTCGCTGGTGACCCGTTTCGCACTTTATGTTGAGCTGATGGCAAAGTCCGGTAAGGAAGAGGAGGTCGCGACATTTCTTGCGAATGCACGCTCTCTCGTTTTGGCCGAGACTGGCACGGTCGCTTGGTTCGCCGTACGCTTCGACAAGGCGACGTTTGCAATCTTTGACGCATTCAATGATGAATCCGGACGGACTGCGCATCTGAACGGCGCGGTCGCAGCCGCACTCATGGCGAACGCCGCTGATCTGCTTGCCGTGGCCCCGGAGATTCGCCAACCCACCGTGCTGGCAGACAAGTTACCCGCGTGACTGCGGCGTCAAAATCGGTGGTCCGCTCGTGGTCCTCATACCGCGGGCGGACCAATGAGGACCAATAGAGATGCTGAAGATCTGGGGACGGACGAGTTCCATCAACGTTCAGAAAGTGCTCTGGTGTTGCGGCGAACTTGACCTGCAATATGATCGGATCGATGCAGGTAACAAGTTCGGCGTTACCAAAACACCCGAATATCGGGTGCTGAACCCGAACGGGCTCGTTCCCACCATCGAGGACGGCAATTTTCAACTCTGGGAATCGAACGTCATCGTGCGCTATCTCGCGCAAAAGGGTGAACATGACCGACTCTGCCCAGCGGACATCAGAACTCGCTTTGATGCGGAACGCTGGATGGACTGGCAGGCCACTGTCTTTTGGCCGGCCTTGCGCCCATTGTTCATTGAACTGATCAGAACGCCGCCCGCAAATCGCGATGCGACAGTTATCTCGAGAGCCGAAAGCCTGTCATTCGCTGCCGCGCAGATACTCGATGCCCGTCTTTCCGATCGTACCTTTCTCGGCGGTGAGTCTTTTTCCATGGGGGACATTCCAGCCGCGACGACTGTTCATCGTTGGTACGCGCTCGATATTCATCATCCCGAACTGCCCAACCTCTACCGATGGTATCAACTCATCAAACAACGCCCGCCCTTTCGGGCTGTCGTCATGACGCCTTTAAGTTAGCGGCACTCCCGGGTCCATTACTCGAATCGGCAATCGACGCAGTCTTTTCCGTCGATTAAAACGACCACGTGGTCACCCGCCTTCGGATAAGATTCGGGGGTCCCTGAACCTTCACTCTGCCGATGCTGCACTTGCGGCAAGCGCCTTGAGCGCATCGGAAATGGCGCGAACCGTATCCTCAGTTCCGGGAGCGCCGCCGTGCCGTTGCACGAGCCATTCCGGATCATTGTACGACAGCCATGTCGTACCCTTCTCGTCTTGCCAGACCAAAGCCTTGAGCGGCAGGTCAATCCCGATGGTCTGATTGCGCTGCATGAGCGGCGTGCCGCCTTTTGGATTGCCAAAAATCAGAAGATCGGTTGGTTGAAGATCCAAATTCACCTGTGCGGCTTGCGCAGAATGATCGATGTGAGCGAACACAGTAAAACCTTTGGCTTTCACTGCGGCTTCGAGTCTCTGCATCGTCTCCGTCGGACCATGGTGGCTCTGAATTGTAATCAGCCCTTCCGCTGCGACTGCCATGTCTTCCAAGATCGGCAGCCATATCAAGACAAACAATATCGCAAGTAGCGAGTGTTTTCTAAGTGTCCGTGTGCCGGCTGCCGCTGCCATCGACGATCTCCAACGACTGAATTTGTCTGCGTCCTCTGCACCCCGCGAGCCGGGCTTGCTGCGGCCATTTTTCCGCAGGCCCCGAATGACCCGCAGGAGAGCAGCTGCTGGAGTCGCGTGACAGCCAAGTGCTTCAGCAGCGCAGAACTCGATCGCGAAGTTATCCTTGGGAAGTTCCTTAGGTTGAACCGGAGGGGAGACGGCCAGCTCCCACGATCTTTCCGTCCGAGGATTCAATTACGACCGCGACGTCCTGGCCATCGGGATAACGCTCGCTGATGTCGACAGGCTTTCCAGACCATTCGCCGACCGGACGAATCGATCGTACAACATTGGATTCCGCGAGCGTACGGCCTCCGTTCTCGCCGCGACCAACTTTAGTGATGTGCTCATGGTCGAAACCAATCAGTAGCACCCCTCCATTTCCGCGGCCAGATCCGATCCTGATCGCAATATTCCCTCCATCCTTCCCGACGCTTACGTCAGGTCCTGCGAGCTGGCTCCGTTTGGCCTGTGCGATAGCCGCATTGACCTCGTCCCGATCCGAACCAACCACGCCAATCGATCCTTCGATTACCATTTCGGGGGTATAAGATCCGTCACCAAATCGATGTCCGTACAAGGCCTGTCGCTCCGTTGCAGCTTCGAGAGAGAACGGATCTTTCCAACCAAGCCGATCCCAGTAAGTGACATGGAATGCGAGGGGCAGGACATCCGACCTTCCCCTGGACATCTCAGTAAGGAAAGCGTCTGCCGGCGGACAAGACGAACAACCCTGTGATGTGAAGAGCTCCACAACAAGCGGATGTTCTCCCGCTGATGCCACTATGGGCAAAAGGCCAAGGGCAAGACCAGCTAAAATCGGAATGCGCAGCGCCACAGCGACCCTCCAATGGAATGGTGTTCGACGGTCCTTCGTCCGCCGGGGTCGGTTCGTTACGTATCTCGCCTACACGAAATCGTGAGCTCCGCGGCATTCCGGTCTGCGGCCAGGGCAGGGTGCGGTGGAAGCAACAGACCCGGGAGGGCAGCCAAGCAAGTCGCCGGAGGATAGGAAATCGTCAATCAGCGCGGAAGCACAAGGTGCCATTGCTTTTGGTTGACGGAAAACCTCTTACCGAGAACGTCGCTATCCAGATATGGATTGCGCATAATTTTCCGAAAGCAGCACTATTGCCGAGCGACCCGTGGCAGGAACTCAGAGCGATTTCGATGCTTTCTTGGTGTGCTTCGAGCATTCATCCTTTGCTGTCTCGCATCAATTCTCCGCCTCGGGTTTGCGATGTCCCAAACACCGGCGACAGCGTTCGCAGGCTGGCTGTGGAGCCATTATTTGAGAATTACCAAATTGCCGAAGAGATCTTGGCGGGACGTGATTATTTCTTCGACCATTTTACAGCAGTCGACGCACATTTCTTCTGGTGTTTCCGACGTGGACTACAATTTGAGCTCGATGTGTCAAAATTCGCGAACTGTGTAAAGCACCACGAACGCATGAAGAGCCGATCAAGTGTGCAGAAGCTCCTTGCCCATGAGAGGACTGTTCAAGCAGAATTCGCGAAGGCAGCTTAGCAAATCCTGGTCGACCGCCGGCTGGTATCCCCAATGAGAATTCTGCGCCGTAGATTCTTGAGTCTGGTAACGGGCGCTGCAGCTCTCCCGTCTTTTATGTCGCCCTTATGGGCAGATTCTTATCCGACGCGGCCGGTACGAATCATTATCAATGATGCGCCTGGCGGAGCGCCGGACGTCGCCGCACGTCTTATAAGCGAGTGGCTGTCAGAGCGGCTTGGCCAACCATTCATCGTCGAAAATCGACCGGGTGGGGGCGGCAATATCGGTACCCAGGCGGTCGTTCGAGCAACCCCAGATGGCTATACACTTCTCCTCGTCGGTACAACGACCGCCATCAACGCCACTATTTACAAAAATCTCAATTTCAATGTGGTGCACGATATCGCGCCAGTCGCGGGCATTGTCCGCGTTCCGCTCATTATGGTGGTCAACCCGTCATTTCCCTCCAAATCGGTTCAGGAGTTCATATCCTATGCCAAGGCCGGTAAACATAATATGGCGTCGGCTGGCAACGGAACCGGCACACGTTGCCGGCGAGCTATTCAAGATGATGGCCGGAATCGATATGATTCACGTACCGTATCGCGGTGGGCCGCCCGCGTTGACCGCCGTTCTCGGCGGACAGGCTGACGTCTACTTCGTCGCGTCGTCTTCGTCGATCCAGTTCATCAAGGCCGGCAAGCTGAGTCCGCTGGCGGTTACAACAGCGACGCGCTGGCAGTCCCTGCCAAACGTGCCGACCGTGAGCGAGTTCGTTCCGGGGTATGAGGCGAGTGTCTGGTTCGGCGTTGGCGCACCGAAGGGCACGCCAACTGATATCGTGATGAAGCTAAACGACGAGATAAATGCGGGGCTTTCTGATACTAAATTGGCGGCTCGGTTTACTGATATTGGGGGTACTGTGATGATTGGATCATCCGCCGATTTTGGCAAGCTAATCGCCGACGAAACAGAAAAGTGGGCCAAGGTGGTCACGTCCTCCGGCGCCAAACCTGATTGAAACTGGCAACCCGCAGCTCGCTATTTTGAGTAAAGTCCGACGTATCCTATTCGACCTGGACGTCATGAATAATGGTTTCAGCGGTTAGAATCTGCGGCAAGACGATTGCTTGCGGTCGCTCGCCGTTCGGCCGCGCTTTTGGATAGAACAGATAGAGCGGCACGCCAGCGCGATCATTCGCCTCAAGCATGCGTGTAATGGCCGGGTCCTCCCGGGTCCAGTCAGCACGAAGCGCAACCACGCCGCCGTCCGCGAATGCCTTGAGCACGGCCTGATCCGACAGTGCGACCCTTTCGTTGAGCTTGCACGTAATGCACCAGTCGGCAGTAAAGTCGACAAAAACGGGTCTGCCTTGCGCCTGTAGTTCATCGATTTTCCCAGCATCGAACGGCAGCCAACTGATGCCTGCACCATCTGGCGTTGCGGCTGCGAGTGAAGGGCGGTCGACGCTCGTCAGTTGGAGAAGCGCTAGAGCGCAGAAGATCGCCGCAGCCGATATTCCAATGCCCCACTGGCGTCCGCGACGCTCACTCGAACGCACGGCTTCGTAGAGCCAAGCGGCAAAGGCTATCAGCACAAGCCCGGCCAATGTTACCGTTACGGCGAGTTCTCCCGCCTCTTGGGCCAAAACGAAGGACAGCCATACCCCGGTGCCATAGACCGGAAACGCCAAAAATTGCTTGAGATAAAGCATCCAAACCCCCGGCTTGGGAAGGAAGCGGCGCAAGCCGGGACTGAAAGCAATTGCTAAATAAGGGAATGCCAGACCCAATCCTACCGCCTCAAAAATCGCAAGCGATCGGTACCAAGGCTGCGTGATCGCGTAGCCCAGAGCCGCCGCCATAAATGGAGCAGTACAGGGAGTAGCGATGAGTGTCGCCAGCGCGCCGGTTAGAAATGACCCGGCGTAGCGATCGCGAGACGCGAGATTACCGGCGGCACCTGCCACTCGGTCACCGAAGCTAAACAAACCGGAGAGATTGAAGCCGACCGCGACCAATAAATAGATCATCGCTGCGATGAATACCGGGGACTGTAACTGAAAACCCCAGCCGATTTCCGCGCCCGCCGCGCGAAATCCGATGAGTACGCCGGCGATCACCGCAAAGCTCATCAAGACGCCGGCACCGTACGCGATTCCCTGAAGGCGAACCTCGCGCGGCGTCGATTGGGCGTGTTGAACCAGGCCGAATGCCTTCACCGAGAGTATCGGCAATACGCAGGGCATGAGATTGAGCAAGATGCCGCCAGCAAAGGCCAGTACGGCAGCCCAAATAAACCTCAATCCATCACTTGCATTCGGCGAGGCCGGGTCGAGCGGGGTAGAGATCGTGATAGCCTGAGGTGAGGCATCGGCTTGCGCCGCAGAATCGTGAAAGACGAGAACCCCGTTGAGCAGAGCGGGCGCCGTTTTTGTCCCGCTTTTCAACAGAGTTAGCGTCAGCCCCTTGGTGTCAATAGTCACTGTCTGCGGGGCGTCATCGTTTATGATGTTAGGCTCCGCTGGGAAGAACATAAGGTCGCGCAGCCGACTAGCGTCGCCGGTCGCGACATGAAGCTCGATCTTGCCGTCAGAATTCGCAGCCGTGGTCTGAAATGGATTAGGCAACGGCAGATGTGAGCGGTTCAGTGCTAAATGCTCGCCCCAAATCGGATCAGGTTCCAGTTGCGATGCGACCGGAACGGTTATTTTCAGCTCGGTATCTTCGGGGATGCATGTGTCCGAACACGCCAGCCAGCTCGCGTGCGCCGAGAGTACAACGTCTGCACTCAACGGGAGGTCGGACGGCACGTCGATAGTAACTGGAAGGAGAGTTTCATTTTCGTAGCCATAGTCCACAACCGGGCCGTAGGCGATTCGTTTGGGTGTGGGCCACGTGATAGGGCCAGCCTTGAAGCCTTGGGGGAGCGTCCATTCGATCGTAGTCGGGAGGCCTGAATCTCCCGGGTTCAACCAATAGGTATGCCAACCGGGCTGGATTTGTTGCCTGAGAGCGAGCCGGAGCGGCTGGCCTGGGACGATGGTTCGAGTTTCAGCGACCAGGCTAGCTGTTACGTGGTGGCTTTCGGCCTCGTTCGTTTGTGCGCAAGCATGGGAAATCGCAATCGCTAAGGCGCCGGTTGCGGGCAGTAGGACGCTTATCAATCGTCCGAATATCGCCTGAGAGCCCATCGGCGTCGGTCTGCTCAACTCCGCCCGCCGAGCTCGTCAAGCTTCGAAATAACAGCTGTGATCGGGGGCCGGTTCTTGAAGCTCTCCTCATAGAGCTTGGCTTTGATCGTGTCCTGAGGATCCAGAACAAAGATGATCGGTCGAGGCACCCCATAGGCACGGTTGCCCGGGGGATATTGCGGGTCGCGCAGGTTGTAGCGGTCGATCACCTCGGACTTCGGGTCGGACAATAGTGTGTAGGTAAGATTACGCTTCACGGTGAAGGCCTGAAGAATTTCGGGGCTGTCGTATGACAGCCCTGCTACGTTGTAGCCCCGCTTTTCAATCTCGGCGATGCCGCTGTTCACGTCTATAAGCTGGGCTTGGCAATAAGGGCACCAGCCAGCTGATCGAAAGAAAAAAAGAACCAAGCCATTCTTGCCCATCAGATCGGATAACTGATGCGGCTTTCCCGCTTGATCGAGGCGCGTGCCAATGTCGGGAGCCGTTGTGCCGATCGCGGGCCCTAGATCTTCCGCCCATGCCGAACCGACAGGCGCGCCGACAAGAACGAGCAAAGCGAGCATGGACGCGATGCGCAAGGCTGCTTGTAATCTTGCCATATTCTCTCCCTCAGGCTTTATGGAAGCCAACCGACAAAGGATGGCCAAATGTTTTGTATCGAACGTACCAAAATGTCAACGGATAGTTAAACCCGGTCCGTCAGTGGAACCAAGTGGAGCGCGTTTGTTTTGTGCGCCACTGATGAATGTTTCGATGAAAAGAACGAGCTTGTTACACGATAGGTGTCACGAGTTCTCGAGCGAGAGGTGAAGCTTCACTTTCGTCGAGAGCAAATCGGCGAGTAGCTCCGCGAATAGTTGCGAAGTTACCACCTACCCGAATATTTGCGGGCGATCAGCCCTAAAAAAGGGGAAGCGCGATGCTAATTAATCGCTGTCGACGAAATCTCGCTCGTAAGGATACGACCACCAAATAGTGCGTTTGCCAGCACTACAATCCCCACTGCGGCCGCGTGGACTGCCGCGTCGTAAGGATGTACGAAGTTGAGAAGCGTGGCGGCTGCGGACGCACAAGCGAGCCCCCCAACAACAGCCGTTAGGTTTGGCCGTAATGAGAAGCCTTGTCGCAGCATAACGATAAGCAGAAGCGAAAGCGGCAGTGAGAAGCCTAAAATAAAAACCAGACAGTTATCGGAGTCGCCAATCGACATCGGAGAAGTTCCCGCAATAAACCAAGGCCGCAAACACCCAATTCCGCTAGCGCCAATCCAGAGTAGTGCGGGTGGTATTGGCAGAAGCGCCCATGCGGGCTTTCGGGCGGGTAGACTCAGCTGAAAAGCGGCCGCGGCTGCGGACACTGCGGTAAGCAATGTTCCTGCTGCTGCAAGCCACATGTCCGGAGCTGCCATAAGTCGGTCGATCATCGACCGGTCGTCAGACACCATCGCAAGCGCCAAGGCCGCAAGGCCGACGATCGCCAACCATGTCATTAGTCGCCGAGACGGTGGTGCCAGGCGACAAACCGGGGCGAGGTCCGCGCTTAGCACCTGAACAAATCGGTCGTTCGAATCGGAGCAGATCATGGTGTCAGTTCTTTTCCTGCGAGCTGAGCGCGAAGCGATTTTAGCGCTCGGTGCCAGTTTACCCGTAGCGATCCAGCGGATCGTCCGGTAGTCGCTGCGGCCTGGGTGAGTGTTTGGTACTGCAGTGCGAGATCCTCGACCGCTTCGCGTTGTGGGGCGGAGAGTTTGTCGACAGCCGATTTGAGCAGGGCGGTATGCTCGGTTTGGAATGCAGCATCTTCAGGACCATCGTTTGGATCGGAATGATTTTCATAGGCGAGCGGCGCAAAAACCTCCCGCGACTTTGTCCGGTTACCACCGCGCAGTGCGTCGATTGCGCGCCGTTGCGCAATCGCTCTGAGCCAGGCCGTGAATGACCGCCCCGGATCGTAGGTCTGTCTGGCGCGGTGCACAGTGATCAGCGTCTTCTGCACGATATCATCTATCATATCGCGATGTACTCCTTGCCGACGCACCACCTGCTTGATGAACGGAATGCGGTCGCGCAGCAACCTCTCATATGCAATACGATCGCCGGCTTGGGCAGCGATCATCCATGCTGCCCTCCGATGGTCCGCATCTTCCTTTTGACTCGACATCCCTGAAACCGCTGTCATCGTTCTGGAAGCGGCCACCGTTGTGATCATGTCCGACTCAAAGTATGGTGACATGTACGTCATCAGGTCCCATCATCAGGTGTCGGTCGCGTTGAGGCTGCGTTGATGTATTTCGACAAATTGATCTGACGAATGCTCGCGAAAGCATCCAATGTAACGGTCAGGCCATCAACAGGACAGCCTGACCGTGAAGTGCCGCTCATTTCGAAGCGATCGGCATCAATGCCGGCCGATAATACGCTTTTTGGTGACGACATGATGGATGATCGCGGGAGCTTGCGCGAAAGCGCCATAGCCGTTTTTGTCAACAGATGGCGCATGCGCGACCTTTAGAGTGCTCGTGGGTTCCACCGTCCATCCGGGTACTAATGCTCCTGTACTCTCATAATGCGATGGCAAAGGACTTCCGAATTTGCTGGCGGACTGGGCGAGAGCGGATGTGTGACCGGCGACGGCAAGCCCGGCTAAGCCAAGTGCGATTTGTAGATATCTCGTTTGAGTACAAGGCGTTTTCATGTGAAATCTCCCTTCGATGTCTGTGGCTCGATCTGAGGCACTAGACGGATGCAGCGTTTTTGCTGTCTCGCTGATCTGGAATGCGACCGGGAGGACCGATTTGTTACGAGGGAAAAGTCACAACTGAGCGAGTGGCTTGTGAAGAGGTCGTGCGGCGGCGGAAAATATACAAATACCTGTTGCTCAGTTGCAAAGAGACGCCAAACCGAGTCCTAGGAGCCAGACTGATGAAGATTAGCGTTCTATCGGCGTTTCTGTTGGTTATGAGTGTCACATCCGCGTTCGCAACTATCAGACTTTATGACGATCGCGGTGGCCAGATTGGTGCGTATGTGGCCAAATACCAAGCGCTTCGAGCATCTGGCGAAAACGTGGTGATCGACGGTACCTGTGCCTCGGCATGCACGATAATTTTAGGCTTGGTGCCGCGAAACCGGATCTGTGTTACCGCCCGGGCGAGCTTGGCGTTCCACAGCGCCTGGGACCCTATGCCGAATGGACATGAAGCCAGCGCCGCAGGCAACCGCGTATTGTGGGCGAATTATCCACCGGACGTCCGCAAGTGGATTATTCGGCATGGTGGATTGCAATCACAGATGATCTACCTTCGCGGCGCGGAATTGGCCGCAATGTATCCAACCTGTCCATGATGAGCATTGCCGTCTAGCCGGACGTTGTCAGGCGGCCCTGCGGGGTTGCTCGTTGCGACGCCTTGGCGTTAGGTCGAGCGACTGCCCGACGTCACCTTCCTGCATCCCACTATACAACGCGGCCGGAGTTAGCGATTGCCCCTCATTTGCGAACAGAATGTTTCGGGTGCCAAATCTTAATGCGAAAAAATTACCGACGTCATCGTAACAGTACGCCTGCTGGGTCGAATTAAGGCTCCGTGACGACAGTCACGTGCATGCCATCACATATTTTTAAAAAGTCTAGGCCAATGACGATCAGCCGCGCCAATTTGGAAGCACTCAAAATGGGAGCGCGCGCTACTCAATTTGACGCAACAAATCTGCGCGCCGAAGGGCAATGAAGGACGTTTGACATTTTCGATCGATCGTTACAAAATGAATAACAAAAAAGCTCTTGGAGGGAACATGGCGGATGCTGTCAAATTAAGTGGCGCAGAAGCCGCGTCGAGTGCCTGGGTCGAGGGCGTCAAAAGCGTCGAGTTCAGAACGCTGATCGCTGCCAAACAGCGCTCGATCGTGCCCATGGTTGTCATTTACATCGTTGGCTACATGGGCCTGTCGGTTCTGGCCGGCTTCGGCCGTGGCATCCTGGGCATGAAGGTATTGGGAGCAGTCAATCTCGGCTTCGTGCTCATCGCCGGCAATTATGCGATGTCGTGGGCGCTTGCCATCGTCTACGCGCGCATCTCCGCCAACCGTCACGATCCTCTCGTCAAGCTGGTCGCCGACAGAGCGCGCGCGAGCGGGAGAGCGCGATGAACCTCATCACCATCGCGATGTTTGCGGGCATCCTCCTGATAAGCCTTTGCGTTACCGCCTGGGCAGCACGCCACACGCGTACCACCGTCGATTTCTACGCAGCCGGAAAGGGATTGACGGCAGCTCAGAATGGATTTGCGCTTGCAGGCGACTGGTGCTCGGCCGCGGCCTTCCTCGGATTCACCGGGCTCACCGCGCTCTACGGTATGGACGGCGCCCTCTACGCCGTCGGCCCACTGGTTGCATTCTGCACTGTACTGCTCCTGATCGCCGAGCCGCTCCGCAATACGGGCACCTACACAATCGGCGACGTCATCATGTATCGGATGCGTCAGCCGCCCGCGCTCGTGGCCGCGATAGTTGGAACCGTTGTCATCAATCTTGCCTACATGATACCGCAAATGGCGGGCGGCGGCGTTCTGATCAAGCTGCTGTTTGGCATTCGCTACGACGTCTCGGTGATGTTGGTCGGCATTGGCATGATCGTCTACGTCGCCGCCGGCGGCATGTTGGCAACGAGTTGGGTGCAGATCATCAAGGCCGTCTTCATGCTGAGCGCCGGCGCAATCATTCTGTTTCTCGCGCTGGCAGGAGTGGGTTTTGATCCGCTAGTGCTGTTTGCCTCGGCGGAGACAAAGGCTGGACCAAACTTTCTGCTGCCCGGCAACCTTCTGAAGAACCCATTCGACGAGGTTTCGCTTGGACTGGGCTATATGCTTGGGCTGGCCGGTCTACCCCATGTGATGACCCGCTTTTACACCGTGCCAGACGCAACCACGGCGCGGCGCTCGGTGATTTGGGTCATGTTTCTCGCCGGCGCCTTTTTCGCCGGCACCACGATCTTTGGCCTCGCGGCGGTCCATTATCTCGGCCCACAAGCATTACGCGTCGGCAATCCCGGCGGCAACCTGACGCTACCGCTATTGGCGCAATTTCTCGGCGGCGGCAAAGGCACGGTCGGCGGCGAGCTTATGCTTGGCTTTGTCTCGGCGGTGGCGGTTGCCACCATCCTTGCCGTCGTCGCCGGGTTGACGCTTGCAACGTCGGGTGCGGTCGCGAATGACCTCTACGTTAATCTTATCAGGAAAGGCAAAGTTGAGGAGCACCAACAGGTGCTCGTTGCACGTATCACCGCTGTGCTGGTCGGCGTCGCCGCAACCTTGCTCGGCATCTTGGCCGAGGGAGTCAACGTGGCGGTGCTGGTCATCCTCGCCATTTGCATTGCTGCGAGCGCGAACTTTCCAGTCTTGGCGCTATCCCTGTTCTGGCGGCGCTTCAATACCGGCGGCGTCATCGGCGGTATGGGGCTCGGTCTCGTCTCCTCAGTGGGTCTTGCGCTGATCGGGCCGGCTTATCTCGGAACAAATGCTATTTGGCCGCTAGTCAATCCAACAGTGGTCGCTCTGCCGCTTGGGATCCTGGGCGCGGTGTTTGGCAGCCTACTTGCCGGACGAAATCACGAGCATGAGAAGCGTTTTGACGAAGTGATGTTCCGAATTCAGACCGGCCTTAAGTCAAACCCGTAAAGGGCTGACAACGAATTCAGCGAGGCGCGAGAATGACGATTAAAGCGTTGGTTTTCGACGCCTACGGGACACTCTACGACGTGCACTCGGTCTATGCGAGGACCGAAGAGCTTTGTCCCGGCAAGGGCGATCTCATAACCCAGATCTGGCGACTCAAGCAGCTTGAATATACTTGGCTCCAGACTTCATTGCAGGACTATCGTGACTTCACGTTTCTCACGCACGCGTCGCTTGAGTTTGCGTTGCGCGCGGTCGGAATTGAGCCAAGTGAAAGCATTACCAAACCGCTGTTCGACAAATACCTTGACCTTGACCCTTACCCGGAGGCCAAAGAGGCGCTTGGCAAGTTGAAGAGCCTTCGTGATTACAAACTCGCAATCCTGTCCAACGGCAGTACCGCTATGCTCTCGGCACTGGTAAGGAATTCCGGCCTCGATGTTTACCTTGACGCCACTATCAGCGTGGACGGAGCAAGAAAGTTCAAGCCTCATCCGGATTGTTATGCTCTCGTGGAGAAAGTTCTTGGCCTCAGGAACGATGAGGTGATGTTCGTTTCCTCCAACAGCTTCGACGTCAC
>JBAUCK010000073.1:0-13036 GCA_049677525.1 Xanthobacteraceae bacterium
GACACACCACCGAAAAAAGGTCTTCAAAGTCTTCAGTAATCTATATCCGGAGTACTTGGCACGTTGAGAAACCTCGCTGACGAGATCGATGACGTCACGTTTCTTGATGTCGTGGATACTCTTGGTCCCCCAGTGCGGCAGGACGTCTCAACGTAAGAGATTTGTCACCTTCGTCGCTGTTCGGATTTGCGATACGCGCTCGCGGATAAATGTCTCAACGAGATCGTCGATACGATCGACCACCAAGCGTCGCCGAGATAGCTTCTTCTCCTCAGCGGGATCTCGTCCATCGACCCTGGCGGCAAAGATTTTCTGCGCCTGGCCTCGCGCCATCGCCAACGTCACCCTGCTGTAGGGACGATCGTGTATTTGCGCAGTCGCGAACCGGCGCCCGCGACGCGATACATAACCAGGAAGACCTTTCGGCCTTTGGGTGTCATCACCTTCACACCGAAGCCAGGAAGTCCGGCATCCCAACAGACAATGTCCTTCGACAAGACCGCCAGGTCGTCGATCGCGGACTATATCAATCGAAGGCGGGGAATTTTGCTCTCCTCAGGTGCTACCTTAACCTCACATAGGTAGCGCTGAGCAGGCAACAACGGAACAAACGGACCATCTCAATCCACTTAAAGCTCTCTAAATATTCTTTTATATCAACAGCCAGACATCTGCGGGAAACGCAGAGGAAAGCCGACCCCGGGTCCGCCCGGGTGCGGGTCGTAACGCCGCCCGCGGGCACCGCACTCGCTCCGGCCTTCAGGTCTACCTCCCGAAGGCGTCCTTCCTGAGCGAGGTTCGCAAGCGGCACCGTACCCGAAATCGTGACTATCGTCAATGTAAAAGTGACGGCTAATTACGCCGTTATGCCCGGCCTTGTGCCCGGCATCCACGTCTTCGGATGCTCGGCCATAAAGTCGTGGATGGCCGGGACAAGCCCGGCCATGACGAAACCGAGGACTACTGCCTCATCGCATTTCCGGCGGCACGCCGGCGCCGCTGATCGCGGGATCGCGCGGAAACGCCACGATGGTGCCGATCAGCGCCATGGCGCAACCGATGAGAATGTCCTTCATCCGCTCCATCAACAGATCGGCCATGCTTTCGGCGCTCACACCTTGCAGGCTGAGCGCGGTGAGATCGTAGGCCAGCATCACCACAAGCGCGATCAGCGCGGTGTGCAGCCAATAGCGGTCGCCGATGTGATGCGGAATGAAAGGTGCGACGATCAGGATCGCGAAACTGATCAAGGTCATCGAATCCGTCCCAACCGTAATCGCCCAGGCGGCGACGACGCCCGCGGATGTACCGGCGATCCGCTCGACGATGCGGCGATAGCTGGCATTGGCGTCCGGCAGCATGACAAGAAGCGTGGTGATGACGATCCAGAAGCGGTGGGTCGGGTCGAGCGAGTTGCCGACCCACAGCCCCATGGTCGAAGCCACGGCATAAGCGCAAGCGAAGCGCAGCCAGCCGCCATAGCCCGACGGCCGCTGCGTCGGCGCGACGATCACGAGCGGCAGCGGGCCGCACAGCCAATGATCCACCGCGCGCGCGGCGACGACCGCCAAAAGCACGCCGAGCGGATACCAGATCTGCTGCATATCGAAGGCCGGCATGGTGCCGCCGACGGCGAAGGCCATGGCGGCATTGCGCGCGACGATCAGCGTCTCGCGGCCGCGCCGCGCTGACAGGCCGGTGGCGAAAGCGATCACGATGAACGAAGGCCACGTCGCCGCGGCAAAATTGCGCACCAAAAAACCAGCGGCCGCGCCTAACGCGATGCCGGCGCCGTCGGCGACGACCAGCCGCAGCCGCCGCGGCAGATCCTTGTCGTTATCGGCGAAGGCGAGCGTGAGCCCGAGCACCGCACCAAGCTGCGCCTGCTGCGGATCGCCGCGCAACACGGCAAAGACCACCGGCACGCCGATAGCGGCAAAGAACAAAGCGCCGCGCCGGATCTGAGTGGCGTCGAAGGAAATCTGCATCAAGCTTCACCCGGGCTGCGTGCCCGCGCGCATGCTCAAGGAGGGTCTTGCCAGCCGGCGTACTAGACCAGCTTGGCGCGAAGGCGTCCGTACTCGGCCTCGGTTATCGATCCGGACCTTTTTAACTGATCGAGCTTGGTAATTTCGTCTGCAGCACTGAAGCCGATAACGCGTCGCAGCTCGTCGCGCGCCTGCTCAGCTTGCTGCGCGTTGCGCTCGGCCATACCCTTCCCTTGGGTGATTAGGTAGACAAAGATGCCAAGGTAGGAGGTCACAACCAACGCCAGCACCCACACCGCTTTACCCCAACCTGAGATGTCATGACGTCTGAACAGGTCGCCGTAGATCACAATGAGCAGCCAGAACCAGACGACGAATGCAAACACCGAAACCGCATCCATCAGAAAATTTCGATAGGTGAAGCCTTCCTGAAAAAAGAACATTGTGATCCTCTTTTGTGCGCTGGAATTTGTTATCGCCAACGAGAGAGGTTTTGGTTGCTCTCACTGCTAAGCTGCGGTGACGAAACGCCGTTCCTACGAACGGGCCAGTATCGAGATACAATGCTCAAGATACAATGCTATTGTAGCCAGCTTCTATTCGTTGCTGGGTAAATCACCATATAATACCAAGGTATCGATCTGTGCCGCATTTGCGGCGGCATCCGCTTGGCCCGCGCCGTACCCGTTCAACGCAGGATCGCGTGTCTTAGCGCCGCCGCGAGGTTGTCGGCGGCTTGTACCAATTGTTTCTGACGCAGAAGTCGCTACCGCCAGCAGCAGTCGCCATGCATTGCTCATGGGTCGTAAACCCGCAGTTCGTGGCGCCACCGCCGCCGCCGCCATATATCACGCACCACGGGTAGTTTTGGGCATGGACGGGCGTGGTCATCGCGGCAACAACGCCAAAACATCCCAGCACGAACGATAAATACTTCATCGCGGCCTCCTCGGATCGTAGTGGCACTCTACGACTAACGCCGCGCGGCCCACTTTATTCACCGGCACTTTGGTGGGCACTCCACGGCTCTCCGGCTCGAACGCTGTCAGCACCGCGCGCCGTTCGCTTTTGCGGCTGCTGCGATCCGGTGGGGACCGAACGCCTCAAGCGGCGTGCTGCGCCGGCAGGGCCGCTGCACGGCGTGCGGTTACAAGGGCGCGACGACGCAAGGTCCAAGCTGGGTCGGTGAGACAGTCGGCTTACAGCGCCTCCCAATCGTCGAATAGACCGCGCGGCGGATCAGTTCTAGCCGCAAAAACACCGAGCGCGGAAAGACGAAATTAGGTTTCGTCTCCCATGTCGTTTCCCGCACACGTGATTGATCTTGAAAAAGTGGTCGGAGTGATAGGATTTGTCTTTGTGGTCGCTCGGCACTGATTTTACCGCGCTTTTAGAACCACGTCCCGCCGTTTGTGTACTGCTGTTGTGTCCTCAAAACAAGCCCGGCACTGATACGGGCCGGTCAATGGCGCGGGCGATGTGGGTCACTAAGGGATGTGGGTCACTAAGGATAGTCTGATCTCTTCGGACCTAGTTCTGCGGCGGGTGGCCAGTCTTGGGGCCGACGGTGATTGGAGAAAACCTCTTTATCCATCGCTGGCAGCATTCGGCCGACTTGCAGCACGTGACGCGCCAACATTCCTTCCCGCGAGTCGGGATGATAAGTGACGAGCAGCCGCGCCAGCAATTGCGCGAGCGTGTAGCTTATCACTTCAGTTTTATGGCCGCCGAGAATTGGAAGAATGGTCTGCGTTAGTTTGATGCTGTCATTGAGATTTTCTTTATCTGACATGGTGACTGCTCCGTTCCGCGCCAGCTTGGGGCCGATGCCGCCGACCGTTAGGGCCGCCAAGCGAGCTACTCATTGCAGACATTCACCGCGCGGCGTCCATGACTATCGCGGCTGCATCCATTATGCGCCGCTGGCCCTCGCACTCTTCAAAGGACTTCACGGCAACGCATTTCTTGTAGTCGGCGACGGCCGCATCAAAGTTGTCGCGCGCGGCTATAGCCGGACTAGGGGCCGGTGGTGCCTGTTGGCCGCAGCAAAGCATCATCACCACACCGAGTGCAGTTATAATGCGTCACAACGATAACCGGATAGTAATACGCTCAGCGTCGAATAGAGCTTTCTTGCAGACAACCAAGGCGCCTATCAGGTCGGTCGTTTCCATTATCTGCATACCGATCTGTGTTTCTTCAGTGTCGTAGAGCTTTTTTGATAACTCTGACAGCTTCCAGTGTAGATCAAATAGCCTCGTAAGCGCCGTAAGGTCCCCTAAGCCCTCTGGCGTTCCACCTCCGTGTTGCACCAATCCCTTTTCAGTATACGCATCGCTGCTCCTTTTTGTGGCCCAGTGCACCTGGACCGTGGCTTTCTCGAACGGTTTAATGCGGACCCGGAAAGCTTCGCATTTGTGAAGTAAGACGCATTGCCCCGAAAGCTGCCGCGACTGTCATCAAGCGGCGCGGCAGCTAATTACCCAAAAGCGGACATCGGGTTTGTTTGGCTAAGTTTAGAGCGCAGCCGCGATCTGCTACGATGCTCCTCGGCCAAGGAGCCGGTTTAACCCGCATCCTGCACTATCATGTGTCTGCTACCACACTACCAACACCGGGACGCTTCCGTCCGCCAGGACCTGCGATGTTTGACTCCCCAACAATAACTTCCTGAGGCCGCGACGCCCATGAGAGGCCATGACGATTAAGTCGCAGCCTCTGGACTTTGCTGTTTCGATAATCGCAGCGGCCGGGTAGGCGTTCGGAACATGCAAGAGTTCTGCAGATACCCCGTTCTGCTCCGCTATAGATCGAGCTTCATCGAGCACTTTGCCCGCACTTTCCTTGCAGGCTGCGTCAAAGCGAGAAAACTCTTCCTGCGAGGGAATCCATCCCGCGTCGTGTCCGCCCCCATAATTGACCTCCAGCGGTTCCGTTATGGTGATTACTGTCGCTTTAGCGTTCAAGGACTTTGCTAAAGCAATCCCATGCTTAACGCCTTTTCTCGCGACATCCGATCCATCCGTGCTCAAGAGAATATTGGTGTACATTCAGGCTCCCTTTCTCGTCGAACATTCTCTTCAAAAAAGCGATCCTTACTTATGTGGCCCGAATCGTTGCCGGCCGTCTACGGGCTAATTTCGAAGCGCATTCGAGCGAACGTCCGGTGATGGCCCTTACCCAATAGTTTGGTTGGGCATGTCGATGAGGTCTTCGAATGAGAAACCCCAATAGCGGACGCGCCCCTAAGAGCGCGAACCGCTCATCCCACCGCCCTCACCCAGCGTGACTCACTGATCCGTTTTGACCCCTCGCGGCTACCACACTAGCGGCCAGGGCAAACAAACGCGCCTACAGGCTTCGCTGAGTCACGAAGAGGCTCCCCTTTTTCTAAATGCAGGGCTCCGAAGGCAAACCGAAGAGCGCTGCAATCTAAACTCACATCCTGGCGCAAGCATCCCGGTCGTGATGACGAGGGCGAGCAGGCGGAATAGGCTGGGCACTGAAAAATTCAGAGAGAACCGCCAAAAGGAGAAGTTAAATGATTGTCCCCTCAATCACGATTTACGTCGTGATGGTCTGGTTTTTGTGGGGCTTCTTCATGGCCCTCGGCTGGGTGCTCGGCACCTGGATCATGAATCAATTGCTGACAAACGTTTGGCGCACGGGTCCTTCAAGCCGGACTCCGTAGCTGCGGTCACTCGATGACGGCTTCGTCCCATAAGCTGCCGCAGCGGCTATGGCGGTGGCGCGTCAGCCGGCGCGACAGCTGAGAGCCGTTTCCGGACTCATGAGGCAGATAGTTTTATTTGCTCGGGTCGCGTTCCGGAGCTGGGGTCGGCGGGATAACCGAGGTGTCTCCGGTTTTAGGAGTCGGCGCCCTCATTCCGGAATCGATCTCCGGCGGGCAGATGACCCCTGCATTGCTCTGGTCGTGCTCAAGTGTTTTGTTGGATCGCTCCTGCGGGGTGCAACCTTTGCCGTCGGTAGTCGGTGCTTGGGCAAAAGCGATCGAACTCGCCGCGAAGAATGCGATAGCGGCCATGCAGCCTTTATTTAGTACGCTCATTTGACCACTCCTGTTGCAACGCCTTAACAGGTAACTTTCAACGAAATAACGAGTTCCGAGGCGCGGCGCAGTGGCGGAACTTCGCCAACACGGGCATTCTTGTTTGGAGTGAAGAGCGAGCTGGTCGTGAAACAATGGCCCCCGAGCTTGCGTTGTAACTCTATGGTCTCCAATACCTACACCGGGGGATCAATCGGAAATCTGCTAAATACCAGGACGTGGCCTATGGCGGCTCTTCCGAAGGTCGTGCAGCTTCGGACTTGAGAGTCATATGGATTGTTGACGCCAGCGGTGTGAAACCTAGACCGGCATGCGCTCGTTAGCTACTGTCGCGAGGTCCGTTCATGGCTCAGATTTTTGCCCACAAGTCTTTTGAAGCATTGAGGATTGAAGCATCCAGCGAGGCTTCACAAAGCGGCGTGAAGCTCAAGCGCGCGCTCACGATGCTCAATCTGGTCGCGCTCGGCGTCGGTAATATCATCGGCGCCGGGATCTTTGTTCTCACCGGGGAAGCCGCCGCCGTCAACGCAGGGCCGGCAATCACGTTATCCTATGTGGTGGGAGCGATCGTCTGCGGACCCTCCGGCTTGTGCTACGCCGAGCTGGCCTCGACCATTCCGATCGCCGGCAGCTCCTACACCGTCAGTTTCTCATCGCCGTCGCCGTGGGCATGATCAGCCCGGGGCCGGTAGTCATTACCGCAACCTTTGTTGGCTATCTCGTTGCTGGCTTTTGGGGTTCGCTCGTTTCAACCATCGGCATCTTCCTTCCGTCGTTCATTTTTATTCTCATTGCAGCGCCCTTGTTGGCGCGGCACGGCTCCAATCCGAACGTGCGGGGCTTCGTGCGCGGCGCCTACGGAGCGGCCATCGGCACAATACTTGGGGCTTGCGTACTTCTCGGAAGAATCGCGATCGGTGATTGGCTCACGGCCCTGATCGGCATTGTGTCGCTCGCCATCCTGTTCCGTTGGAAGGTCAGCAATCCTTTGTTGATAGCCGCCACCGCGGTTGTCGGCCTTATTGCCTATCCGATCCTGCAACCGGCCTGGGTGATCATCAAATAGCCGACCGTCACAGAACAGCGGGGCTTACGCGGTCGCCCCTCAAGATGGACTTCCATCCAAGCGCCGTTCACTTCCTATGGGGAGAGACGTCATGGACGGGATCGTTCTCGCACTTTTCTTGGTTGCCGCTTTTGTCGGCGGATTTGCCTCCGGTCTTGCCGGTTTTGCGATGGGCTTTGTCGTCTCGGGTATATGGCTTCACATTCTCACGCCGGTGCAGACGACAGCGCTCGTTGTTGGCTATGGCCTGCTGACCCAGGGCTACGGCGTTTGGAAGCTCCGGCATACCTTGGCCTGGAAGAACATTGCTCCCTTCATCGGCGGCGGGATTATTGGTGTTCCGATCGGAACCCTGCTGCTGACCTACATCAACCCGGCTTACCTGCGCAGCGGTGTGGGTGTGCTGTTGATCATTTACGGCATCTACGGTTTGGCACAACCCAAGCTTAAGCCGGTGCCAAGCAACGTGCCCACTGACATCGGCATCGGATTCGTGAACGGAATAGTCGCCGGCACGACCGGCCTGCCGGGGTTTGTCATCACCATTTGGTGCCAACTGCGCGGTTGGACGAAAGACTTCCAGCGTGCGGTCTTTCAGCCGGTCTTGCTAGCCGCCATCGTCGCCAATGTAATCTCGCTGGCCGTTGCTGGTGTCATTACGGCCGATGTCCTGCGGCTGTATGCGCTCGGCCTTCCAGCGATGGTTGCTGGTCTGTGGGTTGGTTTCAAGCTTTACGGCAAGCTTGATGACGCCGCGTTCCGCAAGGTCATCCTGGTGTTGTTGCTCCTGGCCGGCTTGGGCCTGATCATTCCGCGAGGAATCTGAACATGACCGGCATTGAGCATAGAGCGGCAATCCTTTGGCGCGGCGACCGCGCCGCGCGCGCCACTGCGACGCCCGAGAATAATCGCTATCACCGCATCTTTGAGGAGCTTCGGGCGCTTGGCATTCATGCCGCGCCTGCTGTCTATGGCGATGAATTCGCTGATGACGTGCGCGCGCAGTTGATAGCGGTTGATGGCGTACTCGTCTGGGTCAATCCGCTCGACGACGGCAGCACGCGCGAGAAACTTGATGCCCTGTTGCGCGACGTGGCGTCCAAAGGCACTTGGGTCAGCGCGCATCCCGATGTCATCCTTAAAATGGGCACCAAGGAGGTCCTATACCGCACCAAACATCTGGGCTGGGGGACGGACACCTACCTTTACCGAACGCCGGCTGAATTCCGCGAAGCCTTCCCGACACGGCTTCGATCGAGCGGACCGCGCGTCGTCAAACAAAACCGTGGAAATGCGGGCCATGGCGTTTGGAAGGTCGAATGGAGCGAACGGCCTGATGTCATCTCGGTGCTGGGAGCGCAACGCGGCAGCATGCCGGAACAAGTGTCGTTGCGTGAATTCATGGCGCGGTGCGAGACCTACTTCGCCTGGGGCGGCTGCATCATCGATCAGCCGTTTCAGCCGCGTTTGTCCGAGGGCATGATCCGCTGCTACATGGGCGCCGATAAGGTCGTTGGTTTCGGCCATCAACTCGTCAAGGCGTTGATCACGCCGCCCCCCGATGGGCCGGCTTCGCCTGCGGCACAGCCAGGCCCGCGTATCATGCACGGGGCGGATGCCGCACCTTTCCAAGCGCTTCGCGCGAAGATGGAAAACGAGTGGACGCCGCAGCTGATGCAAACGCTCGGGATCGAGACCGCCTCGCTGCCGATCATCTGGGATGCCGATTTTCTTTATGGGCCGCGCTCAGCAACGCGCGAGGACACCTATGTCCTCTGCGAAATCAATGTCAGTTGCGTGTTCGCCATTCCGGATCAGGCACCTGCGGCAATCGCACGGCTCGCGCTCAAAAGAATAAAGGAACACGAAGCCTCCGGCGCTCGAGGAATTCGGCGTCGCGTTCGGTGGCGCGATCGATAACGCGAACGCCGATCAGCGCGCCCGGGCGATCGCGATCAGGTTGAGGACGCCCGCCCACCAGGTCGACGCCGTTGCCGCCGGCATCATCGAGGACATGCGCCAGATCGCTTCAAGACTTGTGCGGCGGCATTGGAAGGTGGTCCTTAGCGTTGCCGATGAATTACTGCGGCGTGATCTAGGCCAACGAGACATCGGCCGGATTTTGAAGAAGGAGAAACGATGACCAATAGCCACCAGGCCGCAATCTCCGGTGCCATCGCCGCACTGCAAGCCAAGGCAGGGATCAGGCGCAAGCATCGCGGCCGTGAGTTTGCGGCCGAGGTTGAACATCTCGCCGAAATTGCGCGGCAGATAGAGCAGGCCCAGAACGCCGACGAGGCTATGACCCTCAAAGTCACCGCCGGCAAGATACTGATCGCGTTGTCAGGCCGAGCGTCGCTTCCGCCGGCCATCACGAAAGTCCAATCACGCGATTGGAGGCGGCTTGCACACAATGCCGCTTCCACTGTTGCCACGACGACCAAGGCCGCAAGCCCGGTTCCGTCGACCAAGGCAAAATGCCCGCCGGACAGGAAACGCAAGCCTAAGCCGATCGGATCGAACTCGACCCGCCAGCGCATAGGCGCTTGGCGCCAGGAACCGGATGGCAGTGGGAGAGTGTGGCGATCCCGGTTGCAGAAAATAGCGATGCCGCACCGGCCCTTTGAATTCTCGAAATCCAAAATTCGGAATTCAAACGTGGCGGCTCCCCCGGATAATGGACACCTGTTGGACACCGACCGTGGCGGCGGCGCTAAGCCTTTGATTTAATTAGAGCCTCAGTTTGAAGAAAACCGGCCAAGATCGGGTCACTTCGGCCGGCACTCGACGTTTTCCAAGCTTAGCACCATTTACAGTGCGACGGAGACGTCGGCCGGATCGGCGCCGGCTGCGGCTTTCGAGCTCGGTCGCGACCTGCCGCCAAGGCGATTTCTCTGTGTAGTTTCGGCACGGGCGTACTTGGGAAACGCACCCTGGGGTCATGCACCCCAAATCCCGACATCGCCGTGAAACCCGACGTCGCAGCCCAGTTGCGCGCGTTGGCTCTTCGCGTGCCCAGCAACCTCCCAAGGCACAACCACCCCGAACGCTTCCACGTCGAGAAGGACGACATCGCCAAGGGCATCCTGGCGCTAGCGGCCCTGATCGAGGCGGATGCGCCCAAGGCCGCGCTCGTGAGCCAGAAGCGCCGTGCGCGCGTCACCAGCAACAACGTGGTCCGATGGAGGAATGACCCCTCTCGTCGCGCGTAAATTTAATTGGCAGCGGCGAAACCTGTTCCACTGAAAACCGGGCCCGCTCCGAAAACCTCCCAAACTGCCGTGAGGGACTTATGCGAGTAGAGGTGGCCATCTTTTGGGAAGCCGATCGGGCAACATTGGGTCCTTGCATCGGTTAATTCCTCACATTCCGGCGAGATCACCAAGTAAAGCTTACCCCGAGATTGGCCTTCGGGCGCCATGTCACCTTGGAAGGCTACCGCGGTGCCCTACCCTCCACCGCTTGCGCAACGTTCCGTGAAACGCGTTTCGTGTAATGTGGGCTCGCTGTAACGCGTTTCCGGCATGTCCTCACCCGGCTCGTCAGGACTTATGCGGGTAGAGAAGCAGGAGAAGGGCTCTGTTGAGATATTGGTTCTAGCGGATCAAAACACGCACCCACTTGATGCGGTTAAGCACGCTTGATTAAACTCGAAAGACGACCGGTCGTGACACTCCAAGCAGGAATGGAAAAGTCGCAGTGATTGAAACCCCTTCCACCTCCACCACAAGGGTGAAGGCACATCGGGCACGCAAGTGCCGCGGGGTCCACCTGGCCCTGGTAGTAGTTCCCGAGGCGCAGGTCGATCGCCTCGCCGACGAGGGCTACCTCGACGGAGAAAACACAGTGGCGCAGGCGGTTGAAGCTTTTCTGGCTGATCATGTGAGCGTCTCGCAGAAGGCGCCGGGCTGAGGCCATCACCCCAAACACGGTACGCGACCCGTGGCCGCGAACGCCGTTCCGGCTGTGCCGTGCTGGCGCATCGCATAGGCGCATCCCCGGCGCATAGATTGGCTCAGATCGCAAGGCTATGCGAAATGACTAACCCCCAACGCCCTAGAGACTTCAGACAGCCGGAACGCGATAGCCGTCACTTAACTACCGAATTGATTCCTCGCCGAAAGGCGGCTGATCACCCGCATAAAGGCTCGCCGACGTATTGCGTGACGGGTCGCGCAACGATTAAAAAATTGGGGGACGTGAAATTTTTGGGAAGGCTGAAACATTTTGGGGGTTTAGCCGGACATGTGCAAACCATTCTTTCTTGCTCACGATTCCTTCCCGCGATTTTTCAATTCGGCAAACGCCCGGCCAGCGAGGCGGCCAAGTTTGGTTGCGGTGGATTCCGGCTCCTTGGCGTGATCGGCGCGGCCCGCCTCGAATGCGGTGAACCAGCGACGGAAGCGGGCAAGTTGTTCGGGCGGCAACTTGGCGATTGCTTCAGCGATCTCTTCGACTTTCATGCGCTTTGTTATAGCACCGGGATATAAACTTGGCTGTCGCTTATTGATGCTGTGGACGGCTCCTCCACCGACTCGTGAACAGATGTGGGCGCTGCTGAGGCTCCCACGATTCGGAGGAACTACGGGAGAACCAAAAGCCCAAACATACCGCCCGCGCGAACCCACACAGTGAACAAAAGAAACGCAATAAAATATCCTAGAACCTCATTTCTGAGGCGAGAACGGTCGCGCGGCACGGCCATCCCCGCGCGGCCAGCGACGAAAGCGAGTAGCGAAAAAACCAAGATTAGAATTAGTGCTTTGAACGTGCCACGCAGCATCGCGATTTTGCCTATACCGACAAAATTGGCAAAGCCGATTAGAGCGCCGAAGAAAAAACTGAGCTAAGCCCAAACAAAAACCCGCGCTTCATGAGCGCCCCCAATCCCAATGAGCAAACCAAATAGCCCGGGTGCCCGGCCGTGGTTGCTCATAAGCAACGTTGATGAGAGCCTGACCGAGGAGATGAAGGTCGAGATGTCATTGACTGCGATCACGATTTGCGGTGCGTAGCGCATTGGCTTATTCGATGAACCAGAGTTACATCTGAACGCCGCCGTCAGTCGAGACGTATTTGGGTTTCGCCAATAAACAGTGGTGGGTCTTCATTTGAAGGGTTGTGGCTGCAGACCGCAATTCCATTTTGTTCGGTCGCGTCGTACCATTAGCCAGATACCGTTTCCTGGATTCCGCATCCGACGTCGTCGGAGGCCGGGTTACTTCCAGATCGAACTCTGAACGCGTCATGAAGTTGACGCGGGCAGCGACTAGTCGTGTAGAGGCATTGAGTGCGTGAGGGGCGTCGAGTTGTACTCAGAGGGTTTTGTCATGCCGAAATATCTCGTTGAAGGGCGTTACACTTCAGGCGGCGCTAAGGGCCTTGCACACGAAGGCGGTTCGCGACGCCGTGCTGACATCGCAAAAACGATTGAAAGCGCGGGAGGAAAATTGGAGGCGATCTACTTCGCGTTCGGCGATGCTGACTTCTACATAATTTTTGACGTTCCGGACAACATTTCCGCGGCCGCTCTCTCAGTGGCAGCAAACCAAAGCGGCTTTGTCACGAGTAAAATAGTCGTTCTCATCACCCCGGACGAGATGGACCAAGCAATCAAAAAGGTCACGACTATAGAGTATCTGCCGCCGGGACATTGACGTGCCCGGCCGCTGCGTGCGCCTCGAATAACGGGCACCGCCTGGTGACCTCATCGCCGCGGCCGCAGCCGCGGCGATAATACGTGTCGGCGTCCATTTCTGCAACACCGAAGCAATGCAGCTTCATCTCGATGAGATCGCCACAAACGTAACCGCCGGCGCCCACGCGATCCTCATTCTCGATCAGGCCGGCTGGCACAGCGCCAAGGACCTCAAGATTCCCAGCAACCCATCGCTCCTGCCGCTACCGCCGCGT
>JBAUCK010000074.1:0-10360 GCA_049677525.1 Xanthobacteraceae bacterium
CAAACGAAACACAATCCAAAAACGACGCTTGCAGCACCAAAAGAAAGCCGCATAAACTAAAACCAGATGAGCCGGTCACTCCCGTAAATCACGCCGCCATCCCTCGCAATTTATCTGACGACGGACATGTGCAGCTGAAATTTCCAAACGTCGAACTGCGGGGTTGCCGACCAATGATGGTGCAGTAGGTAAGTCTGCCACAGCGTTGCACAGCAAGCGGCGAACGAATTTGCCTCGGCTGAATCAGATCGGTCAGTGCTAATAGAAGAGATGGATCTCGGTGTTGTCACGCCCCCGAAAGGATTCTGTGCTCGATCATAGGCCGGCACGATCACCTGAACGCGCGCGCCCATCGGGTACCCGTCCAAGTCCGCTCTTTACCCGTTTCCTTATGTGCCAAAAGGCGAGGCAGCGCTACAGCCAAGTCATCATTTGCGATTGCGGCTACCTGGTTGCCGAGAACCTCGGCCGTTGTGTATCATCAGTGTAAGGATTGTCTAACGGAACGAGTTCTGCCCCGCTAAACACCCTCTGATGGACATTAGAAAGCCGGACGGGGCTGATCAATCACTGACTAATGCCGCGAATTGGCCGCAAGTTATCGCCGAACTAATTGAGGCGCTCGCGTCGTACCGAAGTTTTTATTGAACGAGCCGCAAATACACGTGAGTTGCAGAAGAAATGAAATTGTCACTGTATACATTTGCCGACGAAGCATTTGTCCCGGGAATTGCCGCGCTGATCAATTCGGCGCGCCGGCACGGTTTCTCAGGAAAAATCCATGTCGGCAGTCCGGAGCCACTTTCAATCTCAAGGCAACCACCTGAGGGAATTGAATTTCACTCACTTGGCCTGAACGGATATTGGCCGGGAAACCGAAAAGCAGAGTTGCCGTTGAAACACCCCAGTGAGCACAGCGTGCTCCTGGATGCTGATATCATAATCACCGATCCAACTTTTTTCCCGCGACTTGAACAGTGGCTTGAAGCAGCGCCGGTCGTGGGCGTCACGAATCTAATCTCGTCGATCGATTATCGACGGTACAATTGGGCAAAGCGACTGGGCCGGCCAGCGCGTCCGAAATATTGGTCGAGTCGGTATTACCATGCTGGGTTGCTCGCCTGCAATTTCGAGCGCGACCATATCCTCCTCGAGCAATGGGATTCGCTCATCCGCTCCACGCTTGTCGCTCCCGGCGCACTGTGGACCGATGTTGACTTTCCGTTGTCCGATCAAGACGTCCTTAATGCCTTGCTGCAAGACTGGGAGGCCCCCCTTATCGGCATAAGCCCGCCAGATATTTGGGCTGCCGTGGCGCCCCATTACCCCTACTTGCACGCCGGGACATTCGGTTCGCCCGCCGTTTTGCACTGCTCTGGGTTCGGCAAATCGTGGCAACTGACGACGCCGCCAACCCGACCACCGCACGCATATGATCTTGCATGGTATGACGAAGTAATTCGAAACCCTGCGCCGATAAGGCTAAATATCACCGTTCCAGCGACATTACGCGACTGGTTTGAGAGAGGTTTCATACCTCCTTTTTGAGGCCCTATACCCACCTTCGGCAAGGTGGTAGCCGAAGAGCTTCGCGGGCACGCAATTTCACACCGCCGCAGCGCAGCTCACCGCTGGCAAAGCTCGTTGCAAAAACCCGAAATGCCAGAAAAAGCTCACTCCTGTCGACCACGAATTGCAGCGCGCTTTCAGTTGCCAATGGGATAACAGAGAGCTCCCGTTGCGCCAGACATCTGTCCATGTCGTCGACAATGTCGATTACGAGTTTGTTTGTCGGGTCCGGCGCGACACGCGTCACGGCAAGATTGAAAGTCGCTTCGTAGCTTCCAGCCGGGTACCACAGATAGGGTCCGAAGACGAGGTGGCCATCAGCAGCCTTAAGATCGAAGATCAAGGCTTCGCCATCGCGGACTCCGCTGCGGTGGCTCAGAACGTCGACCGAGATCGCCGCGGCACCCGCATCGGTTCTTTCAGGTGGGCGATCAAGATCCCGGGCGATCGACACGCTGGCCTGTGCTACCTCAGTAAAATCCCGATATTTTTCCGCGTGTGCGAGAACATCGCGTTTGCGCAGTCGCGGCTTGCCGCTGGACAAAAGAACGCCCGCGGGCTGCAGCTTGGTCAATCCGCGCCGAGCGCAGGTTTCCAGATAGGTCTGCAGCAGCAACGGCAACACCGGGGATTCCGCTGCCTCCTGCCAGAACTGCCGATTCCAAAGTGTGACCCGCGCCCCCTCGCAACTCCAGGGCTTGTTGGGGCCAGCATAGTGTATGATCCACGGGTCGGAATGGCTTCGAGAGGCCGCGGCCGGGACGTCGCGGTCCGTGTTGTCGAAATCGGTTTTGCTGCGATTGCCAAAAAAATTCCAACGTGAATCCAACCTGACAAATGCACCATTAACCGCGTGGTTCAGTGCATCCTGGTCGACATAGACCGTCTTATAATTTGTCTGTTCGAGGAACTCCTCGGCGGCATGAATGAGGCCGGTTTTGCGGAACCCCTTGAGGTCCATCACCAGCACCCCCGCGTTGAAATAGGCTTTGGGGTCGGCGATCCTGACGACCTCACTCAAAAATTTGTGCCACTCCCTAACACCCCAGCCCACTATGGGGGGAAAGGGGGGACCGCCGGTGAGCCAGAAATCCAAACATGCTGCCAATGGGAAGCCCGATAGATCCGTATCGTAGAGCGGCGTGATGTCCTTCAAAACAACGAGATCGCAGTCGAGATAAACGACCCGATCGATGTCCTCCAGAATCGAGGGCAACTGGAGCCGGAGTAACGTCGCCGCTGTCGGATGGCTTGGCGAGGTAGCTACACCGTGGGCTTGATTCTCAATGTGGCGCAATCGAAGTTCGAACGTCGTGGAATTGAGCCCGACAAAATAGGCCAGGTCATGCGCGATGGGATCGGAGTGCAAGGCATGCAGGACAACCTTTCGACTGCCGTTGAGATGTCTTTTGAGTGAGCCGGCGAGAACTAGAAACGGCAATTCCATGTTCCGGTCGAAGCAACAGGCGACGTCAACGGTGCCAACTGGACTGGCTGTTTCTGGCACGTAACCAGCATCCGCACGATCAAAGTCGGTTATTTGCGCTCGACCACTTTTATTCTCGGTTGGCAGCCGGGCGGCTCCTTGATAAAGCTGACTACCCCGGTCCGCTCTGGAAGGGGCTGAACGGACTGTCGAGAAATTTCAATTCGGCACGATGGCCTTGGTTCCAGGCCACCTCGCAGAGGGCATGCTCATGCACTCCTGCGTGATTCTTACGAGCTCCCGGTCGTAAATATCAAATCCGTTATGATCCCGAAGAGACGAAATGCAGGCATCGGAGATTTGATCAACACGAACCCTGTTTGCGTCAAGATCTGCAATGATTTGCGCCATGGAAGCCACGTCACCAACGGTCACGATGAAGCCGGTCTTGCCATGTGTGATTTTTTCTTTAGAGCCGCTTACGTCTGTTACGATGGGGACGCATCCTTGTCCCATGCTTTCAAGCATAGAAATCGACATCCCTTCGAACTCGGAGAAAAGTACGCTGATGTCCGAACTTGCCCATACGTCGGTCATCACTTCGTAAGCAACCAATCCCAAGAACTCGATCGAGATGTTAGAATACTTTGTCTTCTCGAAATGCTCGGTAAGGTCGGTCAATTGTTGCCCATCGCCCGCAATTTTGAAGTGGTAGTTGCCCTTTTTCAGTGCGAGTAGATCCGCTAACGTAATTAAGTTCAGTATTCGCTTGTGCCGCTGTTGTACTCTCCCTCCATACGCGATTGTAAGCGGCTTTTCATAGTCGCGCCTTCTGCTTTCGGTTCGAACTGCGACCGGAGACAGGAGCTTGCAAATGTCGTTTAAGCGAGACGGAAAAAGATATCGGAGGCGCTGGCAAATTGTTTCGCTCACACCAATAAATTTGCTTATGATCGCTTCGTAGTAGCTTAACAGCTCGTAGTAATGATCCTGGTCTGAGTGGGCAAAAGCGATTACACGGATGTCGCAATTCTCGTTGAGACTCATCAGAGAAACTGCCCCATACGTTCCCCATGACCAATTCGGAATGAAGACTTTCGCTTTGACCGCTGAGTAAGTGGGGAGAAAGTGACGAATTGCATCGATGCCGGCCCCCCATGCTAATCCGTCACAATAAATAATATCATTTCTGTGATCAGACCTGAATGTCGCGTGACCTGGCCACGCACTATGACAAATCAGTTTCGAGGAATAGTTTTTATGGTTCAGTCTCTTTGAGAGGGCGAGAGCCCATGTTGTGACGCCGCCGTTGGTCAAGCCAGCTGGGAGCGCGAACGCTACCGAGGGCCCGCTGTTAGGTGGCGTGTTGGAATGACCACAAATCATTGAATGTTCCAGCCGATCGAGTTTGAAGCCATAAAATAATCTCCGGCCGAGCCTCGATACAATTGGGTCAAATTTCGGAACACCCCTTCCATCCCGTAAGACGCACTGGCGATAAGCAACAAAAATCCTGCCACGACGCATCTCATGGCAGGGTGAAGGCAGGATTCTTAGGAGGCCACCGACGGATGGGCAGCGGCGATTGAGCGCAAGCGGAACCCGCTCGCAATGTCATTTGGCAGTGGCCCACAGCGCAAGCGGATGCTGTCCCGCGCGCGAACATTGAGGAAAACTGGGACCTACGGAGATTCACCCTCTGCTGTCATGCACGCGACATATTTGTCACCCGCGAATTTTTGCCCGTCAGTGCATTTTTTGAGTGCGGCCATGCGGTGGGCACTGATGGTATTTGGCGGGCCGGGCGGCGGCTTTTGCGTGTCCACTTGGGCCGACGCTTGCGATACAAACGTTGCCGCAGGCACGCATACGGCAAGAGCCAGGAGAGTTCGACTCACGGTATCCTCCTATTGGAAATGTCCAGTGACGGTCGAAATAAGTTGTGGTGGACGGGCGACACGAGGGTGCCTAGGGAGGCTTGGGAGCCTGAAAGAGGGTGTCGCACGTCCGAATCCATAACTTGATCGACGGCAATCGGTTCCTCTGCCGCTACGGTATTTGTGGAGAGCTGCGCCCACGCTGATCCACGCGCCCGCGGACGTTCGGCCGGTCCGGCCCGCCAGCCAGCCATAATTAGGAGATGCGAATGACTAAACTCCTCACAGTCGCGTCATTTTTGACCGCGCTTTTCGCTTCACCTGCCCTTGCAAAGTCGCCATCGCCAAAGCAGCTTCAGACGCGGCGGGCACCGGACATGTCGGCCGATCAGCCGCAGTTCGTCATACGCGCTGGGCACGTAATAGGCCGAGACCCTGACCCAAATGTGCGTCTCCAAATTTTGCGAGACTATGGTGGTTAGAAAGCCTCAAACGGTTGGGCCTCATGGCCGCGACGAAATCCTAGATCTAAATTTCTCGCGATGGGCATCTGTTTCTGACTGGGGGATCCACCCACGCCAGTCGAAGCGATCTGACTGGAAGGCTGCTCAACTAACTGAATAAGAAAAGAGAATTTCTTATTCAGTTCCGCGAAAACAGCCTCTCGCTATAGAAGTGCTCGCTCTCTTTAAGATGGACCTCGGTTGAGTCGCGAGGAATAAGCACCTCTTTATGGTCGCCCTCCTCTTCTCGGAACAGCTCACGATGCACTCCGATCCCGCCAAGCTTGTAGAGGGCATCGCCGGTGGTTCGCGTCGGGGAGCGGAACTCCTCGGCTTCGTGACGCTCGGGTCGGTGGGGTCAGGCGAGTGCCACGACAGGCTGTTGTCGAAGTAGTCAATTTTAAAAAATATGGGCACGCCCTCCGCTTCGAATTGTTCGGACAGATCGAAGGTATGGACGGCTTCGTTTCCGGTCTGCGATTTCTGAGTGCCCGGGCAGGTATCGCCTTCGATGACCTCATTGGGCATCTCGGATCTTTCGATCAGCCGGACCAAGTCGTAGCCAAGATTACCGATCTCGCTGAGAGTTTGCCGTTGACGCACCGCTTGCCTGACCCGCTGATTGGGCCGTTCGCTAGACTCGACAACATTGCCGAAATCAGGTCGCTGGCCAAAGAATGGCGCAATTGCCTCGTCGATCACCTATACGAAGTCAATCAAGGCACAAACCTGATTTATCTCTCAACTGAGGACGAACTGCCGGCAACTGCTCTCGTCGTTCGGGTGGACCGGCTAGGTTGGGCGCTTGCACAAATCAAAGGCCCGAGAAACATTCATCTCGATCGCCGCGAAGCGATCCGGCACGGCGAGAAATCTGCGGACGCTGGAATTCCGCAACTGGCTGACTTCGCCGCTATCAAGTATCTCTTGTGGCGAAGGCAATCTCCGCGACGCCTGCGCGACTAACTCGATGGTAATCGGCCGCGCAACCCACACGTGGACAGGCGATATTATCATCTCCGTCGTTTAGCTTTTAACATTGTTGTTCGATTTCGCTGTGGAGGCGAACCCTGAAATGACCGCAGTCCTTTTCTAGCCCGTCGCTATTACCAGATACAGGAAGAGAGTCGCACATGGCGTTCAAGGTTCAGGTCGGCCCAGCACAGATCGCCATCCATCAGGGCCAAACGGTGTTGGTGACTAAGCCGGACGGACAGGTGAATTGGCCAAGCACGCGCGGTTTCTATTTCCGAGACACCAGAGTGATCAGCGCGTGGGCGATCTATGCGAATGGCGAATTATGGGACCTGTTGAACGGCGGCGCCGTCGCCTATGACGCCGCGCGCATCTTTCTCACCAACCGCGCTTTCGATACTGAGTATGGCCCAATCGCGGCGCGTACGCTCGGCCTTGTGTTGGGTCGTCACATCAAGGGCGGCCTGCACGAAGACATCGACATCACGAACAACAGTCAGAAACCAGTGCGCTTCAATCTCGAGATCGCAATCCGTGCGGATTTCGCCGACATATTTGAAGTGAAAGCCCACCATATCGTAAGGCGCGGCCATATTACCACATCGTGGTCGCCTAGTCGGCAGGCAATGAGATTCACCTATCACAACAAAGATTTCTGCCGCGAGGTCATCATCCACACCGGCGATGGCGACGGCGAGCCAGCCGTGAACGCCAATGGGCGGCTGAGCTTCGACGTCGCCTTAAAGCCCGGCCAGGCTTGGCATCGCTGCCTGAACTACGACTTGGTTGATGGCGCAAGCAATATCCGGGCGCCGCGCGAATGCACTGATTCCGATGCCCGATCGGTCAACGTTGCTGAGATGGACGAGTGGCAGCGTAGGGTGCTGAAGATCAAAACCAGCAATGAAGAATTTTATCGATGCTACAGCCAGGGCGTCCAAGACATGGCCGCTTTGCGTTTGCCGCTGGAAGGCACGGACCACATGGTTTTTGTGCCTGCCGCGGGGCTGCCGTGGTTCGTGGCACTGTTTGGCCGGGACACGCTGACCGTCTCGTTGCAGACGATGATCGTCTATCCGGAATTCGCTGCTGCGACGTTGGATTTGTTAGGGCAGTTTCAGGCGAAGGAACGCGATGATTACCGCGACGCCGAGCCGGGCAAAATAATGCACGAGCTGCGCTACGGTGAGCTGGCGTATTTCAAGATGATTCCGCACACTCCGTATTACGGTACGGCGGACGCGACGCCGCTGTACCTGGTGGCGCTTCATGCCGCGTGGCGGGCCACCGGCGATCGCGCGTTGATCGAGCAGCATTTACCGAACGCCGAAGCGTGCCTCACCTGGATCGACAAATACGGCGATCGCGACGACGACGGGTTCCAGGAATACCAGACTCGCTCGACAGCCGGCTATGAGAATATGGCGTGGAAGGACTCAGGGGATTCAGTGATGTATCCCGATGGCACGCTGGTGCGCGGCCCGAAAGCGCTGTGTGAATTGCAGGGCTACGTTTACGACGCTTGGCTGCGTATGGCCGAGATCTACGACGAACTGGACAATAAGAGGCGCGCAACCGCACTGCGCAAAAAGGCGACGAGACTGTTCAAAAAGTTCAACGAAGTTTTCTGGGACGAGAAATCTGGCTTTTATGCATTTGCGCTGGACGGAGATAAGAAAAAGGTGCTGTCGGTGGCGTCCAATGTCGGCCAATGCCTGTGGTCGGGCATCATCGCTCCGGAACGTGCCGGCACCGTAGTAAAGCGCCTGATGCGCAAGGACATGTGGAGTGGTTGGGGCATCCGCACGCTGTCAGCGGATCATCCCTCATTCAATCCGTATAACTATCAGACTGGGGCAGTATGGCCGCATGACAACTCATTGATCGCTATGGGCATGCGCCGTTATGGATTTGCCGCGGAGGCGGCGGCCGTAGCCCGCGACATCAGCCGCGCGGCGAGCCATTTCCTATTAAACCAATTGCCAGAGTTGTATGGGGGTTTGCAGCGCGATCCCGCGAGTTTTCCAGTGCAATATCTGGGCGCCAATGTGCCACAGGCGTGGGCCGCGGGATCACCGTTCATGCTTCTGCAAGCAATCCTGGGGCTGCAGCAAGATGCCCCGCGCGGCAAGTTGTACCTCCATCCCGCGTTGCCGGATTGGCTGCCCGACATCACCCTTACCGATCTGCGCCTGGGCCGACGACAATTCGACATCCGCTTCTGGCGGGATGGCGATGAAACAAAATGGGAAGTGCTTAAAGGGAATCACCATGCGGTCGCTAGGCGGAATTACGCCTGCGAAAATCGTTTGCGTACGGACGTTGACGCCGCTTGAGATCAAACCTCGATCACGAGCTGACCGGCTTGCGCACTCCCGCGCGGAGATCGAGAATTAGAGCGGCGCGGCAGCCAGTGACCACTCCAGAAACTGCGCGAAGTGTGACTCAGTCTGAATCTCGCCGACAGCACGTGTTTTTTCGGTCGCGCCCCCGGACGTGTAATCCGATGGATACAGCGACGACCGTAGAGAGCTTATCATTCCGGCCGTTCCTCGGCCGGACCTATTTGTCGGCTTAAATTAAGTGCACTGTTGATTAGGCCAACGTGACTGAAGGCCTGCGGAAAGTTTCCAAGCATGCGGCCAGTGACCGGATCGATCTCCTCAGCCAGAAGGCCTACGTCGTTGCAGCGCGCGAGTAACCGCTCAAATAACACGCGCGCTTCCGCGTGGCGGCCCTGCAGTACATAATTGTCGACGAGCCAAAAACTGCAGGCGAGAAACGCGCCCTCGCCCGCCGGCAAGCCATCGGCGAGGTTATCTGGTTCGTAGCGCAGAACGAATTCGCCATTGATAAGCAGTCTGTTTTCGATCGCGCGGAGCGTTCCTCGCACCCGCAGATCGGCCGCAGGCAGAAACCCAACGAGCGGGATTGATAGCAGATTGGCATCGAGCCGCTTGGACCCATAGGCTTGCACAAAGCTGTTGAGGTCAGGATCGAATCCGCGGTCGCAAATTTCGGCATGGATCTCGTCGGCAATGTCACGCCAGCGGTTCGGGGAGTCTCCGAAGATCTGCGTTTCGGATTCCTTCGCCGCGCGATCGAATGCGACCCAGGCCATAATCTTCGAATGAACGAAGTGCTGCCGGCCCCCGCGGACCTCCCAAATGCCTTCGTCGGGCTGTCGCCATGCTGTTGCGAGATACTCCAATACGACTGGCCGCACTGATCGGCCGCGTTCGGAGGGCTCCATTCCCGCCTTGAGCGTCTGAAACATTGCGTCGGCGATTTCGCCAAATACGTCGAGCTGAAGTTGCTGAAATGCAGCGTTTCCGATCCGCACCGGCGACGAGTTCTCATATCCTGGCAGCCACGGCACGACCAATTCGGATAACCAGCGTTCCCCGCCAACGCCATACATGATCTGAACTTGCTGCGGGCTGCCGGCGACTGCCCGGATAAGCCAATCTCGCCATGCCCGCGCTTCCTCATAGTAGCCGAGATTCATGAGCGCCAGCAGCGTAAAGGTCGCATCGCGCAGCCAACAGTATCGATAGTCCCAATTGCGCACGCCGCCTGGGCACTCTGGAAGCGACGTGGTTACGGCGGCAACGATGCCGCCAGTCGGCTGGTAGGTCAAAGCCTTCAATGTAATGAGAGATTGCTTGACCGATTCAGTCCAGGGACCAACGTCTGGGCATCGGTCGCTCCATTTGCGCCAAGAGGTCTCTGTTTGCTCGAGCGCGCCATAAGGGTCGACTGCCGGAGGAGATTTCTGAAAGGATGCCCCGTACGAAAGGACGAACGGAACAGATTGGCCGCCCTGCACCGTGAAGCCAGCGACGGTTCTAAAATCCTCGCCGCAAAGTGGAACGGAAGTCCGCAATACCAGACGTTCCGGGCCAGCGATCGCATCTATCGTGCCGTCCTCAACTCGACTCACCCATGGCACCGTCGCGCCATAGTCGAAGCGCGCCGCAAATTCAGAGCAAAAATCCACGCAACCTGAC
>JBAUCK010000075.1:0-5857 GCA_049677525.1 Xanthobacteraceae bacterium
GCCGCGTGCTCACCGCCATTGCGCCATATGAGCCCGAGGCTTTCGGGCTATTGGCGCTGATGGAGCTCAATGCCTCACGCACCGCGGCGCGCACCGATGCGCAAGGCGAGCCCATTCTGCTCTTGGAGCAGAACCGCGGGCTCTGGGATCAATTGCAGATCCGCCGCGGCATGCTGGCGCTTGCCCGTGTGCGCGAACTCGGTGGCGCAGGCGGGCGCGCTGCAGGCGGCCATCGTCGCCTGTCACGCCCGGGCGCCCACAGCGAGCGAAACTGACTGGCCGCGCATCGCCGCCCTCTATGCGGAACTGGCAGCGCTCACACCCTCGCCCATCGTCGAACTCAACCGCGCGGTTTCCGTCGGCATGGCGGAAGGTCCGGGGCCTGCACTGGTCATCGTGGATCGTCTTGCCGGCGAGCTGGTGCTGAAAGATTATCACCTGCTGCCGGCCGTTCGCGGCGACTTGCTGCACAGGCTCGGCCGCTACGAAGAGGCGCATGCCGCCTTCGAGAGCGCCGCAGCGCTCACCGGCAATAAGCGGAAACATGACCTGTTGAAACGCCGCGCGGCCGCGGCGGCTCACGCGGCGACATCATCATAGCGGATCCGAAACAAGAAATAATTCCGGCGCCGCCTTAGCGCGGCGCCAGCACCATAACGACCTGACGGCCCTCGAAGCGGGGCTCCTGCTCGATCTTGGCGATCTTGAGCGTATCGCCTTTGACGCGGTCGAGCAACTTGTAGCCGAGCTCCTGGTGCGCCATTTCGCGGCCGCGGAAGCGCAACGTCACTTTGACCTTGTCGCCTTCCTCGAAGAACCGCTGCATCGAGCGCATCTTCACGTCGTAATCGTGATCGTCGATCATCGGCCGGAGCTTGATCTCCTTGATCTCGACGACCTTCTGCTTCTTGCGCGCCTCGGCGGCTTTCTTCTGCGCCTGATATTTGTATTTGCCGAAATCGAGAATTTTGCAGACCGGCGGCACCGAATTGGGTGCGATCTCGACCAGATCGAGTCCGGCTTCCTGCGCCATCGCGATGGCGGCGCTGATCTCGGTGACGCCCATATTGGCGCCGTCTTTGTCGATGAGTTGAACCTCGCGAACGCGGATCTCCTCGTTGATGCGCGGCCCGTCCTTGGCGGCGGGCTGCGGCAGCTTCATTGGGCGGCGAATGGGTATTGTCTCCTGTGTGATTGCGACGATGGAGCGAGCTTATACGATGCGCATTACAAATCCGCATCGCACGATACGATGGACACTTATCGGCAATGCCGGACGGTAACAGCGAGAATCGAGCGTTTTTTGCTCTAAGTCAACGCCAATACTGCTGCTGGGGACCCTCCAGGCCGGAAGAATAAGTAGTCCAACATGATTTATGTTCCCTGATCGCGACATGCTACTTCGCTCGCCGCGCACACCCGCCAAGCCCGACAATGAACGATAAAAGCCTGAAATTCCTCGACATTGGCGAAGGCGCCGACCGCCGCGCCATCGCTATCCGCACCACGGAGGGGGCCTCGCCCGGCCTGGTCTGGCTCGGCGGCTACAAATCCGACATGCAGGGCACCAAGGCTATCGCCCTTGCAGACTGGGCCGCAAATAATGGCCGCGCCTGCCTCCGCTTCGACTATTCCGGGCATGGTGAATCGGGCGGCGCCTTCACCGACGGCACGATCTCGCGCTGGCTCGCCGAAAGCCTGATGGTGTTCGACGCCTGCTGCCGCGGTCCGCAGATTTTGATCGGCTCGTCGATGGGCGGCTGGCTCGCGCTCCTGCTCATTCGCGAATTGCGCCGCCGCGTCACGGCGGGCGCGGCGAGTGTTGCCGGCGTGGTGCTGATCGCGCCGGCGGTGGATTTCACCGAAGAATTGATGTGGAAACGCTTCACGCCCGAGATCAAGCGTGAGCTCGCCGAGACCAGCCTATGGAAACGGCCGTCGCAATATTCGGATGAGCCTTATCTCGTCACCCGGCAACTGATCGAGGATGGGCGCAACCATCTTCTGCTCGGCAGCACCATCGAGACCGGGTGCGCGGTGCGCATCCTGCAAGGCGTCGAGGATCCTGACGTGCCGTGGCAGCACGCCAAGGCGCTGGTGGCGCGGCTCGCCTGCGATGACGTGGTGCTGACTTTGATCAAGGACGGCGACCACCGCCTCTCGCGCCCGGAGGATATTGAGCGGCTGATCGCGGCGGTGGCGGAATTCTAGAGCGTGATCGTTTCAGATTGAATCGTTTGTCGCTCTAGGATTTTGATTGAGCATGATCTTTTCGGAAAAACCGGCTTCCACTTTTCCGGATCATGCTCTAAACCGCTTCTCTGTCGATGCCGAAGGCGCCACCGCCAAAACTCATCACGTAGATGAAGCCGCCGGCCATCACCAAGTTCTTGTAGAAATGCGTCATGTTATCGAGATCGCCGGCCGGCAGATGCACACCAAATGCGGTGGCCAAGCAGAACAAAGCCAACAGCGCCGCGGCCCAGCGCGTCTTGAACCCGATCAGGATCGCCGTGCCGGCGAGCAAATGCAGCGCAACCGATGGCCAGACCGCGATATTGTATAGCGGCACGTGAACACTATTGAAATACCCGGCCGCAGCGGCCGGATTGCGCAGCTGCAACACGCCGTCCCAGATGAACAGGCTGCACATCAACAAGCGGGCGAGCAGAAGCATCACATCTCTGGACTGCCGCATGGCGCATATCCTCGGTTGGGGATTTCATGAGCGCCCGATCATGCTACCAGCGTGCACGACGACGGGCCACCCTTCACATGCGTGGCTAGTCACAGAACGATTGGAGAGAGGAAATGCTTGACCACATCTCGATCGGCGTTCGCGATCTTCAAGCCGCAAAGCGCTTCTACGATGCCGCCCTCAAGCCGCTTGGTTATATCTGCCTGCACGAGTTCGACGGCTCACTCGGTTATGGCGCCAAGACTGCCGGCTTCTGGGTCAGCGCCGTGGAGAGCCCGGTGCCGCCCGATCCGAAATCCGGTCTGCATTTCTGCTTCACGGCGCCGAGCCGCGACAGTGTCGGGGGCCTTTCATGCCGCGGCGCTGAAAGCCGGCGGCCGCGACAATGGCCAGCCGGGTGTACGCACGGATTACGGACCGCACTACTACGCCGCCTTCGTGATCGATCCGGACGGCTACCGCATCGAAACCTATTGCGGGGATGAGTGAGACGATCTCACGCCATAGCCGGCTCGTTGGTTTGCGTCTGCAACCCACCGAACCGCCGTTCGCGCCGGTGGAAGGTGTTCAAAGCTTCGGCGAGATCATCGGCGGAGAAATCTGGCCACATCGTTTCGGTGAAATAGAATTCGGCATAGGCGCTTTCCCAGAGCAGGAAGTCCGACAGCCGCTTCTCGCCGCTCGTTCGGATGATCAGATCGACATCCCGGCATTGGGGTTCGCCGGTGATCAATTGTGTGAACGTTTCGCGGGTGAGATTGCGCATGCCGGCCGCGTACATGTTCGCGACTTCAATCGCGGCATTGAGAATGGCGTCGCGCGCCGAATAATCGATAGCGATGCGCAGATTGAGTGCGTCGCCATCCGCCGTCGTCATCTCGGCGTCGCCGATCGCTTCAGCAATACCGTCGGGGAGCCGGTCGCGGCGGCCGATCACGCGCAGCCGCACGCCGTTGCGAACCAGACTCTCGATCTCATTGGCGAGATAAAAGCGCAACAGCCCCATCAGCGCTGTAATCTCGGCCGGCGGACGCCGCCAATTGTCGCTGGAGAAAGCATAGAGCGTCAGCGTGCCGACGCCCTGCTCCGGTGCGGCCTCGACAACGCGCCGGATCGCCTCGACGCCAGCTTCGTGCCCGCGCACCCGCGGCAGATGCCGGTGTTTCGCCCAACGGCCATTCCCGTCCATGATGACGCCGACATGAAGCGTCTCATGGAGGTTGGCAGTTGGTTCAGGCGAGAGATAACTTTGCATCACAAAGTTTCCTTGCAAAATTTTTTACGCGGGAAGGATTCGTAAGCGCGCAGGGTTCGTTTCTCGTTTGGCGTCGTGTTTGCTGTCCTGCTTGCCCGCAACTTTGGCCGCGTCGCGCACCAGCTGCTCGAGGACGGCAAGATAATCGAGAAAGCGCTTGCGGCCGGATTTGGCCAGCCGGCAAGTCGTGTGCGGCCGGTTGCCCACGTAGCCCTTAATCACTTCGACGAGGCCTGCCTCCTGCAGCACTTGCAGATGCCGGCTGAGATTGCCGTCGGTGAGCGCGCAAAGCTGCTTCAGATCGGCAAATGACAGGCCTTTGGGATGCGCCATCAGCGAAGTGAGGAGCCCAAGCCGCGCCTTTTCGTGAATGACGCGATCGAGACCGTCATAGGCAAAGGGCGCATTGGCGCCGTTGTTTTCAGGGCTCGGCATCGGTGTCCTCGGAAGCAATATGCAGAAGAGCGGCCATCAGCGACTGGCCGATCACGAAAGGCACGCCCATGGTCCATGGCGACAGCGTATGATGGACGCTGCCGAGAATGAGCACGGTGAATCCGGCGATGAAATACCAGGCGCCGACCAGAGCGACGCTGCGCGGCAGCAAGCGCGCCGAAGCGAAAATTCCGAGGCTGACCAGCACTTGCCACAGGCCGGGCAGCAACCACAGCGTCTCCGGCGCGAACTTCCACAGCATCACCGCGAGCAGAAGGCCGGCGATCCCGGACGGCAGGAATTGCTCGGCTGCCTGCTGCACCATGGCGTCAGCGAGGCCGGAATGATGACGCAGCGAGCGCGCCCGCATTTCGACAAAAATCAGCGCCGCCGAGATCAAGGCGGCCGCGGTCCAGCCGGACAGAAAAGCGAGCGGATGCGCGGTCGGATCGTCTAGCCAAAAGAACTGCAGGAGCACGGTGATCAAAGCCACCAGCGCCGTCGCGGCGACCGCCGTCGGGCCATAGCCCTGGAACGCCGTACCGGCCGCAAGTTGATTGCGGATCGCCAGAATATCGGCCAGCGCCTTGTCGAGATCAGCCATCCCGCCCCCACCGCCAACATCACTTTGCAACGCAAAGTAGATCACAGCCGCAAAGCAAAAGCAACGCGCCTAATTTTGGCGAGGTGAATGACCCACTGGCACGCGCGGATGCGGACAGCTTTCTCGACTGTTGCGAATCAACTAATAATTTTAGCCCGTTAGCCAAATGACGGCGCGGTCTGGGCAACATTGTTTCGGCCGATACGGGACGATGATGGAGAAAGCTGACATTCCTTCGAGGCCAGAGTCGGGGAATGAGCTCGAGTCCGAGCCTGCAGGCTTGCCCGGACTCAGGCGCCGGCAATCGGAATTGATCGCGGCACTGTTCGCCGATGCCTCCAAGCTGCACCAGGACGGCCGCTTTCGCGAAGCGGAATACATCTACAAACAGATACTCGCGACACCACCGGATCATTTTGACTGTCTGCACCCGCTCGGCGTCGCGCTTCACCAGCTTGGCGATCATGCGCGAGCCGTACGGCTGATCGCTCAGGCGCTGAAAAAAATCCGCGCGACGCGATTGCCTTGGATAATCTCGGCAGCGCTCTCGCCGTGCAGGGGCGTCTTGCCGAAGCCCTCGTGAGCTTCTCCAGTGCGGTTGCGGCGCGGCCTGATTATGCGGAAGCTTATGTGCATTGCAGCGGCGTTCTACGCGGACTCGGGCAAGATGCCGAAGCTATTGAAGGCTACGATCGCGCGCTGGCGCTGCGGCAGGATCTCGCCGAGGCGCATTGCGGTCTCAAAACCTGCGACCCGATTACGCCGAGGCGCATGTCAACGAAGCGACGTATCGTCTTCTGTTGGGCGATTTCGAACGCGGCTGGGAAAAATACGAGTGGCGTTGGCAAACGGCGCGCTTCAAGGC
>JBAUCK010000076.1:0-5858 GCA_049677525.1 Xanthobacteraceae bacterium
TCCCTGGTTCGAATCCAGGCGCCCCAGCCAGCTTCTAAGTAATTGATATTGTGGTTGTTATTCATACTTGCGTAGTGTCGATAATCGTCGCGATTTCGGGGCATATTTCTCGTGGGCTGGGCAGACGAATTTTGCAGAGACAAAATTGACTCGTCATCTCAGCGCCGGAAGCGGCTAAAATCTCTCCGTCGCCATTTCGTGGTTTAATTTTTTGCACGATCCGTGACAGAGTTTTAGTGCGAAGTGCCGGCGTTGCAGCTCCGAGATTCGAAGCGTTCTCAACGAAAGCCGAGCAACGCTCGCTGCTCTGCCCAGTCACTCGGCAGCTGCGCTGTCAGCCGCTTCAACTTCTTCGCGTTGAGTTGCGGCGGTTGCCGGCCGTTGACGATAGCCGTGGTGATATCGGGCGCCAGCCAGGGAAGGCGAAGAATAATGTATATGTAAGCGGCGCTCACTCGTTCCTGGCGAGCGACGTCATGTACGCTGAGTTTGGTGTCCGCAATGAGCCGTGCCTGCACGTCGTGTGCGCGCGCGATAATTCTCAGCAAGCTTGGGTCCGCCGCAGCTTGATCGTTGTGACCCTCGACCAGCATTTTCATTTCGCGGCCGACGCGCGTCAGCTTCGCCGGCGCAGTCAAGGTCAGGATGTCGCCCCGGGAGCTAGTTGGGCTGTCGTCACGTATCTGCATCTCCATTGAACGCGAGGTGAGAAGGGCAATAAGCCGGCTTCGGCTGATGTCGATTTGTACTCGATCCGGTCTAATTTCCACGCGGTGGACCAAAGCTGTCACTACGGCTTTAGTTTTCTCGCCTACTCGAGTTTCAAGCTCGGTGGCGATCTCACGTGCCCGCTCGGAAAGATTCCGTTGAATCATGCCGCTGGTGGGTTCGTGGCCTATGCCGTCAAAAATTTCGGCGCGGTTGGCAAAGAATATGCGAAGCCTGTCGAGCACCACTGTCTCGAGGTCGCCAGCCGGAATGCGGATACGACTCGAACGGCCTTTCGTGGCACCGGTCACCAAGGCGGTCGACACATAGTACCGATACCGCTTCCCCTTCTTGACGCAATGAGTGGGGGTCAAGCGCCCGCCGGTCTGGTCGAACAGAATGCCGACCAGCAGACTTGGCTGCTTGGTGCGGCTACCGGTCGCCCGTGCGACGCGATTTTTCGCAAATGCCGTTTGGACAGCCTCCCAAAGTGATTTGGCAATAATGGCGGCATGTTCGCCCGGATAGCTGTTGCCCTTGTGCGTGGCCTCGCCAAGGTAGGTTCGGTTCTGAAGCAATAAATAAAGCGCCCCGTGCGAGAAGCTTTGATGCCCATATTCGGTCCCATCGGCGTGGATCCTTCGCTTGCTCTTGATTCCGGCAGCAGCCAGTTCGTCCGCGAGCGCACGGACTTGAGCGCTAAACCAACTGCTCACGGTCTCCCGGCTGAGAAGAGGGCGCCCGTTTAGAAGTGGCCCGTCATAATCATCCACAGCCGCCGCTCTTTTTGCCATCATCGTCCCATCGAGTGAACGAGATAAACCTCGACCGGAGGATATGATTTCGTCAAGAAGCGATATTGGCATATGCGGACACGCGAAACCGGATCGGGAGCAATGGCGATGCCGCGAAATATTCTGATCTTTTCTGACGGGACCGGGCAGGCTGGCGGCCTCACGCCCGACCAAAACGTCAGCAATATCTACAAGCTTTATCGCGCTACCCGTTGCGGACCGGATACGGCGATTGATCCGAAGGAGCAACTGACCTTTTACGATCCGGGTCTCGGATCGCGGCCTGCCACCGGCATGCTCTTTTTGACGCGCGCTTATCGCTGGCTTCAGGACTGCGTCAGCCAAGCCACCGGGATGGGGATCACCAACAACATCATGGACTGCTACGCTGCCTTGGTGAGGATGTGGCAGCCGGGCGACCGTATCTTTCTGTTCGGGTTCAGCCGTGGCGCGTACACCGTGCGATGTCTTGCGTCGGTGATATCACTCTGTGGCATCCCGACGACCATGTCGGACGGTGCCCCTCTGTTTCGAGACCAGGCAAGCACTCGAAAGATTGCGGGGGAGGCGGTGAGGTGGGTCTACGCTCACGTCGGTTCGCCGAAAGACAAGAACTATGTCGAGCAGCGCAAAGCGCTCGCTTCGCGCTTTCGCCAAAAGTATCGCGCCGATCACTGTGGCAAGTCTAACGTTGACGCTTTCTTTATTGGCGTCTTTGACACGGTAGCGTCGCTTGGGAGCTTCCGCACCGGCTTCACCGTTGTTGCTGGCCTACTCGCCGCGCTTTTTGCAGCTAGCTTCTTTCTTTGGCTTTTGTCGTTGCCATTTTGGCTGACCTTTGGAGCGCTCGTCGCACTAACTTTCATCGTTGGTGCCATGTGGTACGCCGTTGCCCACGTTCAATTTGCGTTGGGCTTGCCGGGATATTCGTTCTGGCAAACGCTGCATTTCACATCTTGGAAGATGCAGTTTTATGATAAGCATCTCGACAACGACGTTTGGTATGCCCGCCATGCGACGTCCATCGACGAAGATCGTGCCGATTTTGCACGGGTTCCGTGGGCGAGTGCAGCAAATAGTGGACCGCAGCGGCCCGACAGTTACCCTGATTGGCTGGATCAAATCTGGTTTGCCGGCAATCATTCCGACATAGGCGGAAGCTATGCCGAGAACGAATCGCGCTTGTCGGATATCACTCTCGACTGGATGGTGCACGCCGCCATGAACTTGCCTGGTACCGACGGCCCGACCGGCAGTGGCATCAAGGTTGACCGGGATTGGCTCACGCTCAATCCCGATCCGCTCGGGCCGCAGCACGATGAACGTGAGCCGGGATGGCTCAAGAAAAAGCTATGGCCGAAAGGCCTGCGCCCAGTCGATCATAACGCTATCTTGCATGCTTCAGTGTATGAGCGCTTCGCTGTTGAGGCTGTGCAGCACTTCTACCAGATGCAGCCGTATCGCCCGGAAAACTTGGCAAATCACGATAATCTTGAGCAGTACTACCAGACATAGCTTTTGATAGAATCCCGGCGCACTTCCGGGAGGGCGTAGCTCTTGCGTCCAAAGAAAAATGAGAGCCCGGTTCGGCTAAATTGACAAAGACGTATCTCTTAACAAGTGGACGCCGGCAGTTTGAGTTCAACTGGTGGGTGGGGCAGTGTTTCGATCACCATCAGCAAAAGCCCATCAAGTCCAGCGAGATTGAGCGGAGACGTTGTCCTATCAACTCGCGAAGCCCAATCGCATAATGATAGATTATGGAACGCGCGGAACCAGCGACTATTGGTGGCCTCACGCGAGTATCGCTTTTATCTGCTGCTGTCCAAGCTCAGCTCGCGCACCAATGCACTCCACTTTGTTTCCTCGCGGTCGATATCTGCCGCATATTCTTCCGGGGTGCTCGTCAATGGTTCCCCCCCAATGTCGGATATGCGCGCACGGACATCAGGAAGACCCAGAAAGGTGTTGAGCTCTCGGTTGAGTCGCTCGATGATCGCCCTTGGCGTCCCCGCTGGAGCCAGCAATCCATAGCTGACGACGGCTTCGAAACCCGGTAGCCCGGCCTCAGCCACAGTCGGGACGTCGGGCAGCAGCGCTGATCGCTTCAATGAAGCGACCCCGAGAGCGCGCAAGTTTCCTGCCTGGATATTGCTCAACGAAGCGGCGATGTTATTGAAACCGATGGGGACATGTCCGCCGAGCAGATCGTTCGTGAGGGGGCTGGTGCCCATATAGGGAATGATGGCCATGTCTACGCCGGCCATCATCTTGAACATCTCTGCCGCCATATACGCTATGGAGCCGACTGTGGGGACGCCGGCATTCAGCTTGCCGGGCTCACGTTTTGCTATCGAGATTAGTTCGCCTACTGATTTTGCGGGCAATGACGGATGAACCATCAGGACGGTCGGCATTGCCGCAATCAAGCCGATCGGAGCGAAGTCTTTACGCGGATCGTAGCCTGCGCCGGTCCCATAAAGACTTGGATTGATCGACATCGAGCCTGTCTGGCCCAGCAGCAGCTTGTAACCGTCTGGGGCCGCCCTGGCGGCATCACGGGTGCCGATATTGCCGTTGCCACCACCGCGGTTTTCGACCACTACCGCCTGATTGAGAGCACGCGGCAGATTCTCCGCGACGATGCGCGCTATCACATCGAGACCGCCGCCTGGAGGCATCGGTACAATGACTGTGATTGGTCGCGATGGATAGTCCTGGGCGCCTGCGAGCCCGATGATGATCAGACTGGTTGTAATGATCCCGAGTAACGAAACAAACAACCTCGACATTTTGGCATGCCCGCTAAATTCCGACTCCCGATCAAGCCATTAATGTGCACCGACTCGCGCTTAGGTCAAAATAGAATATGATGATCCCTAACATGCCAGGATAGTTTGGTCGCTGTCTCAGGATCACTGGATTGTTGCGTATAAGGGCAATTGAGAGAGTTACCGGTAATACGAAATCTGCCAAGCCTGTCTGACAGGCGGTCAGTTTCGGATGTCCTGCAGAAACCACTCCGTCGGAATCTCCCGTCCGAGACCCGCCTCTTTAGCCCTGCGATAGACTAGGCCGCCTACAGCCGAGAACTGCACTCCCTGGTTGCCTGTGTTGTGGTAAAAGGTGATTTGACCGTCGTGCTCTCGGCCCGGCGTCTTTCCCGACACGAGGTCGTAATAGTCCGGAAAATCCGCTCCGACGGCGACTTCCATCGCTCGCGGCGGAACGCGTTTCCTCTCCTCATCGGTTCCGGCCATGTAGGTGCCTGCGACCTGTCGGGGTTCGGCAATAATGCTATCGCTCGTAGACGCTCTGGACCTTATGCCTTGGCGGATCTTGATGTCGCACCGGTCGAGTACTTCCTGACTCACCTCGGGGTTGCTCAGCATCGTCACGTGCATGCCGGGCTCGAGCCAGTCTGCCTCGAAAGTCGGAGACATGCTGTCGGTACAGGTGGCAAGGATGTCGACGCCGCGTATGGCCTCTCTCGCGCTTGCGACCGGCACAACTTCGATGCTGAGCTTGCGGCTCATTTCGTCCGCATAGCGGTTCCGGTTGATGGAGGTTGGGCTAAAAACATTTGCTCGCTGGATCGGACGTATGGCGCAGAATGCTTCGAGAAAGCTTCGGGCCATTCCACCGGAGCCAAGAACGCCAACCGTGCTGGCGTTCTGCCGCGACAAACTACGGGCTCCGATGCCAGCTCCTCCACCCACCCGCATGTGTTGCAAGACCCCATCATTAATTAAAGCGAGTGGTTCCCCGTTTCGAGTACTCATCAGGAGGATCAAGCCAAAGAACGTCCCCGGTCTGATACAATATTTGCTCTCGCGCCACTCACCCGCAGCGTCGGTCGGCCAAACCATCACATCAGACTTCATGCGGATAGCGAGTATGCCCTCATTGGCTCCTTCCATTGTGCCCCAGCGGTAATAGCCGTCATCGCGCTCGCATGGAACATACATGTCAGTGCGCGGTCGTTGCACCGCGCCGCCCGTGGGAATCTGAAGGAACGCTCGCTCCTGGACCTCGATGCAGTCTTTCATCGTCAGCACCTCTTCAACAACATCGTTGTGTATAAACAGCATTCGGAGTTCTCCTCAGATCGCAGACACTGCAAGCCCATATCGGTCCACCATCAGGCCAGCGCTCCCAATGCGTGGATCTCGCCAAATGGTGGAATACCGCGGACAGCTCGGCCGGCTTGGGACGGCGGCAGTCCGGCGAGGATTTCCCCGCACGCACTATTTTGCGAGCGCAATGATATTCACCGCCTCGACAATTCCGGGTGGAATGATTCTCGCCATGATGTTGTAGTCTAGCGAAACTCAGGGCAAAAATTCAGCTGCATCT
>JBAUCK010000077.1:0-11762 GCA_049677525.1 Xanthobacteraceae bacterium
CGATCGCCAGGTCATCGCCAACGGCATTACGACGGTATTTCACGGCGTCACCTGGTCGTGGGAGCCTTGCCTGCGCGGGCCGGAAAATGCGCGCAACCTGCTCACCGCGATCGAAGCGCTCAAGCCACGGCTCGCCGCCGATCCGCGCTATCACTTGCGCTTCGAGACGTTCAATTTCGAAGCCGAGCGCGAAGCGAGCAGCTGGCTTGACGAACACAAGATCGACGCGCTTGCTGTCAACGATCACATGCTGGCGCCCGACTATGCGAACCGGCCGCCGTCCAAGATCGGCGCCATGATCGATCACACCGGCTTAAGCCGCGAGGACTTCTTCAAGCTGGTGGGCTCGCTGCAGAGCCGCGCCGACGAAGTGCCGGACTTGATCGTGCGCATGGCCAAAAGTGCCAATGCCACCGGCATCCCGCTACTTTCGCACGACGATTCCTCGCCGGAGTAACGGCAATGGTTCCGCGCGCTCGGCTGCCGGGTCTGCGAATTTCCGTGAATATCGAGACAGCGGAGGATGCCGTTGCCGGCGGCGATCAGATCGTCTTCGGTGCCCCGAACATCGTCCGCGCCAAGAGCATCAATGCGCGCGACATGGTGGCGCGCGGCCTGTGCTCGATCCTGGCGTCGGACTATTTTTATCCAGCGCCATTGGTCGCCGCCTTCCGGCTGGCGGAGATCGGCGTGCTGCCGCTCGCCAAAGCCTGGGAACTTGTCAGCGGCACGCCGGCCCGCGCGATGAACCTCCCCAATCGCGGCAGCATCGCATCGGGCAAGCGCGCCGATCTGATCCTGGTCGATGCATCGCTGCCGGGACGGCCGCGCGTCGTCGCCGTCCTCGTCGCCGGGAAGGTCGTTTACATCGTTGAGCCGCGGCGGCTGCAAAACTGATCCGGCTCAGGCCGGATCAAATTAAACACCCAAATAACGGTGCTGAATGTCGGGCGCGCCGGCCAATTGCTGCGACGAGCCTGTCCACACGACGCAGCCGCGCTCGATAATGTAGTGGCGGTCGGCGATACGCATCAGCGCGTCGACATTCTTGTCAATCACCAGGATCGATTGGCCAGCGGCGCGCAAGCTCTGCAGACAGCGCCAAATCTCGTCGCGAATAGCCGGCGCCAGGCCTTCGGTCGCTTCGTCAAGAATCAGAAGACGCGGATTGGTCATCAAAGCGCGACCTATGGCGAGCATTTGCTGCTCGCCACCTGACAGCAGATTGGCCATGCTGCGGGCGCGCTCGGCAAGCCGGGGAAACAACGAACAGACTTTGTCGTGGGTCCAAGGGTCACGCGCGCCGCCGCGATTGGCAGCGGTAGCGATCAGATTTTCTCGCGTCGTCAGGTTGGGAAACACCTGACGACCTTCGGGAACGAGCCCGATGCCAAGTTTGGCGACGCGATAGGGCGGCAGCGTGCGAATTTGCTCGCCGCCAAATCGGATCGAGCCCGTGGTCGCCGGCGTGAGCCCCATGATCGAGCGCACGGTCGTGGTCTTGCCCATGCCGTTGCGGCCCATAAGCGAGACCATTTCGCCGTTGCCGAGCGCGAGCGAGAGGCCGAAGAGCACCCGGCTCAAACCGTAATTGGTCTCGATTCCGGACAGTTCGAGCAGCGGAGGATTGGCACCGTCAACCATGAGCGGCGTCTCCTCCGCTCTCCCCGAGATAAGCCTGACGTACGATAGGATCGGCTCGGATCGCCGCCGGATCGCCGGAGGCAATGATGCGGCCATAGACCAGAACGCTGATGCGGTCGGCGAGCGCGAAGACAGCGTCCATATCGTGCTCGATCAAAAGGATCGTCACGCTGCCTTTGAGCCTGCGGAGATTTTCGATGAGGCAAACGGATTCCTCCGGGCCCATGCCGGCCATCGGCTCGTCGAGCAGGAGCATGCGCGGCTTGGTCGCGAGCGCCATGGCGATTTCAAGCTGGCGGCGTTCGCCGTGGCTGAGATCGGCGGCGAGCACATCCGCGCGCGCGCCGAGGCCCGCATCCCTCAGCGTCGCGCGCGCCGGTTCACGCAGCGCAGCGTCGCCGCGTGCGTTCCGCCAGAAGCGGAACGAGTGCCCGGCATGCGCCTGAACCGCGAGCGCGACATTGTCGAGAGCGGTGAAATCGAGAAACAGCGAGGTGATCTGGAACGAGCGCGCCAGCCCGATGGCGCTGCGCCGGTAGACCGGAAGCGCGGTAATGTCATGACCGTCGAAGCGGACGCTCCCGGCATCAGGCGCAATTTCGCCCGTCAATTGGGCGATCAACGTGGTCTTGCCCGCGCCGTTTGGTCCGATAATGGCGTGCAGCTTGCCGCGATCAAGCACGAGCGAGATCCTGTCGGACGCGACCACGCCGCCGAAGCGCTTGGTCAGGTCTTCGACCTGAAGAAGAGCGTCAGGCACGGTGCGCCCTCCCGAGCAATCCGTCGATTCCGCCGTTGACATAAATGGCAACGACGAGAAGCAGCGGTCCGATGATCAGGTTCGGGTAATCTGTGGAGCGCGACAGCACATCCTCAAGCAACAGGAACGTCATGGCGCCGATCAAGGGTCCGAAGGCCGCGCGCATGCCGCCGAGCACCGCCATAACGATGAGATCGCCGGAACGTGTCCATTCCATCATCGCCGGACTGATGTAATTCGTGTGATTGGCAAGAAGCGCTCCGGCAAGCCCGCACATCGCACCGGCGATGACGAAGCACGCAAGCTTGTAGCGAAACGTCGGGAAGCCGATGGCGCGCATGCGCCGCTCGTTTGACCGTGCGCCTTGGATGACCAGGCCGAAGCGCGAATTGACGATGCGCCAGACCGCATAAATTCCCGCCAGCAGCAGCGCGAAGCAGAGATAATAGAAGACGGTCCTGTTGCCGATATCGATCAGGCCGCCAAACTGGCTGTTGTGATAGATGGTGAGCCCATCGTCGCCGCCATAACGGTCGAGCCCGATCGCGACGTAATAGACCATTTGCGCGAAGGCGAGCGTGATCATAATGAAGTAAACGCCGCGCGTGCGCAGGCTGAGAGCGCCGACGACAAGCGCGTAGAGCGCCGAAGCACCGATTGCCACCGGCCACTGAATGAAGCCGGAATCGACGCCCTCCTTCGACAGAATGCCGACGGCATAGCCGCCGATGCCGAGATAGGCGGCGTGGCCGAAACTCACCATGCCGCCATAGCCCATGATCAGATTGAGGCTCAGCGCCGCCAACGCGAGAATCATCACGCGCGCGAACAGCGTCATGGCGAAAGTATTGCCGCTGAGCGCCGCATAGACCGGCACCAGACCAAGAAACAGCACGAGAAAAATGTTCATCGCGACGCGCGGCGTGAGCGACAGCTTCATCGCGCCGCCGCCGGAAACAGGCCAGCCGGACGCACCACCAGAACCAGCGCCATCAAGAGATAGATCAGCATCGACGACAGCGCCCGGCCGAGGCTCGATGCGGCGGCTTCGCTGAGATAGGTGTGCAACAGATCGGGGACGAAAGCGCGGCCGATCGTGTCGACGATGCCGACAAGCATGGCGGCGATAAAGGCGCCGCGGATCGAACCGATGCCGCCGATGGTAACGACGACGAAGGCGGCGATAAGAATGTTCTCACCCATGCCGATCTGCACCGTCAGGATCGGCGCTTGCATCAAACCGGCAAAGCCCGCGAGTGCCGCGCCAAGCCCGAAGACCAGCGTGTAGAGCAGCTTGATATTGATGCCGAGCGCACCGACCATTTCGCGGTTGGATGCGCCGGCGCGGATCAGCATGCCGAGCCGACTTCGCATCACCAGCACATAAAGCAGCGCGCCGACCGCGAGCGTGACACCGATAATGACCAGGCGATAGACCGGATAATACAGGCCCGGCAGCACCTGGACGGCATTGAGCATTTCGCTCGGCAGCGGCAGCGTGAGGCCGGCCGGGCCCCAGATCAGCCGGACCAGCTCATTGAAAAACAGCAGCAGGCCGAAGGTTGCGAGCACGTGATCGAGATGATCGCGGCCATATAATCTCCGGATAGCAACCACTTCGAGCACCATGCCAACGACGAGCGTCGCCAAAAGTGCAAGGATCGCGCCAAGCACAAAGCTGTCGGTCCAGTCTGCAAAGGTCGCGGCGAAATAAGCGCCGAGCATATAGAGCGACCCGTGCGCCAGATTGACGAGGTCCATGATGCCGAAAATCAGCGTCAGACCCGCGGCCAACAGAAAGAGCAGCATTCCGAGCTGAATGCCGTTGAGGAGCTGTTCGATGAAATAGAGCATGGGCCTATCGAGCGTTCACTGTCTTTGCCGTCACGCCCGTACCTGGTGCGGACAACCACGTCTTCATTTGCGGCCCGAAGACGTGGATGGCCGGGCATAGGCGAACGACGTGACGCCGTTCTGCAAACGGCTCTGCCCGGCCATGACGATCGTGGCGTGCACTTGTTCCGCGAAGCAAAGCTTCCTTACTTCATCGGACACTTGTCGTGAAACTTGTCCTGATCGTCTTTGACGATGGTCGCCACCGTGTGCAGCGAATAGCTGCCGTCGGCATTCTTCACCGAATCCTGCAGGTAGAAATTCTGAATCGGGATGTGGTTGTTGCCGAACTTGAACGGGCCGCGCACCGACTTGAAATCGGCCTTTTCCATTTCCTTGCGCATGCCCTCTTTGTTTGTGAGGTCACCCTTCACCGCCTTGATGGCGCTGTCGATCAGTCCGACTGCGTCATAGGTCTGCGCGCCGTAGAACGACGGCGTGGCGTTGTACTTGGCTTTATAGTCGGCGACGAACTTCTTGTTGGCGTCGTTAGGCAGATCGGCGACCCATTCCTGGGCGCCCGGAATCCCAATGGCGAGATCCTTCAACCGCGGCAGCGACAGATCGTCGACGGTGAAGGCGGTGTAGAGCGGGATCTGACCCTTGAGCCCCGACTGCGCATATTGGGTGATGAATTGCACACCGGCGCCGCCGGGATAGAAGGCAAAGATCGCGTCGGGTTTGGCCTCGCGCGCCTTCGACAACTCGGCGGAGAAGTCGAGCTGGTCCGGCCAGCGCGTCAATTCCTGGCCGACGATCTTGCCTTTAAAGGTTGACTGCACGCCGGCGAGCATGTCCTTGCCGGCGGCATAATTCGGCCCGATCAGGAAGGCGCTTTTGACCCCCTTCTGATTCATATAAAGGCCGAGCGACGCCGGCGTCTGGTCGTTGTTCCAAGACGTCGAGAACACATAGGGCGAACACAATTCGCCGGCGAGCTGCGAGGCGCCGGCATTGGTGACCACCGTCATGGTCTTGGAATCGGCAATCGGTTTGAGCGAAGCCAGGACCACATTCGACCATATATAGCCGACGAGGAAGTCGACCTTGTCGGACTCAATCAGCTTTTGCGTCTTCTGCACGCCGATTTCGGGCTTGGTTTGGTCGTCCTCATAGATGACCTCGACCGGCAACCCGCCGAGCTTGCGGCCAAGATGATCGAGCGCCAGCTCGAAGGAATTCTTCATGTCGTTGCCGATGGCGGCGGGCGGGCCGCTGAAGGTCGAGATGAAGCCGATCTTCACCGTCTTCTGCTGCGCCGGCGCCGGGCCCGTTGCCAGCACCAGCGCGGCGCCTGCAGCGATCAGCGCAGCCCCCGCGGCTCTGTATGTTTTCGTCATCACACCCCTCCTGTCTTTGGCGCTGTGTCCAAGCCATCCGTCGGTTAAGTCATAGACTATCAAAGTACTCCCGGTGCTCCCATTCGCTGACGTCGGGCTCTTCCGGCTGGCCCTCCTTCCGGCACCGCGCGATCTCAGCTTCCTTGATCCTGGCGTAATAGTCCACAAAGCCGTCGCCAAATCCGGCCCGGAAACAGGCATTCGTGCGCAGTGCAGCAAGCGCTTCTTCGAGCGTCGCGGGCAGAGCCTCGGCGGAGCTTTTGTAGGGAGCGTCAGCGGACGGTCCAGGATCAAGTCCGCGGGCCGTGCCGTCCAGGCCCGCATAAATCTGCGACGCCATGTAAAGATAGGGATTGGCCAGCGGTTCGCCGCAGCGGTTCTCGAAATGGGTCGCCGGATCGCCGGCCTCGCCCATCACGCGGATCATGGCGCCGCGATTGTCGTGCGCCCAAACGGCCTGGACCGGCGCCATCGTATTGGCGCCGCGATAGCGCTTATAGCCGTTGAGCGTCGGCGTCGAGAAAACGCTGGCCGCGCGTGCATTCGCGAGCAACCCGCCGAGAAAATTGCGGCCGAGCGGCGACAGCGTTTCCTTGTCATCGTGGGAGACGAAGGCATTGGCCTTGGATTTGCTGTCGAGCACCGATTGGTGCAGATGCCAGCCGCTAGCGAGCGTATTGGGCAGCCGCGGCCGGCACATGAAGCTCACCAGGTAGCCGTGCCGGCGCGCCACCTGTTTCAGCGCGCTGCGGAACAGCACCATGGCATCGGCGGGCGCGAGCCCCGTCTCCGGCGCGAAGGTGAACTCGTACTGGCTCGGCCCGAATTCGACCTCGACCGATTGCAGCGGCAGGCCGAGCGCCGCGACACTTTTTCGCAACACGTCGAGAATGGGCGCGACCTGATCGTAGCGGCCCTCGGTGAGATATTGATAGCCGTGCGTGGTGTGGCTGACTCGCGGGGGCTCGGCCGGCCAGATCAGCGTTTCGGGCGCCAGCTGCAAATCTTCGATCTTCAACAGGTGAAATTCGACTTCGAGGCCGGCCAGATAATCGAAGCCGGCTTCGGCGAGCTTTGCCAGCGCCTCGCGATAAAGCCCGCGCGTCGCAATCGGCACCCTTTTGCCGTTCGGAAAATAGCAATCGCACAAAACCCAGCCGGTGCTCTCAGCCCACGGCAGAACGCGAAACGTTTCCGGATCGGCGACCATGACGAAATTGCCGGCGCCGCCCATTTCCGGCAAGTCCATCCCGGCGCCGGCCTCGAACACCGGAAACACCGTGCGGTGCGACGTGTCCTTGGCGAAAAGCGTGCTCGTCATGGTCACGCCGGCACGCAACGCGCGCACCGCCTCCGCCGCCACCAGTGCCTTGCCGCGCAGGATGCCGTGCTGATCCGGGAAGGAGAAACGCACCAGTTCAAGATTCTTCTGTCTGACGGCCTTCTCGACTGCGGCGGCAGTGCGGACCTGAGCCTCGCTCCATAGGCCGTGACGATCGACAAAGTTCAGGGCAAGTGAGCGGCGCTTGTGAGAAGACATTTTTCGGTGACTCTACTCGCCCTGCTCGCCTTTTGCCGCCCAACTCAGCTGATATTCGCCCAACTGGCGGCGCTGCGTTTGCTGGCATCGGTGCGCCGCCAGTAACCCTCCCAATCGTCGGTCGGGCCGACACCGTCTATGGCCGCCGGTCCGGTCACTGTTTTAGCCGAAGCGACGTCGAAGATCATCGGCGGCGTGTCGCCCTTGTCGACGGCATCGATGGCCGTGCGCAACAGCCGCCGATAGGCGGTAATCGCCTTGTCCGACTGGCCGAGATGTTCCTGGGTGCGATCGGCAATCTCGCCCATGGATTCGCAGGCCCATTGATCGTGAACATTGATGTCCGCGCCCATGCCGGTATAGGTCTCGTGATCCTGCTCGTGCGGATCGTAGCCATAATTGTTGCTCTTGTTCTTGCGCGGAACGTAGTCCGGCAATTCGTAGAGCTGGAGCCGCTGACGGCGCATCTCGTCCTTGTCCACCGGCGCGCCGAAGCTGGTGAAGATCGCGTACCAGTAATGCTTGGTGTCGTCGATCGGCACATGCCATTGCGTGATCGTCATTTCCCGGCTCATCGGAATGATGAAGGCATTGGGGAACATCAGATTGGTGACGCGCACATGCATGTTCTTGGCGCTGATCTCGCGCAGCGTGAGAATGCGCAAGCCAAAATTGGTCGGCTCAACCTCGATGCGAGGCCGCGGAAATTCGCGCATGATCCTGGTCATCGGCATTTTCGAATCGATCGACGTGTCGCGGAACAGCTTGCCGTAACCCTCCTTCGGATCCTCGTCGTGAAAGAAGCGATGCAGGAACGAGGTGTGAGCCGGATCGATGCCGACCTCCAATGATTGCAGCCAATTGCAATCGATCCGGCCCTTGAACGCGAAAGTGTGTGAACTGGGCGCAACGAAGCAATCGAAATACGGAAATTCCGGCGGCGCGCCCGTCCCCATATAAGCAAACAAAATGCCGTTACGCTCGACCACCGGATAAGCCTTCTGCCGGATGTTGCGGCACATCGTGCTGCCTTCCGGCTCCGCCGGCGTTTCGAGACACTTGCCTTCGATGTCGAACAGCCAGCCGTGAAAGGCGCAACGCAGACCGCCGTTCTCAAGCCGTCCATAGGCAAGATCGGTGCCGCGATGCGGGCAGCTGCGGCCAAGAAGGCCGTAACGTCCCTTGTCGTCGCGATAGATCACAAGGTCCTCGCCCATGAGTCTGATCGGCTTGATCGGTCGCTCGCCATCGAGTTCGTCGGCCAAAGCCGCGGGCTGCCAATAGCGGCGCAATAATGTGCCGGCGGGTTTGCCGGGTCCCACCCTGGTGATGCGATCGTTCTGTTCTGCGCTGAGCATCGCCAATCCCCAAAAGTTTCGCGTTGCCGATTTCGCTTTACGCCTCAACCGAAGGCCGCTAGTTATGTTCGTTGACCGAACATATGTTCGAAATTAGAACAGATAGCAAAAAGCCTGGCAAGCGCGGGAGCTTTTCAAATGCCGGCGATCAACAGGTCCGCGTCCGAACAGACGCTGGTCGACGTCTCGGGGCCCGAATTCCTTGAAGCGCTGGCGCGCGGATTGCGCGTTATCGAGGCGTTCAATCAGGATCGCAAGCAGCTGACCCTGAGCGACATCGCCAAGCTCGTCGATCTGCCGCGCGCTTCGGTGCGCCGCACCCTGCACACCCTGGTGCAGCTCGGCTATGCCGAGGTGGACGAGCGCATGTTCCGGCTGAAGCCGCGCGTCCTCAATCTTGCCCGCGCCTATCTGCAATCCAACGCTGTAACCGATATCGTGCAGCCCGCGCTCGGGCGGTTGAGTGAACAGATTGGCGAGTCTTGTTCGGCTGCCGTTCTGGACGGCGAAGATGTCACCATGATCGCCCACGCTTCGCCCAAGCGGGTTCTGCCGGTGAGCGCCCAGATCGGCTTCCGGCTGCCGGCGAGCGCAACGGCGCTTGGCCGCGTCTTGCTTGCGGCACTCGACGATCGCGAGCTGGAAAGGTTTCTCGCCCGGCTGCGGTCCGAGAAAATCACCAAATTCACCGTCACCGACAAGGCGCAATTGCGCAAAGCCATCCTCGACGTCCGCAAATCAGGCTTCGCGTTGGCCGATCAGGAAGTCGAGATCGGCTTCCGCTCGATCGCAATCCCGCTGAAGAAGCGCGACGGCAGGGTGATTGCCGCACTGAATATCGGCGTGCACAGCGAGCGCACATCGCTGAAGGCGATGCACGGCCATTACTTTGCGAGCCTGCAAGCTATGGCCGACGAGTTGCAGCAGCAGTTGATCTGACGGCCTGCGGGCCCCACATAGGCTGCGAACCGCCGGTTTCACCGTTCCCCAAAACCGCCTGACGCCTCAAGGCGCAAATTGAGATTTGTGAGACGCAACTTTATGGCCCAACAACTCGAACTCGGCGTCGATACCTTTGGCGACATCACCGCCGGCCCCGACGATAAGCTTCTTCCTGCAGCGCAAGTCATCCGCAATCTCGTCGATCAGGCGATCTTTGCCGATGAGGTCGGCATCGATTTCATCGGCGTCGGTGAGCATCATCGGCCCGACTTCGCAGTGTCCGCTCCGGAAGTCGTTCTTGCCGGCATCGCGACGCGCACCAAGCGCATTCATCTCGGCTCCGCGGTGACCGTGCTGTCTTCGGACGACCCCATTCGCGTCTTCCAACGTTTCTCGACCGTGGATGCGCTCTCGAACGGCCGCGCCGAAGTCATCCTCGGTCGCGGCTCGTTCACGGAATCCTTTCCGCTGTTCGGCTATGAATTGTCGCAATACGAAGATCTGTTCGAAGACAAGCTCGATCTCTTCGCGGCGCTGCTTAAAAACGAGCCGGTGACTTGGCAGGGCAAGACCCGCCCGCCGCTGACCAATCAGCGGGTCTTTCCGCCGATCGAGACCGGCACGCTGAAAACCGGAACGCTTAAGACTTGGATCGGCGTCGGCGGCAGCCCGCAATCCGTGGTCCGCGCCGCGCATTACGATCTGCCGCTGATGCTTGCCATTATCGGCGGCGATCCGCGACGTTTTACGCCCTATGTTGATCTTTATCATCGAGCCTTCACGCAATACGGCCGTCCAGCCCGCGAGATCGGCGTGCATTCACCGGGCTTTGTCTGCGATACCGACGAGATGGCGCGCGAGCAGCTTTTTCCGGTCTACAAGATCTTCCGCGACCGCATCGGCGCCGAGCGCGGCTGGCCGCCAATGGGCCGCGGCGAATTCGACCAGGAAATCGAGCATGGCTCGCTCTATGTCGGCTCGCCCGAAACCGTGGCGCGCAAGATAGCTGCGACGGCGAAGGCGCTTGGCATCTTGCGCTTCGATCTGAAATATTCGGCTGGGGCGCTGTCGCACGAAAAGATCATGCATTGCATCGAGCTTTACGGAAGGAAAGTGATCCCGATGGTGCGGGAGATGTTAGGCAAGTCGGCGGCTTAATCCGTTACGTGCCCACCAGCCCGAATTGCGGGCTCGATGCTTCGGCGTGTGTCTTCTTTGCGATACGGCCGGCGAGCCGCGATAGCCTTCCGGCTTCGACCGCGGCGCGCATGCTTTTGGCCATCAGCAACGGATTTTGCGCCTTCGATACTGCGGTATTGACCAGCACCGCCGCGCAGCCGAGCTCCAGCGCAAGCGCGGCGTCTGATGCCGTGCCGATACCGGCGTCGAGTACGACCGGCACCGGCGAGCGCGCACATACAAGCTCAATCAGATGCGGGTTGGAAATGCCGAGCCCAGAGCCGATCGGCGAGCCGAGCGGCATCACCGCGGCCGCGCCGGCATCGGCGAGCTTGCGGCAGATCACCGGATCTTCGGTGCAATAAGGCAGGACAATAAAGCCCTTGCCGACCAAATCCGCCGTGGCGCGGATCAGCTCTTCGACATCGGGATAGAGCAATTCGCGGTCGCCAATCACTTCGAGTTTGATCCAATTGGTGTCGAGCGCCTCGCGCGCCAGCTCCGAGGTGAGGACAGCATCCTTCGCGGTCCGGCAGCCGGCGATGTTGGGCAAGAATTTCACCCGGTCGCCGAGGAGATCGATGAGGCTTTCGTCATCGCCGGCCAGACTAATGCGTCGGATCGAAGCGGTAACCATGGCCGTGCCGCACGCGGCGACGGCATCGAGCATCATCTTGCGATTGGGATAGCCAGCAGTGCCGAGAAACAGCCGCGATGAAAATTCATGCCCGGCAATGATGAGAAGATCGGACATTCTGGCTTTCTCCTTTATCCGCCCTGCCGCGCCCGCACGATTTCAACGCTGTCGCCCGTCCGCAATAAAGTGTCACGCCATGCCGCGCGCGGCACGACCGCGCCATTGAGCGCAACCGCAACGCCGCGCTGCGCGATGTCGGCTGTTTTCGGCCAAAAAAGCGTCAAGCGTTCGCTGCGCGCCGAGCGGTTCGTTCTCGCCATTCACGCGGATTGTCTCTTGCACCATTCTCATTCCCCCACTTCGCTGCCCTCGCCGGCAGAAAGCGCTCGAGCCCGAACGGCCGGATCGCAGGCTCGATGACATCGTCGAGAATGAGCTTTGCCATCGCGTCCGCCGTCACCGGCGCGAG
>JBAUCK010000078.1:0-29854 GCA_049677525.1 Xanthobacteraceae bacterium
GCCGAACAGGCCGACATCGTCGGCCTGTCAGGGCTGATCACGCCCTCGCTCGATGAAATGTGCCACGTCGCGGCGGAAATGGAGCGGCAAGGTTTCGATATGCCGCTCCTGATCGGCGGCGCCACCACGAGCCGCGTGCACACTGCCGTCAAGATCCATCCCAACTACCGGCGCGGCCAGACGGTCTATGTCAACGATGCGAGCCGCGCTGTCGGCGTTGTCTCGTCGCTATTGTCGCGCGATGCGCGCGAGCGTTATGTCAGCGATGTGCGCGCCGAATATGCAAGGATCGCGGCCGCGCATGCGCGCGGCGAGGAGAACAAGCAGCGGCTGCCGCTCGCCGATGCGCGCGCCAATGCGCTGAAGCTGAATTGGTCCGGCAATTACGTGCCGCCGGTACCGCGTCTTCTCGGCGCGCGCACGCTGAGCGATAATTCGATCGCCGAACTGGTCGATTACATCGACTGGTCGCCGTTCTTCGCCACCTGGGAGCTCAACGGTAAATATCCGGCGATCCTGCAGGATGCGATCGTTGGCGAGGCGGCGCGAAGTCTCTTCGCCGATGCGCAAGCGATGCTGAAGAAAATGATCGCCGAGAACTGGTTTCGCGCCAGCGCCGTCATCGGCTTCTGGCCGGCGAACAGCGAGGGCGACGATATTCTGGTTTTTGGCGATGAACACAGAGGCAAGCCGATCGCGACCTTGCACACGCTGCGCCAGCAATTGGCCCGTCGCGAGGGCCGCGCCAATATCGCACTGGCCGATTTCGTCGCGCCGCGCGCGAGCGGACTGCGCGACTATATCGGCGCGTTCGCGGTGACCGCCGGCCTCGGCGAAGAAGCCGCGGTCGAACGCTTCAAGCACGCCAATGACGATTACTCGGCCATCATGGCCAAAGCTCTGGCCGATCGCTTTGCCGAGGCGCTTGCAGAACGCATGCATCAGCGCACGCGCCGCGAATTCTGGGCCTATGCCGCGGACGAGACACTACGCAACGACGAACTGATCGGCGAGAAATATCGCGGCATCCGCCCGGCGCCCGGCTATCCGGCGCAGCCCGATCACACCGAAAAGGGAACCTTGTTCAAGCTTCTCGACGGCGAACGCGCCATCAGCGTGAAACTCACCGAAAGCTTTGCGATGTGGCCGGGGGCCTCCGTGTGCGGCCTCTATTTCAGCCATCCCGACAGTTATTACTTCGGCGTCGGCAAGATCGAGTGCGACCAGGTCGAGGATTATGCCAAGCGCAAGGGCGAGACCTTTGCGGCGATGGAGAAATGGCTGGCGCCGATCCTGAATTACGATCCGCTAGCCTCGGCGCGCACGGCTACGGAATAGTTACGCCGCCGCCTTCTTCGCGATCGCCTGCTCGACAAACAGCGCCGCTTCGAGCGCTGAGCGGTCGCGGCCGAAGCGGCCGACGATCTGAATGCCGAGCGGCAACCCGTTCTCGCTCAAGCCCGGCACATTGACGCAAGGCGTTCCCATCAAGGTCCACAGCCGGTTGAATATCGCAGTGCCGGTGGTAGTGAAGCCACGCGGGGCGGCGCCGGGCGCCGACGGCGTAAGGATCACGTCGTAATCCGCCATGGCGTCGGCGAGCGCCTGCCGGGCGCGGCTGCCGGTGCGACGCGCCGCGTCGTAGGCGGCCGCGGTGATGGCGGTCGCCGCATCGAGCGCTTCACGCAACCGGCGATCGATCTTGTCGCGATGATTTTCATATTCCCAGGCGACCGCGCAGAGATTCTCGTAATCCTGAATCGTATGCTGCGCGAGATAAGCATCCTCGAAGATCGGCGGCAGCGTGATCTCGGTGACCTTGGCGCCGGCGCCTTGCGCGATCTTGGCGGCAGTCTCGATCGCCTCGTGCATCGCTTCGCTCGCTTGTGGCCACAGATGCGTGCGCGCGACGGCGATGCGTGGCGCCGCCGGCGCGGTGCGATCGACGCGCAGATCGCGCGCAAGAATGGCGCCGACAACGAACGCAACATCGGCGACGCTGGCGCCGAACAGGCCGCCGGTGTCGAGATGCCAGGCGATGTCTTTGGCGCCGACCATCGGGATCAAACGATAGGATGGCTTAAAGCCGGCAACGCCGCAAAACGCTGCCGGCCGGATCACCGATCCCGCGGTTTGCGTGCCGAACGCTATCGGCATCATGCCGGCCGCGACACCCGCGGCGGAGCCCGCCGACGAACCGCCCGGCGTGTGTTCGAGATTGTGCGGATTGCGCGTCACCGACGGCACCAGCGAAGCCATCTCCGTGGTGACAGTCTTGCCGATGACGATACCGCCGGCACGGCGCGTCAGCGCGACGAGGCTTGAATCGGCGCGCGGCCGGTAGCCGGCATAGATCGGCGAGCCGTATTGCGTCGGCAGATCTGCGGTGTCGAAGATGTCCTTGAAACCGACCGGCAGGCCACGAAGCGGCGTCTGGGCGAGCTGCGGATTGTCAGCGGCGCGCCGCGCTGCTTCGAGATCGAGCACGACAAAAGCGCCGACATCATTCTCGCGTGCATCGATGGCCTGCGCACATAAATCGATCGCGGCGCGCGGCTTCAATTCGCCGGATTCAAGACGGCGGACAAGATCGAGTGTGGACAACATTGCTTTCTCCTAAAGCAAAAAAATGTTTTTGGATTGACGCATTTGTCGCTCCGGCATTTTGATTGAGCATGATCTTTTCGGAAAACCAGTGCCAATTTTTCCGGATCATGCTCGAGAGCGATGTGGCCCGAAACGCGGTTCCGGATCAAGGGCCATGGTTAATGCCGAGTTCACGCATCATCGTTGAGCAGTCCTTAAGGGAATTACTCGCATTGTCCGCGCATGACGCGCGGAGTTCGCTGGTACCTCGTCAGCTCCCTCGTCCTCGTCGCTCTGATCGCCGTCGCCGGCTGCAGTCATTACATGATGGCCGAGCGCGAGCCGTGGCGCGCTGAGGCGGAATTGTCATGCCTGAATTCAGGTGCCGTGAAAGAGTCGGCGGCGCGTGTGCGCATCTCGCCGATCGATGGACCTGGCGCCTGCGGCATCACCTATCCGCTGCGCGTCTCCGCGCTCGGCGCGAGTTCGGCGCTGGGCTATGACGACGAGTTACTGCGGCCGCCGGGCGCCATTCCGAATGGCTCCGCCCCAAACAGCGCGATGCCGCAAAGCTGGCCGGGCCAAAATTCAAGCCAAGGCTACGGACCGACATACGGTCAGCAAAACGGTGCGCCCTATGCGCCGGCCAACCATTCGAGCGCGATCCAGTCGAGTACGCTGCTGCCGCCCCAACAAAACGGGCCGCAATATAATCCCTACCAACAATCGCCCTATCAACAATCGCCGCAATCCTATCCGCCGCAGTCTTACTCGGCGCAGTCTTATCCCGCGCAATCTTACCCGGCGAAGCAGCCCTATTCGTCACAGTCATATCCGCAGAGCTACCGTGCGCCGCAGACCAGCGCACAAGCCGGCGGGCCGCTGTCGCTCAATCCGCCGGGACTGCCGGACCCGGACGATGACGAGGACATCGGCATTCCGGGCGGCCCGCCGCATCCGTATTACGGCGGCTCGAATGCCGCGCCCTATCCAACGCGTCCGCCGCAAGCGCCATTGCCGCCGCTTGGACCACCCGATCGCGCGGTGATCGCATCGATCCAGCCGGTCGCGGTGGAACCGGCGGCGACGCTCGCCTGTCCGATCGTGTCGGCGCTCGATCAGTGGATCACGGGCGCGGTGCAGCCGGCCGCGCTGCGCTGGTTCCGCCAGCCGGTGGTCGAGATCAAACAGATCTCGGCCTATTCCTGCCGCGGCATGAACGGCAATCCGAACGCGCATATTTCCGAGCATGCTTTCGGCAATGCGCTCGACGTCGCCGAATTCGATCTCGCTGACGGGCATAAGGTCAGCGTGCAATATGGCTGGCACGGCTCGCCCGAGGAGCAAGGCTTTCTGCACGACGTCCAGGCGTCAGCGTGCGATCAATTCACCACGGTGCTGGCGCCGGGCGCCAATGTCTATCACTACAATCACATCCACGTCGATCTGATGCGCCACTATGGCGACCGCCGCATCTGCGAGCCGGTCGCGATCCCCGGCGAAGTCGCGGCCGCACACGTGCGTTCGCGTTACGCCGCGCAGCACTATGGTGAGCACTACGGGGATCCTGGTGTCACCGGCTCGATCAAAGAGACCAAGCACAGCCTCCCGCTCGGCTATGCCGGCGAGGATGACGACAGCGTGCCGCAGGCCGTGCCGGGCGAGGATTGAGTTCTCTTCTTCCGGTGCGTGGACAGAGGGGAATGCGCGCTCGTTTGTTTATAGCGCGCAGCGCGCGTGCGAGTTTTCTGATGCAAATGTCAAACAGCGACGCATGCATTCTTCCTGCCCCGCGAAAGCGGGGAAGGGGGACCACCCGAAGGGTGGTGGAAGTGGGGTCGGCCTCAACGAAACTCTTTCTACGACACTGAAACGGCGAGTCTGACGCCCCTTCCACCGCGCAAGAGCGCGGTCCCCCTTCCCCCGGGCACCCGCTTCTTTGTCAATATACTGAAAGACGCTAAATCTTCGAGCGCCTTGAATCAGATTAATCATCAGCGGAATAATTTGGCTCACGGTCGACAAAGTGCTTCGTTGAGCACAGTCAAGAAGCTTGTCGCTGACGGTCTCCAATTGGGCTCTTGGAGTCGGATTGCGGACACTGACGGGGTGCTGCGACTCAAAGATTGGTGGCCTTGGGTGGGGATGCATGCTGGCGACCAAATAGGATTGTTCGAACGCTGGCAGAAAAACCAATTGCGATATCTTGTGCTGAGACAGGCAAGATTTCAGAATGCCCTGAAGATATTCGTGAAAAGTATAATATACATCCGTTTTGATCGAAGTATCGACAAACGCCCTACGTTCAGCAAAGCTCCGTGCAGCGGCAAGGCTCGGCGATTACGCGCGTCAAAAGTCCTTGAATTGCGCAGGCGACAGTTCGGTATACCGCACCGTGTGCTGGGACGGCTGCTGTGGGTACCTGATCGGCCCACTATCGGATAAGCTCCTCCAATCCTCTGAAGGGCTGCGGCGTCCGGTGCGCTACTGGTGGGTCGCTAAACGTACTGCCATTCGGCAACAGCAGAACGCATAAGCCTTGAGGGCTTTCGATCGCATTCTCCACGGCGCTACGCCAGCGGACTTACCAGTCGAGCAGCCTGAAAAATTCAAACTCATTATCAATCTTAAAACTGCCAAGGCGCTCGGCATCACCATCCCGACCACTCTGCTCGCCCGCGCCGACGATGTCATCGAATAACAGGGCTGTTTGCTGCGATGCATGAGTCTGCTTTTGGCCCTTAGCGGGCGCGCCGGTGGCCGCGGCAACTTTTGGGGGTAAACCGGCATTCGTAATCACTATGGACCAGGGAGCGGCAATGATAAGCTCATGCTAACCGCTTGTTGGCACCCCTGTCGTCCCGAAGACGCTTCGATCAAAATAATTGAAGCAGTATGGGATGCGTTTCAAAAATGAACTGCCTTTTTGGTGGTTCGGCAGCTTTCGCCTCATCCTATCAACATTTCCGAGGTCGGAATTTCCCTCACTATTTGCAACAGGGTGCGACGCTACAGCATCCGGGATGGGTCGATACCGTTGTCGGGTTTCAGCCGTTCCCCGGCTAACCTGCTTTACACGAACATTCCGGGTAGTCCGGTACTGGATGATCCCTGCAATCGAATGGACCATGCACCGAGCCACGCTAAATCGGCTGTGCCTTGAGGAAATTGTCGTCTGACGCCGGGTCGACCGAACAGTAGTGATACCAAGTCTCGTTCAAGTTAATCAGAATGTAGGAGTTTTTGGCGTCGAAGCAAACCTCGCGCACATCGCCGCCTTGCGGAGTTTTGCTGCAATCGAACGTGTCTAGGAATACCGGTGTGTCGCGATATTCCGGCGTGCTGCGATATTTGACAGTGACGCATTCTGCGAAAGCGGGGGCACCAGCAAAAAATGCGAGTACGCACGCGGCGATGATCCGCACAGCAATTTGCCCCTCGTTCCCGAGCAACAGTGCACCACTCGCGAAAGGCGCGGTCAATGGCTTTGACAACCAAACCGCTCGCCAAGACGACGTCCGCCGCGCTACGCCTCTGGCCGAGCTGCTACCCCCTCTAACGCGGCAACGCCACGTCCGCGAGCCTTCCAAGTAGGTTCCCACTATCTTTCGAAGAAGCATCCTGACGAAAACCACGAGCAGCACCGATGCCCTCGGAGGCCAGGATGTTGCGTGGTGCTCCACTGGCCGTTGCCGTGTCTGTATGTGCGACGTTCCAGAGTTTGGTTGCAAAAGACCTGGATGCGCCAATCCACCTGTTTACACCTGGGAACGATCCATCGTGCGGTGCCTACACTGTGGAACGCGCAACGCGCCGAGACCAACAACTGCAGTTTTGGCTGCGTCAGCGCGAGTAATGCCCAGGGCCGACACAATCGCCATTAACCATACCTTTCGTCACCTCTGGCCCAGCGTTAATCTTTCGTTAAGATCTGCCGCGACCGGCAGGCACCGTGACTAAATCAACGGGCATCAAATAAATGCGTTCTCAAAAAGCCTCGACATTTCACCGTCAGCCCGAACGCGACGACCGGCTCACCGTCGCCCGTGCGCTCTACAAGTCCTTGGTGGCATACTACCCCGACAAGTCGATCATGCTCTATGACGACTGTGGGCTGATGATGGCTCACACTGACGACAACCGTGATCCGCCTACTGGGGCGCTCCTATCGGAGCAGTGACAGCCGGACACTGCTTCGGGGGATACAGACGTCCGCGTAATCGCGAGTAATGTCCAGGGCCGACCAGTCGCCATTAACCATGCCTTTCGTTACCTCTGGCCCGGCGTTAATCTTTTGTTAAGATTTGGCGCGACCGGAGGGTTACACGCTGTGCCCATGATAAGGGTTCGGGAGATCAGTTCGCCGATTGCTCTTGCAGCTTGCGGGGCATTCCTCGTGCCCGAGCCGCTTGGGATTTGCTTTGTGTTGGCTGCAGGGATTTGATGGCTATGGCGCAAAATCGGATGGCAACAAGCAGGATTTTTTTAACGAAGCGCTGACGCGGTATTTCTGCTGGGCTCACCCGCAAGATGGGGAGCGATATCGCACTCGTCAATTCTGGCTGCAGTCAGCCAGCGATGAAGCGCGATCCGTGCGGTGGTTTCGTTCTTGGATCGAAAACTACCATGATACCGCGTGATGCCGCTGAGCCAATCCAGGCGGACAGGAGAAATCCCGTCTGGCGCGACTGACTCTCGCGGGTCAAGGCAGCGGCATCAGGTTGTTTAAAAGATTCTTTAGCAACTAGAGCCTGTCGTCGATTAGCGGATTCCCAAGACGTTCACCAAGTGATTCAGAGGAGGTCAACTTGATTCGGAGTTGACTGAATGCGCCCTTACGCCCTTCGCGACGATCAATGGGATAGGATCAAGGATATTTTACCCGGACGTGAGGGGCACGTCGGCGCCACGGCCAGGGACAATCGGCTGTTTGTAGAAGCAGTTCTGTATCGTTATCGCGCCGGCATGCCCTGGCGGGATCTGCCGGAACGCTTTGGCGACCCGATCAAGATTCACACTCGATTTTCTCGCTGGGCAAATAGCGGCGTATGGAAGAAGATGTTCGAGATGCTGGCCGCCGACGCGGACAATGAATACGCCATGATCGACGGCACGATCGTGCGGGCGCATCAGCACAGTGCCGGCGCACAAAAAAAGACGGGTTAGCAGCGAACCCGTCGAACTGGATCTTAGCGGCTGACGAAGACGATAGCTAGTTCGGCACTACGCCGTCTCTGCCAACATTGACGCGGCCAACGTCGAAAGTCCCGTCTGCCTTCTTAACCGCTGCATTCACTGAAAAGCTCGCGCCGGGCTTGAGGGCGCTTATGTTGCTAACTTCATAACGAACTATCGGCACGTCAGGAGTAACGACAATCTACTTCTCGCCGTCCTTGTACTTGACGGAAATGACCGGCCCATCGACCCCAGTGACCGTAGTGCCAACCGAACCGTTGGTCATTGTGCTATTCGGTGCTCCATCCCATGGCCTGAAACCTTCGCCAGTGCCGCGCATAGATTCCGCAAAGATATGAACCTCGATAGCTTTCTGGCTGCCGTCAGGCTGGGGTATCGCCCCGCTACCGATGAACGCGCCTTCCTTAATGTCCGCCATGGAAGCTTTCACCACTTCTACAACCAGTAGCTTGTCGGCAAGAGTCAGCTTCAGTTCTGCACCGTCGCGCGATCTCACCAACAAGGTATGGCCGTCGAGTGTTTCGATTGCGCCGTGCAAACGAATTGTTTGTTGCTGAGCCATAATCGATGGAACCACGAATGCGCCTACCAGGGCCACGGCAATTAGAATCTGGGATACAGTTTTCATGTGTTGTTGTCCGAAAGTACTGCAAACGCGGACATTCCGACTTTCAGCCCTGGGAGCGCTCAAGAGCGAAGCACTTATCGCGAAGCCAACGTGATGTTGCCCATCAACCAGATCGTCACAGCCGCGACCAGTCCTGCACTGGCAAACGCTCCCGATACAACGACCGCGCTAAATAGAATTACTCCTAGTGCATAAGCGATTCTGTCGAGTGCCCATCTTATCAGTCCAATTAAACGGCCAAATACCCAATAAAACAGAAAGAGCAAGATCAGAAGTACCAGAATGAGCAGCACAATCTTGAAAAGCGAAGCGCCGCCCAATTGTGTATTAAGTAATCGCGAAACCTCGCTTATGCCCCAGAGGCACCCAAACACAATCACGTCGACGAGCCAGCCAAAACCCTGCTTAAGCCACGCGCCAAACTCCCGAATAAGCTGCTCCATGGACAAGTCCCATCATTTGTTCCCAACTCACTAACGCTGCTGGAACGAATGAGTTTCAAAGCGTTCCGCACTTAGATCGCCGGATGGGTTGCGCAACGCGACGGCCTTACAAGTCATCCAGAGTTTCCCAAACCTCACCCCGCGCGCGAAGGCGAAGGTACGTCCGTTAAAGAGTCCGTCGTCTGGTCACGGGTCGGTATTGCGTATTTGCCCCGCAGAAGCCGCTGATAGGCCATGCACTGGTCGAAGGTCGTGAACCCGCAAGTGACACCGTCACTGTCACGCGCATGCGGCATGATCCGGAGCAATAACGCGACGCAACGTACACGCCAGTTTGCATAGACTTTTCGACAACCGTCGCGTTGACGGTTTCGCCGACCCTGCCATCCCAATAAAGCCATCCACCGGTGTCGATATCAATCGTAGAAGGCAGTGAAGATGACGTTGAACGCAACACCTTTACCCTCAATAGTTTGTGGCAACTGGTGGAATTGTCAGGGATTTGAGCAATGCCCATAAGCATCCAAACTCGGCAAGTTCCACACCCTGTCGGTTCCGCCTGCTGTGCGGTCGCAGTTCGGTAGAAAATCGCAAGAAGCAAAAATGAAAAGATCACAAGCGATTTCGTAGATTGCATTTCTTCCCTCGCGGAAGCTATCAACCTGCGTCCGACCACGTGCATCCTCGACTGACAAATTGATCCGCTTTACCGGCCTGAATCGCCTGAATCATTATTGGAAGAATCTGGAATCGATCTCGGACTTGTGAGGGTACGACCGTTGATGCCAGCTCTTGGGCGCGAGCCGGCGCGATCTCAAAGATAGCTAAGAGCACGTCTGCTCTAAAATAATCGATCTCTGTCGGGCCTGACAGAATGCGTTCAAGCGCAGGCAGCGCTTTCCGCGTAGCGCCCCTCTCCGAGGAAGCTAATTGCACAACGCCGTTTTGGCATTGCCTTGTTTGATAAAGCGCTGATTACAAGCAGGACGACTCTCGATCCCTCCCGCTGAGAGGCTCGGCTTGCGTACATTCAGATCGGGGCTTATCGCTGTAAAACGCCTCGAGAGCAGCTTCGAGTGTCGGATAGGGATTCCGAGCTAAAAGCCAATAGATCGACGGGCCCGGTATCGCCGTTCCGGTAAGAACGAATGAGCGAGAGCGAGACATGCAGCTTAATTAGTGGCGAAATGCGTCCCTATTGAGAATGCCGAAAAATGCGGAGAATTTCCGCCTTGGCTCAAAAGCAACCCATCGGCAGTATTACCGCCCGCCCGTCTGCATCTGCTGCAGCACCGAAGCCGTCGGCCAGCAATCGAGCTTGAGCCCGTTCTTCTTCTGATAATCGCCGAGCGCGGAGCGCGTCAGCATGCCGGCCTTGCCGTCGATCTTGTCGTGATAAAAGCCGCGCGCGGTGAGGATCTGCTGCATGCGGTCGAGATCCGCGGTCGGCAATTGCGCGACGTTGCCCCACGGCGTTTCAAATGCCGCATGCGGATCGGCGATCTTGTCGCTGAGATGGCCGACGAAGAGAACATACAAATCCGAAAAATTATATTCCTTGATGACGAAATAGTTCTTGGTGGCGAGGAACGACGGTCCATAAAGCCCGGCCGGCTGCAGCAGCGACGCAGTCGCCGCGCGTGCGTCCGCCGACAGCACGCGGCTGTAAGCCGGCACGAAACCGCGCTTGAGCCAGTCGCCGATCGGCAACGTGTTGTCGGGCACGCCGATGGTGCAATCGACATCGGCCGGCGGGTGCACCTCATAGGCCCACGGCACGCCGCGCTGCCAGCCTTTGTCGAGGAGTTGCTTGGCGGCCGAGGCGAGCGCGTCGGGCACCGAATTCCAGATATCAGCCTTGCCGTCGCCGTCGAAATCGACGGCATATTTCAGATAATCCGACGGCAGGAATTGCGTGAGCCCCATCGCCCCCGCCCAGGAGCTTTTCATGTCGGCGAACTTGACCTGGCCCTGCTGCAGGATTTTCAGCGCCAGCAACAACTCGTTGAGGAATTGGTCCTTGCGCTTGCCGGTATAGGCCTGTGTTGCCAAGACGCGGATGGCGTTGCGCTTGTCGGTCTGGCGGCCGTAATCGGTTTCGCGGCCAAAGATCGCGAGCAGGATCGTCGGCGGCGTGCCGAACTGGCGCTCGATGGCGTTGAGCGGCGCACGGTACTGGTCGTAGATTTTACGGCCATCAGCGGCGAGCCGGTCGATCGAGCTTTCCTTGATATAGTCGGCCGGCACCTGCACGAATTCAGGCTGGCCGGCGGCGGGCTTTTCCGGCCGGCCGGGCAGAACCAGATCGGGTAGCGTGTAATCCGGCTCGAGCCCGCGCGTCGCGCTGTCGAAAGTTGCGCGAGAAACACCCAGTGTCTGCGCTTGCGGCCACAGCGATTGCAGCCAGGTATCGAATGCGGCATCGGCGGAGGCGCCGTGAATGCACAGCAGGCAGCTTGCTGCGAATGCGCAGACGAGCGCGCGCAGAAATCTCATCGCACCGCCAGGATGAACAGCCGCGGGAAGCGCAGCAGCACCTTGCCATCGTAGCGCGGCTTATAGGCTTCGACGATTTTCGCGGTGTAAGCCGCGAGGAATTTATCGCGGTTCTCGGCACTGAGCGGCGACAGGAACGGCTGCAGCGATGAGCCCTTGAACCATTCGGTGATCGCCTGCGGCGACGCCATGACGTGATTATAGACGATGTGCCAGATGTCCAAATGCGAACACGCCGGTTTGAGCAGATCGTAATATTCCTCGACCGAAGGCAGATCATCGCGCGCGGCGGCTTTGATTTCCGGATGATCCTGCCATGGACCGCTCTCGCCGACTTCTTTTTGGAAGCGCAGTGCCGGCTGGCGCGTATTGTCCGGCATCTGGATGGCGAGCACGCCGCCTTGCGGCATCGCCTCGATCAGCCGCCGCATGATGGCCGAATGCTCGGGCAGCCATTGCATGACGGCATTGCCGAAGATCAGGTCGGTGCGCGGATCCGGCTTCCAGTCGGCGATATCGGCCTCGACGAAGGTGCAGTTCGGCAGCCGCTCGCGCGCCTTGCGCAACATGTCGGGGGAGGAATCGAGCCCCATCACTTGCGAATTCGGGTAACGCTCGGCCAGAAGCTCGGTCGAATTGCCCGGCCCGCAACCGAGATCGACCACCAGATTGGGCCGCTGCAGCGGCACTTGCGCCAGCAGATCGCGCGGCGGCCGCGTGCGCTCGTCCTCGAATTTCAGGTATTGCCGGGCGCTCCAGTCTTCCATGACCACGACCTCGTTAACGGACTTTCCGGCGCGATTCGGATATGGCTATTTCTCCTAGAGCATGATCCCGGAAAGGGAAACCCGGTTCCCGTCTTCACTGAGCCCGCTTTGGCGGCCGAAGGAAGGCCGGATCGGATCATGACAAGCAAATGCCTGGAGTTTCCGTCCGTGTCTGTCCGAACTATCGCCGCGGCGCTCGGTCTCGCTAGCGGTATTGCCACCAGCTTGGCGTCGCCGGCCGCGGCGCAATTCAAGAAAGACCTGCCGCCGGTCACTTGTGCGACGGTCGACAGCATCGGCATGGCGGAAATGACCGCGGACGGCACCATCACGCTGCACTTGAAATCGCTGTGGCCGGATCCGCACGAGGACTCGGACCTGACCTATGCGCCGGACGATCCGCAATATGGTGAGATCGGAAAACATCTCGGCGGGATCGAGCCGGGCCAGTCAAAACTGATCCCGCCGTTTTGCTAAAGACGCATGCTCCGGAAAAAGCCCGTCCTCGGACTTGATCCGAGGGCGGAGGTTTCCAAAAGGATCAGCTCGAACTCAAATCTAGCGCTCCGAGGAAGCGCCTGCGTTCAGAAAGGCGACCGACGCGATCTCTCTGGGCTGGCCATGATTTGAATGGTCATCGGCATGACCGTGACTGGCTTGACCGTGACGCGGCTGCTTGCGCGCTTTGTCGCGGGACTGCCAGTGACGGTCCTTGTTTGCTCCATCCTTGCCGGGTCCGCGATTGCTCGACCCACGATGGCCTGAGCCGCGATTGCCCGACCCGTGATTGCCGGACCTATGATTGCCTGAAGCATGCGAGCGGCCGGAGCTGCTCTTACCGGCCGCCTTGCCATCTTTGGGCTCGTCACGCCCCGGATGCGACCGCTTGTCGGTCACCGGGATCGAGATGCGGATCAGCTTCTCGATGTCGCGCAGGAACGCCGTTTCCTCACCGTCGCACAGCGAGATCGCAATGCCTTCGGCGCCGGCGCGCGCCGTGCGGCCGATGCGGTGAACGTAGCTTTCCGGCACGTTGGGCAGATCGAAATTCACCACGTGGCTGACGCCATCGACGTCGATGCCGCGCGCGGCAATGTCTGTTGCAACAAGCGTCTTGACCTTGCCATCGCGGAACGCCGACAGCGCGCGCTCGCGCTGGCCTTGCGACTTGTTGCCGTGGATCGCCTCGGCCGGGATGCCGGCCTGGACCAGCCGGCGCATGACCTTGTCGGCGCCATGCTTGGTGCGGGTGAAGACGAGGACGCGGTCGATCGGCTCACTGCGCAGCACATCGATCAGGATCTGCGGCTTTGCCGCGTGGTCGACGCGGATGACGCGCTGTTCGACACGATCGGCCGTTGCAGCAACGGGCGTGACCGCGACCTTGGCCGGGTCGCGCAGCATCTGCGCCGCGAGCTCGGAAATGGCGCGCGGCATGGTGGCGGAGAACATCAGCGTCTGCCGCTCTTTCGGCAGCTTCGACACGATTTTGCGGATGTCGTTGATGAAGCCCATATCCAGCATGCGGTCGGCTTCGTCGAGCACGAAGCACTCGACGCTGTCCAAACGCAGCGCATTACCCTTGACGAGATCGAGCAGCCGGCCCGGCGTGGCGACCAGAACGTCGACGCCGTTGAGCAGCGAGCGGACTTGTCCGCCCATCGACACGCCGCCGATGGCGAGCGCGGTTCTCATGCGCAGATGGCGGCCGTAGGTGCGGAAGCTGTCGAGGATCTGGCCGGACAGTTCGCGCGTCGGGCTTAACACCAGAACGCGGCAGCTCTTGCGCTCGGACATGCGCGGCTTTTGGGCGAGACGATCGAGGATCGGCAGCGCGAAGGCGGCGGTCTTGCCGGTTCCGGTCTGCGCAATTCCGATCACGTCGCGTCCCGACATGGCGATCGGAATGGTCTGCGCCTGAATGGGGGTTGGGGTTTCGTATTTTTCTTCGGTAAGAGCTCGAGTGATAGCGTCGTTGAGATTGAAATCGCTAAAGTTGGTCAAAGAACAGTCTTTCTTTTTGCATGCGCTGTCGGAGCCGTTGCGCGAAGCGCCACGGCTGGCAGAGCGGAATCATATAAAGACACCCCGCGCGTCCTGGGCTGTCGATGAAAAGGGATTATCGCGAGCTAGAAGCCATTTAACGGACTTAGGCCTAAAGCACTCAGGCCGGAACCATTTTCGTCGGTCAATTACGGTCCCGTACACGCGGCTCGCTTGCTGATCGAATCGATCGCGGGGCTTATATGCGCTAAGGATGTGTCCGTTTCAAGGCCAAAGACGAAGATCGCTAGTAGCGTAGGTCCTTACTATGCGTTTACCGCGATTGGCGGGCTCGAGCGAGGTGCTTGTCGCCGCAAATCTCGCCGTGGCGGTGGCAGGCAGCAGCAATCCGCCGATACCGTGTGAACCCAACGACAGCGTCGGCACGGCGAAAATGTCGGCCGACGGCACCATCACGCTGCGCGTGCATTCGCTATGGCCGCAGCCTTTCGCCGAAAGTCACCTGACCTATGCACCGGATAACGCCCGGTATGGCGAGATCAAACGCCATCTCGGCGGCATTGCACCAGGCGAGACCAAGCCGGTGCCGCCGATGTGCGGGACCAATTCCGAACCTTGAGAGGATCGGCGCCAATCGACGCGGCATCCGACATCAAACAAATAATATTGTCATACAGCCGTCTTGGGCCGTTAAGCAACATTGGCCGCGGCGTCTTCGCCAGCCTCGTATGGGGCCTATGACGTTGACATAGACCACATCTCGGCGCGTATTATTGGGGATAAAAGGCATTTGTCAGCGCCATTTTGTCAGTGTCATTTTGTCGATGTCGTGGGGCTGGTCATGACAAGCAAAGCCACGGAGCTGCCGCCCGCAGTATTTGTGGTCGACGACGACGCCTCCGTCCGCGAGGCGCTCGACGGCCTATTCCGGTCGATCGGCTTGCAGGCAAAGACTTTCGGTTCGGCCGCCGAGTTCCTGCAAAATAAGCTTCCCGACGCGCCAAGCTGTCTGGTGCTCGACGTCAGGCTCCCCGGTCTCAGCGGTATCGATTTTCAAACGGAGCTCGCCGCGGCAGGGCTCCACATTCCGATCATTTTCATGACCGGCTACGGCGATATCCCGATGACCGTGAAGGCCATGAAAGCAGGCGCCGTCGAATTCCTGCCGAAGCCGTTTCGCGACCAGGACATGCTGGACGCCGTGCAACAGGCGCTGGAACGCGATCGCGAACGTCGCGAACGCAACAGCGGGCTTGACAAGCTGAAGTCGAGCTTCGACACGCTCACGCCACGCGAGCAGGAAGTCATGGGCTTGGTGACGGCAGGCCTGATGAACAAGCAAGTCGCCGGCGAGATCGGCGTCAGCGAAATTACCGCCAAGGTCCATCGCGGGAACATCATGCGGAAAATGGGCGCTAAATCACTGGCCGAATTGGTCCGCATGGCGGATGCGTTAGGCGTTCGCCGGCCGAACTTTTGAACACCTATACATTGGTATAGTTTTATTCGCGTTTATGCCGATTCAAATATGCTGGGACCCTCAGTCGCGCGTCCTGCCGCGTGCACGTCAGACAGGGACTGCAATACAGTGAGTTCTGCCTTGATCTCCATCATCGATGATGACCGTTCCGTCCGCGAAGCCATACAGGGCTTGATTCGCTCTCTTGGTTACGCGACTGCCGCCTTCGGGTCCGCGGAAGAGTATCTTGATTCAGATCGCATCCATGACACCGCGTGCATAATCACCGACCTGCAAATGCCGGGCTTGAGCGGCATCGACCTTCAGCGCCGGCTCATAGCCGACGGCCACCGCACCCCGATCATCTTCGTGACGGCATTTCCAAGCGATCGGCTGCGCAAACATGCGCTCGACGCCGGCGCGTTCGGTTTTCTCAGCAAGCCTTTCAATGAAACCAGCTTGATCGCTTGTATCGACAAGGCACTTCAGCACCCGATCCCGAACTGAAGCGATCACGCTTCACAGACGGCACCGCCTTCGATCGGCGAGCGGCCACTCGAAACGGCTAAGAGCACCTATACCAAGGTATAGGGCGATGAACGGCTTCGATACCAATCGTTTACCAACGTTCAATGGGACTGTCCGATCGCGCATTCTACTCTCCCTGTCAAAACGAGACGTCGGGGAGAAGACAATGTCAAACATCGCTACGCCGAATATCGTTGGGCGCCATCGTCTGGTTCACTGCGCCGCAGGGGCGCTCGCGCTGTCCACCGCATTTGTCGTCGTGACGATGCCAAAGCCGGATACGGCGGCGGCCAGCACGACCGATAGCGGCGCCAATAGCGGCGCCAATACCGCCGCAAACACCGCCGCCTGCCTCCAGACCTGGCCGTATTACGAGCGCTCCTGCCTTCGCGACACCCGCCAACGGGACGGTGACGTCCGCACCGTGCGCGTCTTCGCGATCAACGGGCAGGCTCGGCACCACATGTCACGTCAATAAGCGCCGGTCGGGAGACGCAAAATGCGTGCAACATTCGATCAAAAGCTCGTGGCGGCCTCAGGCTTTCTCATCTTTTGCTCCATCGCCGCCTGCATTGTCGGCGCGACGAATGCCCCAGGCGCGTCGGCTCGCGGCGCGCAGACCGAAATCACAAACGTCAATCGCGTCAACAAAGGCGACCAGCTGACAGCCTCGCCTGTCCGACAGGTGCAGCAGGGATTGTCGCCGGCGGAAAGCATGAAGACGTCACTGCAACGCCCGCCGTTGGGATGCGATCCGGCTTTCAGCCCGGTCGCCGACCCGACGCGAGCCACCATTTACAAGCGCTGTACTGTCTGAACCGGCTGTGTGCCGTGCCGCAGTCTATACCAACGTATCGCCGAGCTTACCTGCGTACAATGTCATGACATGGTGGCATCAACTAACGTTCTGAAAAAGAACGATTCAGATAACAGAACACGCCGGATCAACTGGCGTCGGCGTCGACAGAGGTGCGGGAGGTTGCCATGAACTATTCCATGTACGGTGCCGATCGCAGCACCCATCTCAAGATTGTAGCGGTCGGTTTACTGTGCGCGGTCTTGCTCGCCGTTGTCGGTAAATTTGCGGGACTCGATAGTTTGGATCTCGGCACCGCGCCGCTCGTCAAAGCCGGTCAACCGGCCGTCGTAAGCGGCAATTTGGCGACGGTCCGATGATGCACCCGCAAATGAGCCGAACCGGATTTTCCGCGGCCATCATGCTGGGCCAGCGCTTCGATCTGATCGAGATAGCGACGATTGCCGTCGGCATCGTGGTGATGACGGCGCTCACGATGATGTTCTGACGCCGCGCATTCGAGAAAGGATTTACGCTAACCACACCCCCCGACACCCCATCCCCCTGGTTAGCGTATTCGGCGGCCGGCCCCGCCCCCTCGGAGCCGGCCGCAACTATTTCGCACCATTGCGATCGGTCCGCCAGAGCTTTGCGACAAACTAAGAGACTGCTTCGGGACCGAACTCGGCCGTCCCCTCACGCGGCTCGGTGGGCAGAACGAACTGAAACAACGCTCCGGTCCTGCCATCGGAGGACGCCGTGAGCCGGCCGCCATGATGTTCGATAATCATGCGGCAGATCGCGAGCCCTAGCCCCATCCCTTGCGCCTTCGTCGTAAAGAACGCAGGGAAAATACTGTCGAGTAGCTTGGGGTCGATCCCCGAACCGGAATCTTGCACCTCGACGACGATCGCACCGGGTTCGCGAAGCTGCGTTCTCACATGCAAGACGCGATCCCGCTTCGCCCTCGTATTCATTGCCTCGATGGCGTTGTTCACCAGGTTCGAGACGACCTGCTGCAATTGGCTGCGATGACCGTCGACAGGCGGCAGCTCCGCGGCCAGCTCGCGGCGGACCTCGATGCCGTGACTCCTCAATTCCCCTTCAAGCAAATGCAGCATTTCAAGGATCGTCCCGTTCACATCGACCGGAACACGCCCCCGATCGACTTCGCGGAACAGCGCGCGAATGCCGTCGAACACTTCGCCGGTGCGATGGCTGTCGCGGATGATCCTCTCGATCGCCGACCGCACTTCGGCGTGATTGGGCGGCGACATGGCCAGAAATCGCAGCGCCGCACCGCCATTGGTCGCGATCGCCGCCAGAGGCTGTCTCACTTCATGGGCAATCGACGCCGTGATCGCTTGAGCGTTCATCAGCTTATTGTGCCGCTCGCGCTCCAGCATCACGTTTGAACGGGCGAGGCGCGCCTCGCTCTCCCGGCGTTCGGCGAAGAGCGCCGCAAGAACGCAAGCGCCGAGCATCACCACCAATATGACCGCCTGGGCTTGCAGGATGCGGTCGCTGATAGGAAGCCCGATGTCGCCAAAATGGCCGATGCCGAAGATCGTCGTCCAGACGATTGCAATCGAAACCATGAAGCCGCCGGCGGCGGCGAAGACCGGTCGGCAGCGCGCGGCAAGCCACAGAAGCATCGGAAACAGCAATGCGCCGGGCACGACCGTCTCCCAAGGCTGCTCGGGAAGTGAAATGATGATCCCCGTCGTCGCGCCGAGCAACAGCAGCGCGGCGATACCTTCGACGAACTGGCCTCGTGGTGGCGGCTGCCGCGCGGCGGCCGCAAGTCCGATGACGAGTGGCGCGACGGCGATGATGCCCACCGCATCGGACCCAAACCAATGCCACCATGTCGTGAACATCGACGCGTCCGGGCTATGGAACAGCTTGTAGGCGATCGCGCCGCCGATGCCCGAGACGACGGTGCCTGCGATAGCCGCGGCGAACAGCATGAGGACGTGGCGTAAGCGGTCGAGGCCAAAGAGCGCGCCGCCATAGTGCTGGACCAGTCCGGAGGTGATCAAAGCTTCCGCGGCGTTGCTTATCGCAAATGCGGCGGCAGCCCATATCGTCCTGTCGCCCATCAGATTGGCGACAAGGGTCGCCGCCATCGCCCCGAGCGCGACCGGCCATCGCGCCTTGGGACCGAGCGCGATCAAGACGCCCGAGGAAATGCCAGCCGCCGGCCAGAACACGGCGACTCCATCCGGCTTGATGAGGAGCCCAAGGCTCAATTGCGCGGCGAAGAAGTAAGCAAGGCCTACAGCCGCGGCGAGCGCCAGGCCGCGCAATAAGGGGTTACGCAACCATGGTCCCAAAGATGGCCAGGGCGAATGAGCGGTGCCGGTCCGCGGGTCTTGCACCAGTGCTGACAGTCTCTCCGGCATTTCGCCCCCCGGTTCGACGCGCTCTTAGGATCTGTCAATTCATGCCGGCAGTCTGAGACCTTTATCTTTCAAGGGCATGTCACCCATGCTCTGAGATGGAAATTGTGCCCTGTCGCGTGCCCAACGGCAATACGGCAAACAGCTGGCACGGCCGCAGCCGACGCGGCCGTGGCCGGCCGCCGAAACCGCGCTTATCGAGGCGACCGGCGCTGGGCCAGGCCCGGGCCTCAGGGCGTGAACGTCTTGTTTTTGATCGGTTCCGGCACGAAAGGCCGGCCGTCCATTCGCCCCGACACAAGATTTGGCAGGGTCGCGGGAAGATTCGCAGCTATGCAGTGTTTTACTCAAACGACTATTCAACGAATAAGCGGGGAGGACGACCATGAGGCGGCTTCATTATGCAGGCGTTGCGGCGGCCCTTGTTGCGAGCGCCTTGGTTGTGCAGGCTCAACAACAAACGCCCGCTCCAGCGCAGACTCCCGCTCCTGCCCCTGCTGCAGCCGCGCCGCCCCCAACCGCAACCACCAAGGTCGCCGACAACGTCTACATTTTCCGTTATGTCGGCCATCAGGCGGTGTTCATCGTCACGCCCGCGGGCGTGATCGCGACCGATCCGATCAGCCTGCGCCGGCCGGCCAAGCCCTATATCGACGCCATCCAGGCCGTGACCACGGCGCCGATCAAATATGTCGTCTATAGCCACAGCCACTTCGATCACACGGCCGGCGGCCAGCCGTTCAAGGACCTTGGCGCGACCTTCGTGGCGCAGCGCAATGCCAAGGAGCGCATCCAAGCGCTAAAGCCCGCGGACGTCGTCGTTCCCGACCAGGTGGTCGACGACAGGCGCGTCATCACGCTGGGCGGCACCACGCTCGAGCTTCTCTATGTCGGGAAAAATCATTCCGACAGCACGCTGGTGATGCGGCTGCCGAAAGAGAAGATCATTTTCACCGTCGATTGGATTCCGATCCAGGGCGTGCAGTTCCGCGGCATGGCCGACACGTATGTTCCCGACATTGAGGGCGGCCTGAAAAAGGTGATCGCGATGGATTGGGAAACGCTCATTCCCGGCCATCCCGGCCCGGGCGGCAAGCAGACCGGCACCAAGGACAATGCCCGCGAACAGCTCGCTTATCTGCAGGACCTCTCGGCCGCGGTGAAGCAGGAAGTCGACCAGGGCAAATCCTATGACGAGGCGATCAAGGATATTTCGCTGCCCAAATATTCTTCATGGCCCAATTACAAAAACTTCCTGCCAATGAACGTCGAGCGCTATTACGACTACTGGAATCGCGGCATTTAACGAGCGGCCTGCATGGCGTTACGGCTCTCCGCGGCGAGCCGCCCATGTGGACCTCACGTCAGCGCGTGAACTTCTTGTATTTGATGCGCTCCGGCACGATGGAGTCGATGCCGAGCCGGCGCATCTTGTCCTGCTCGTAGTCCTGGAAATTGCCCTCGAACCACTCGACATGGCTTTCGCCCTCGAAGGCAAGGATGTGGGTGGCGATGCGGTCGAGAAACCAGCGATCGTGGCTGATGATCACGGCGCAGCCGGCGAAATCTTCCAGCGCCTCCTCGAGCGCGCGCAACGTATCGATGTCGAGATCGTTGGTCGGCTCGTCGAGCAGCAAAACATTGGCGCCGGATTTGAGCATCTTGGCGAGATGCACGCGGTTGCGCTCGCCGCCCGAAAGCTGGCCGACTTTTTTCTGCTGATCGGCGCCCCTGAAGTTGAAGGCCGAGCAATAACCGCGCGAATTCACCTCGCGCTTGCCGAGCAGGATCTGGTCGAGCCCGCCGGAGATTTCCTCCCACACCGACTTCTTTCCGTCGAGCGAGTCGCGCGACTGGTCGACATAGCCGAGATGGACCGACTCGCCGACCTTGATCTCGCCTGCGTCGGGCTTGTCCTGCCCGGTAATCATGCGGAACAAAGTGGTCTTGCCGGCGCCGTTCGGACCGATGACGCCGACAATGCCGCCGGGCGGCAGTTTGAAGGTGAGATCGTCGATCAAAAGGTTGTCGCCGAAGCCCTTCTTGAGTTCGGTGAAGTCAACGACGTTCTGGCCGAGCCGCTCCGCAACCGGAATGACGATCTGCGCGGTCTGCGTCTGTTTATCGCCGGCCTTCTTGAGCAGATCCTCATAGCGCTCGTAACGCGCCTTGGATTTGGCCTGCCGGGCGCGCGGCGACGACGAGATCCATTCCTGCTCGCGGGCGAGCGTGCGCTGGCGCGCCTCTTCCTCCCGGCCTTCTTGCGCAAGCCGCTTCTGCTTCTGCTCCAGCCAGGACGAATAGTTACCCTCGTAAGGAATGCCGCGGCCGCGATCGAGCTCGAGAATCCAGCCGGTGACATTGTCGAGGAAGTAGCGATCGTGGGTGACGATCAGGATCGCGCCCGGATAATTGCGCAAATGGCCTTCGAGCCAGGACACAGATTCGGCGTCGAGATGGTTGGTCGGCTCGTCGAGCAAAAGAAGCTCCGGCTGTTCGAGGAGTAGCTGGCACAAAGCGATGCGGCGCCGCTCACCGCCGGAGAGCTTCGACACCTCGGCACCATCGGGCGGGCAGCGCAGCGCATCCATCGCCTGATCGACCTTGGAATCGAGATCCCACAGGCCCTTGGCCTCGATCTCGTCCTGCAGCTTGGTCATCTCGTCGGCGGTCTGGTCGGAATAATTGGTGGCGAGTTCGTTATACCGTTCGAGGATCGCCTTCTGCGGCGCCACGCCCTCCATGACATTTTCGCGCACGGATTTATCGGAATCGAGCCGCGGCTCCTGCGGCAGGTAACCGACGCGGGCGCCCTCGGCGACCCAGCCTTCGCCGTTATATTCGGTATCGATGCCGGCCATGATGCGCAGAAGCGTCGACTTGCCGGAGCCGTTGACGCCGAGCACGCCGATCTTGGCGTCCGGATAAAATGACAGGTTGATGTTCTCCAAGACCTTGCGGTTACCCGGATAGGTCTTGGTCAAACCTTCCATATGATAGACGAATTGACGGGCCATGCTGCGCCTTCGACTGGATGCTTGCCCTCGGCAAATTTGCGCCAAATACGCGCGGTGCGCCGAATACCGCTGCGCGATGCGCAAATGTTGGGGTGGGTTGCCGCTGATGTAACGACTGACTAGCTAAAGGGCAAGTTCTAAAGGTCAAGCCAGAAAATTACCGCCGCAGCAAGGTAATCGCGTGTTTAGAGACCCCGATCTCGTTCCCTTCGAGCCGCCGCCGCAGCCGCTTGGGCTGCTCGGGCTGCCCGTGATGTGGCGCAATTATATCGAGTCCATCCCGCGCCAGGCTTACGAGGACGGCGTGGTCCACATCCACAGGCGCGGCGCCGACACGCTTCTGATCTGCGACCCGCAACTCATCGGCGAGATGCTGGTGGACAAGGCCGAGAATTTCGAGCGCGATCAGGTGACCCGGCGCGCCTTTGCGCCGAGCATCGGCCGCAATTCGCTCTTCCTTGCCGAGGGCGCCGAGTGGCGCTGGCAGCGCCGCGCCGTGGCGCCGATCTTCCGGCACGAAGCGCTGACGTCCTTCGTTCCGGTCTTTACCGAGATGGCGGACCGCCAGACCGCGGAATGGCGCGCAGCGCCGCGCGGCGAACCGGTCGATGCCGCAGCCGCCATGACGCGGACGACGTTCGCCATTATCGTCGAAACCATGCTCGGCGGTTCGGCAAACCTCGATGCCGACCGCTATAGCCGCGCCATCAAGGACAGTTTCGCGACCATCCCGTGGCACATTATCTACGCGCAATTGTCGCTGCCGGAATGGATGCCCTATCCGCACCGGCGCCGCGCCAAGCGCGCGCGCGATTTTCTGCACCAGGAAATCCGCCGCACCGTCGAGGCGCGGCGCAGCGCGGATACGACAGCCCCCGACCTCCTCAATCTCCTGCTCAAGGCACGCGACCCGGATAGCGGACGGACCATGACGGACGACGAGGTCATGAAAAATCTCATCACCTTCATCACCGCCGGCCATGAGACCACGTCGGTCGCGCTGACCTGGACGCTCTGGCTAATGGCGAAAGACCAGGACACGCAGCAGCGCGTCGCCGACGAAGTTGCGGCCGTGGCCGGGACCGGCAAAAACGCGCAGTCCATCGGGCCGCAGCAGATCGACAATCTGTCCGTCTGCCGGCAGGTGATCCAGGAGGCGATACGGCTATTCCCGCCGGCGCCGGTGCTTTCGCGCTTTGCCAAGACGGCGCTGACGCTCGGCAGCATCGACATCGCGGCGGGCGCGCGCGTGCATATTCCGATCTATGCGCTGCACCGGAATACGCGGCAATGGGCGAACCCCAACTCCTTCGACCCCGACCGCTTCACGCCCGAATTGGCCAAGACCTATTCGCGCTACGCCTTCCTGCCGTTCGGCGGCGGGCTGCGGATCTGCATCGGGGCAAGCTTCGCCATGATCGAGGCGACGGCAATCTTGGCGACCTTTCCGCGCCTTTCGCTTTCAGCCGGTTCCCGGCCACAAGCCACAGCCGGTAGCGCGGGTCACGCTGCGGCCGAAGGGCGGCATGCCGCTTCTGGTCGCGCCGCGCTAGCGCGAACTTGCCTCAGATCAAATTTTCCGGAGCCTTTGAAGTTCCCGGTAAAGCTTCATAAAGCTTGACCACAGTTCCGGCTAAGCCTCGCCGAAATCGCAACAAATTTTAATGTTTTCTGGCGCACAATTAATGTCAAACGGTCGTTTGAAAAATTGAACCTTTCCCCTGGGTCGGCTGACCCATAAGCGAAAGGCCAAAAATGAGGTGGAACCGCCGATCGGGCGAACCTCATGGGCAAGAAGAAACAGGAGCGTGTCATGTTGCGCCGATTCACAATGGTTCTTCGCGATATCTGGGTGGCCTCGGGTGACCCCGGCGGCGCCTATCGCCCCGACCTGCACTATATGCGCGGCCCCGGCCCGAAATGGCACGCCAAGTACGGCCACCTCTATCCGAAGTCACAGCCCGCGCGTAGGTCCGCCACGTCCACGCTTGGCGACATCGCAGAGCACCACGCGTAATCCCTCGCGCGTCACACCGGATCGGCGCGTAACGCGCTGCCGCTGGGCCCCCGAAATAACGTACCGCCCCACCCGCTTGTCTTCGACGAGCCGTTATGAGACGGCTACGGCATAAAAGCTGCTGCCATTGGGCTAGTATTGGGGTGGATCAATCATGGCGCACCGCTGCGCGATTCTCGACGACTATCAAAACATTGCCTTGAGCTCCGCCGATTGGTCCCCGGTCAAGGGCGACGTCGATATCGAGGCGTTCACCGCCAATCTCGGCGGCCCCGACAAGGTGATCGCGGCGCTGCAGGATTTTGACATTGTCGTCGCCATGCGGGAGCGCACCGGTTTTCCGAAACAAGTGATCGACGCGCTGCCCAATCTGAAGCTCCTGATCACCACCGGCATGCGCAATGCCTCGATCGACACCGAAGCAGCGAAGGCGCGCGGCCTGACGGTCTGCGGCACGGGCGCCTTTGGCAGCCCGACCTCGGGCATTGCCATCGGACTGATGCTCGAACTGACCCGGCATATCGGCTACGAAAACGCCCGGCTGCATGCCGGCGCTACTTGGCAGACCACCATCGGCCCCGAGCTCGAAGGCCTCACGCTCGGCGTGCTTGGGCTCGGCAAGCTCGGCCAGCGCACGGCCGCAATCGCCAAGGCCTTCGGCATGAAAGTCATCGCCTGGAGCCAGAACCTGACGCCGGAAAAATGCGCCGAAGCCGGCGTCGGCTATGTCGCTAAGGACGATCTGTTCCGGCAGTCCGATTTAATCTCGATCCATGTCGTGCTGTCGCAGCGCTCGCGCGGCCTCGTCGGGGCAAAAGAGATCGGCCTGATGAAGCCGACCGCCTATCTCATCAACACCTCACGCGGGCCGATCATCGACGAGGCGGCGATGCTTGCGGCGCTGCGCGACAAAAAGATCGCCGGCGCCGGCCTCGACGCGTTCGACGTCGAACCGCTGCCGCTCGATCATCCGCTACGCAAGATGGACAACGTCGTCATCACCCCGCATCTCGGCTACGTCTCGACGCAGAACTACAAGCACTACTTCTCAAGCGTCGTCGAAGACATTCGCGGCTTTCTCGACGGCAAGCCGGTACGAGTGATGACTTAGATTTCTCCTTCGCTGGCGTGGACGGAAGCTGATATCGGAGAAACGCTGGAGGACTCTCATGGGCGCCGATACGCTCATCGACCTTTACTGTCACATCTCGCCGGGGCGTTACCTCGATGAGATGAACAAGAGCGTGCCGAAGCTCGGCAATATAGCCGCGCGGCTGCGCGGCGTGACCAAGATCCACGATCTCGACGCCCGCTTTCGCGAGATGGATGAGTTCGGCGATTACCGCCAGGTGGTCTCGCTGCCTAATCCGCCGATCGAGGATTTCGCCGGCGGCGGCGCCGGACTGACGCTGGCGCGGATCGCGAACGACGCAATGGCCGAGCTCTGGGTTAAATATCCGGATCGCTTCGCCGGCTTCGTCGCCGCGCTGTCGCTGACCGATGTCATGGGCTCGGTCGAAGAGGCCAAACGCGCCGTCAATCAGCTCGGCGCCGCCGGCGTGCAGATTTTCACCCCGCTTGCCGGCCGTCCGCTCGACGAGCCCGCCTTCGAGCCGTTATTCGCCGCCATGGCGCAGCTCGATCGGCCGATATGGCTGCATCCGGCCCGCACCGCCGCGATGCCGGATTATCCGGCCGAGCAGAGATCGCGCTTCGAAGCGTGGTGGTGCTTCGGCTGGCCCTATGACACCTCAGTCGCCATGGTGCGGCTCGTGTTCTCCGGCCTGTTCGACCGTTATCCCAATCTGAAAATCATCACGCACCATCTCGGCGGCATGATCCCGTTCTATGAGGGCCGCGTCGGACCGGGCCTCGACGTGCTCGGCGCGCGCACCTCCGACGAGGATTATTCGAAAATCCTGCCGTCGCTGAAGCGGCCGCATCTCGACTATCTGCGCGACTTCTATGCCGACACCGCCATGTTCGGCGGCGGTGTGCGTGCGCTGCACTGCGGTTGCGAATTCTTCGGCGCCGACAAGGTGGTGTTCGCCACCGACACGCCGCTCGGGCCGATCAAGCCTGCGATCGAAGCGATCAAGAAGCTCGAAATGTCCGACGCCGACCGTCGCAAGATTTTTTCCGGCAATGCCGAGAAACTGTTGCGCAAAGCGAGCAAAATAATGCCGGCGGCTGCGGCACTTCGACAGACCCGTCTTGGTGCGTTAACCACTCATTGGGGTTAACAGTCTATTGCTGGCAGACCCCGCGCCACGGCCTCAGCTGCGTCGGACGCGGCGCTCTGGCAGCGATCGAGATGATGCGTCCGAACCAATCCCGCTCCGCCCGCTTTCTCGCCTCGGTCGCGATCGTCATGGCGATCGGCGCTCCGACCGCTGGCTGCCAGACGACCCAGGTCGCCGACAACACGAACTCGATCTCGCTGGCGTCCGACCAGCGTTCGGAAGTCGATCTGCGCCGCGATGTTGAGATCTATGGCGAGAAATATCACGCCAATCCGTCGGACGTGAACGTGGCGCTGCACTATGCCCAGGCGCTGCGCGGCACCGGCCAATACGCGCAAGCTGCCGCCGTGCTCGAGCAGATCTCGATGCAGAACCACCACAACAGAGCCGTGCTCGGCGAATACGGCCGCGCGCTGGCCGAGAACGGTGACTATCAGCAGGCGCTCGCCGTGCTCGACCGCGCCCATACGCCCGATCAGCCGGATTGGCACATCCTCTCCGCGCAAGGCGCCGTTCTCGATCAGATGGGCAAGCACAAAGACGCCCAGCGCTACTATCTGACCGCACTCAAGATCGTGCCCGACGAGCCGACCGTGCTCTCCAATCTCGGCCTGTCCTACGCCTTGTCGAAAGATCTGAAGAACGCGGAGGCGACGTTGCGGCGCGCGGCAAAATCTCGCGCTGGCGGTCGGCTTGCGGGGCCGCTTCGCCGAGGCCGAGAGCATCGCACAAGCCGATCTGCCGCCCGACGAAGCCACGGCCAATGTCGCCTATCTGTGGCGAATGCTGGCAGGCAAAGGCGGCGCACCGACCGACCGGCGCGCGGCGCGTTCCGACGCCGGCTCGAGCTGATATCTTTCCAGCATTGCAAGCGTAAGCGAAGACAGTCCGGCGCCAGCGCTGGCGCGCGCCCGGCTATTGCAGCGCCATCACCTTGATCGCCGCCGGGCCGAGAATGACGACGAACAGTACCGGCAGAAAGAACACGATCATCGGCACGGTGAGCTTCGGCGGCAGGCCGGCGGCCTTCTTCTCGGCTTCGGACATGCGCATGTCGCGATTTTCCTGCGCCAGCACGCGTAATGTCGTCGCCAAAGGCGTGCCGCAGCGCTCGGCCTGCTGCAAGGCGAGACACGCGGCCTTGACGCCTTCGAGGCCGGTGCGATGTGCCAGATTCTCATAAGCTTGGCGGCGATCCGGGAGATACGACAATTCGGCGGTGATCAGCGTGAATTCCTCGGCAAGCTCCACCGATTGCGTGCCGATTTCCTCGCTGACCTTGCGGAAGGCCGCCTCGATCGACATGCCGGATTCCACGCAGATCAGTAGCAAATCGAGCGCGTCGGGGAACGCGCGTTTGGCCGAAAGCTGACGGCGCTGAATCTTGTTCCTGAGGAACAGATTGGGGATGTGCTGCCCAGATAGGCGCAGCCGATGCAGACCGCGAACTTCATCATCGGCGGGTAGTCGAGATTGAGCACGAGGAAGATATAGAACAACGAGCCGAACAGCATGATGATCGGCATCGCCATGCGGAAGAACAAATAAGTGACGTAGGGCGCATGGCGGCGATAGCCGGCCTGAACCAGCTTGACGCGCGCCGCCTCCTGCCCGACCCATTTCGACAGGTTGAAATTGTCGACCGCACGCTTCATACACACTTTCGGCGATTGGCGCAGCGACACCTTGCTGCTCAGCGCCATGCGCTCGCGTTCGCGCTGCCGCATCTTCTCGCGCTCGAGCGCGACCGCCTTCATGCGCTTCTGCAAGTCGTCGGTAACCAGAAGCGGCATTGCGAAGGTCAGGACTGTGGCGCCGGCCGCCTCGGCGGCAAAGAGCATGGTCAGCGTCTGCAGATCGAGATAATGGCTTAGACGCTGAGCGTCGGCATCCATTGGGTCTGCGGATAGACCAGGAGCGCGGCCGCGGCGAGCGCCATGCCGTAGGGCACGCCGCCGCCTTCCTGATGCAGCCGCTCGGCCCAATCCTGACCGGCGAGAAGCCGCGGCAGCGGCACGGCCCGGAACTGGATGATCAGCATCGTGAGCGCGCCGCCGAGCAGCGATGCATAGACCAGATAATCGAACAGGTGGCTGAAGCCGAGCCATAGCGCGGCCGCCGCCGCGAGCTTGGCATCACCGCCACCAATCCAGCCGCAGGCGAAACAGAAAAACGCCACCGCGAGTACGACTGCGCCGGCACCGAGATGCGACAACAACTCGGCCTCGGTCATGCCGCTCAGCAGCGCCAGAACGACGAAGCCGGCAATGAGGATCAAAGACACGCGGTTGGCGATCGTCATCGTCAACAGGTCGCTCGATGCGGCAAACGCCATCATGCCGGGGAAGAGCGTCAATTCGATCGCTTCGGTCAGCATGGTCTTGTCGCTCTGCAGTGCATGCGGCGGCGCTTGCACTTCACCATCGGAATACGCCTTGCCGGTTGAGAGCGGGTTAGCGCCGGCGCAACAAAGCGTCAAAAGCGAAAAGACCCCGGTGATCGACTGGAGCCCTCTCGTAAGACTTCGAAAAGAACGAAGCTTACTTGAGCGCCGTCGAGATTGCGCCGAACTTCGTGACCAAGTTGGTGCCGATGCCCTGCACGACCGCGATGATCGCGACCGAGATGCCGGCAGCAATCAGACCATATTCGATGGCCGTCGCGCCCGACTCGTCCTTCACGAAACGTGACAAAATGTTCTTCATGAGTAGGCTCCTTAAGGTCCACACGTGGCTGTCTGAGCTGACCCAACGGTTTATTCTTGCCGTTTGGATCGTGTCGCGAAACTATCGCCGATAAATTTCAACGGGGTTAAATCAATCGATGAAACACCCTGTCAATCGCCCAATCCGCGATGTGGTCAACACCCAGTTACGTAGAAAGATCACCTTGGAAACTCGCGCTGATGCGCGATTCCACGTTTCCGATCTTTGCTCACGACACAATGCAGCCGTTGTTTCTTTACGGTCGATATACCAAGCCGCTTCCGCAATGAATTACGCAACACGACTTAGCAACAAGCGCGCGATCCAGCACGCAACGACCAAATATCTAACAGGAACGGCGTTGTGCGTGCCAGGCCGGATGGCCAAGCGCGCGGCATTGGCTGGCAGCGGCCGGCCTGTTCGCCGTTATCGCCACGTGCTCCGCCGGCCAGACCTTGGCCCAATCTCCTCGATCGCCGGCCAATGCGCCGATCACAGTGCGGCTCGACCAGGCCACCCTATTCCAGCTTCCGGTCAGCGCGGCCACGGTGGTGATCGGCAATCCGC
>JBAUCK010000079.1:0-9253 GCA_049677525.1 Xanthobacteraceae bacterium
GGCCGGCGCGGGCGCGCGAGCGCCATCTCGCCCGCGGCAAGCTGTTGCCGCGCGAGCGCGTCACGACGCTGATCGATCCCGGCACGCCGTTTCTCGAATTGTCGCCGCTTGCCGCCAACGGCCTATATGACGACGCCATTCACGCCGCCGGCATCATCACCGGCGTCGGCCGCATCTGCGGCTGCGAATGCGTCATCGTCTGCAACGATTCCACCATCAAGGGCGGCACCTATTATCCGATGACGGTGAAGAAGCATCTGCGCGCGCAGGAGATCGCGCGCGAGAACCGGCTGCCGTGCATTTATCTGGTGGACTCCGGCGGCGCCAATCTGCCGCATCAGACCGAAGTGTTTCCCGACCGCGAGCATTTCGGCCGCATCTTCTACAATCAGGCGACAATGTCTGCCTTGGGCATCGCCCAGGTCGCGGTGGTGATGGGCTCGTGCACGGCGGGCGGCGCTTACGTACCGGCGATGTCGGACGAGACCATCATCGTGCGCAACCAGGGCACGATTTTCCTCGGCGGGCCGCCGCTGGTGAAGGCCGCAACCGGCGAAGTCGTCAGCGCCGAAGGGCTCGGCGGCGCCGACGTGCATGCGCGAAAGTCCGGCGTCGCCGATTATCTTGCCGAGAACGATCGCCATGCGCTGGCGCTGTGCCGCCGCATCGTCGGCAATCTCAACATCAAGCGCGCGATCGACATTCCGCTTCTGAAATCGCGCGAGCCGCATTACGACCCGGCCGAGCTCGACGGCATCGTGCCGGCCGATCTGAAAAAGCAATATGACGTGCGCGAGGTGATCGCGCGGCTGGTCGATGCGTCCGAGTTCGACGAGTTCAAGGCTCTGTATGGCACGACGCTGGTGACCGGCTTCGCCCACATCCACGGCGTGCCGGTTGGCATTCTCGGCAATAACGGCATCCTGTTCTCGGAGAGCGCACTGAAAGCGGCGCATTTCATCGAGCTGTGCTGCCAGCGCCGCGTGCCGCTGCTGTTTTTGCAAAATATCGCCGGCTTCATGGTCGGACGCGATTACGAGGCCGGCGGCATTGCCAAGGACGGCGCCAAGATGGTGACGGCCGTGGCCTGCGCGCAGGTGCCGAAGATCACGGTCGTCATCGGCGGCTCTTACGGCGCCGGCAATTACGGCATGTGTGGCCGCGCCTACGGCCCGCGCTTTCTGTTCACTTGGCCCAACGCGCGCATCTCGGTGATGGGCGGCGAGCAGGCCGCCTCGGTGCTGGCGACGGTGCGGCACGACAATATCGAGGCCGAAGGCAAAAGGTGGTCGCAGGTCGAGGAAGAAGAATTCAAGCAGCCGATCCGCGAACAATACGAGGCCGAAGGCAATCCGTATTACGCCACCGCGCGGCTGTGGGACGACGGCATCGTCACGCCCGGCGAAACGCGCCGCGTGCTGGGGCTGTGCTTTGCCGCGGCGCTCAGCGCGCCGATTCCCGAGACGCGGTTCGGGGTGTTTCGGATGTGAAGCTCTATGAGCGAAATTGAAAACGTGTGCCCGAGTAATGCGAGGTTGCGAAGCAATGCCCAAAACCATCGAGCACGTGCACTGGCCCGACGCGCCGGATCTGTGGATGCCTTATGCGCCGGCGATCAAGGTCAAAGGCGGCACCACGGTCTATCTTGCCGGAGTCACCGCGGCGCCGGTCTATCATCACCATCCGCACCGGCCAGAGGAGTTCGACAAGATGCCGCGCGACATGGCCGGACAGGCGAGGGCGGCGCTGGAAAATCTCAAGCGCGGTCTGGAAGCGGTCGGCGCGACATTCGCCGACATTGTCACCGCCGATCGCTTTGTCACGGATTTGAGCGACCAGGATGCGCTCAACCGGGTCTGGGGCGAATATTTCGGCGACGCAAAGCCGACAACCACGACCGTGCAAGTGGTGCGGCTGGCCACCGATCCGCGTTGCCTCGTGGAAATCAACGCGATTGCGGTGATCGACTGATCGCCGCCGCCGATTGCAGCGCTGCGATTGAATAGTGCCGAGCGAGCCGCCACATTAACGCGGCACGCCGGAGGAAACCGATGACCGAGACTCCTTATCGCACCGCCCTCATTGTCGGGGTGGGTTCAGGCCTGTCTGCTTCACTTGCTCGCCTCTTCAGCAAAGCCGGAATGAAAGTCGCGCTCGGCGCGCGCCGCGCCGACGGACTTGCTGCTCTCGCGCAAGACGTCGGCGGCAAAGCTTTTGCCTGCAACGCGGCCGATCCCGCTGACGTCGCCAAACTCTTCAGTGGCGTCGAGGCCGCTTTCGGCGCGCCGGATGTGGTCGTCTACAATGCGAGCTATCGTACCCGTGGACCGCTCGTTGAACTTGTCCCCGAAGAAGTTGCAAAATCAATCGCGGTAAGCGCTTTCGGCGGCTTTCTGGTCGCGCAGCAGGCGGTGAAGCGTATGCTGCCCAAAGGTCAAGGTCCCGGCCACGGCGCGGTCATCTTCACCGGCGCCTCGGCGAGCGTGAAGGGCTATGCCCAGTCGGCGCCGTTCGCCATGGGCAAATTTGCGCTGCGCGGATTGGCGCAGAGCATGGCCCGCGAACTGCAGCCGCAGGGCATCCATGTCGCGCATGTCGTCATCGACGGCGGCATTCGCAGCGAAGGCCGGCCCAATCCGCCCGACAAACCCGACAGCATGCTCGATCCCGACGCTATCGCGCAGAGCTATCTGCATCTGTTGCAACAGCCACGCAGCGCCTGGGCCTGGGAGATTGAGCTGCGCCCATGGTTGGAAAGGTTTTGAGCTGGAAAAATTTTGGCAGGTAGAAAAATTCCAAACCAGCGAAAAGCTTTGGAATTCGCATCGCAGCCCGCTTATAACGGCGTCATGTCAGAACCAGATGCGAAACCGGGTTTGCCGGCCAAAGCGGCTTTGCTCGGCGCCGTGCTTGTTGCCGTTGTCGGCACGATGACGAGCGCTCAGGGGCAGACGCACCGGCATCGCGAGCGCGGATCGCCCACGGAATCCGATCGTCCGGCGCCTGCCGTTCCCGCCGACAAGCGCGACAGTGTCGTTGCGGCGCCGGGGCCTTATACCGGACGGCCTTACTGGCTGGTGCTGGCGCAATGCGGCGGCATCTATTTCAAGCTCAATGTGCTTTATTCCGACGTCGCCGTGCATGCGCGGGTGATCAAGCCCGATCCGACGCTCAATAACGAGGCCACCAAGAAGCTCAACGATGCGATCAAGACCGCGACGATTTTCTACACCGCGGCCGAGCGCTTCCTGATGAACGACCGCGGCATCGAGCGCATCGACGCGGTGCTTGCGTATAGCGAACAGGCTCGCGCGGCGGGCGATCGGATCAAGGGCAGCGATACCGCGGCGTCGGTACTCGCGGGGCAGGGCGCCGCGAAGGCCTGTCCGGTGCTCTATCAAGCCTGCCAGGCGGCCTTTCCCAAAGCCTGCAGCGATCAAATCGCGCCGGTGGGCTGACAGAAGTTGCGCGCGGGACGGCGCGGATCGCGGGGAGAGATTCAATGAAACCGATCGTCGCCGCCGTGATTGCAGCGGCTGTGTTTGCTGCTCCGGCCGTGCTCGCCCAGGACAAGCCGGCGCAAGACAAGCCTGCGCAACCCGCCGACACGCCGCCTGCGGCGGAGCCGTACCAGCCCGGGCTCGGCGAAATCATGTCACTGCAGCAGATGCGGCACATCAAGCTGTGGTTCGCCGGCAATGCCGCGAACTGGCCGCTCGCCGATTACGAGATCGGCGAACTGGGCGAAGGCTTTGACGATGTGCGCAAGCTGCTCGGCGCCGATATCGTCGATCAGCATATCGGTATGCCGATCGAAGCGCTGCAGAAGGCGATCGATGGCAAGGATCGCAAGGCCTTCATCGCCGCCTTCGACAATCTCAGCGCCGGCTGCAATGCCTGCCATCATGCGCTCGATCACGGCTTCATCGCCATCCGGCGCCCGAATATGCTGCCCTACAGCAATCAGAATTTCGTGCCGCAGAAGTAACGCACCGGCTTTCGGATCAGATCATGCGCAAGGTCTACGGCAGGCTCACATAAAGCCGTTCGTCGTAGAGCGCGCCTTGCATCGGCAAAAGCTGGGCGCGGAACATGCGCGCATGGGCTGCCGTGGCATGGTCCGCCAGGGCTTTCCTGTCGGTCCAGGCTTCGATAACGGTGAAATGATTGGGCCGGTTCTTCTGCGCGAACACGTCGTAGCGCAGATTGCCCGGCTCCTTGATCGTATCCTCGCTCATCGACCGCAATAGCGCGACGCAATCGTCTTTGTGGTCGTTGGTCACGTCGATATGCGTGACCACATCAATCGCGCCCGGCTGATTTTTACGCGAATTGGGATCGAGGAACAGCGCGGCATTGGCGCGGATATCGGGTGGAACGTTCTGCATCGTCGCGATGGCTTGGTGATATTTGATCGTGCCCTCGGCTTTGTCATGCGCGTCGCGGGCGGCGGCGTTTCGCCACGCCTGGAGGATAACAAAGCGATTCGGGCGGCCCAACTCGATCAGCGCGTCGAAGCGCAGATTGCCGGCCTCGCGGCGGCTCATGTCGCGATAGTGCTCAAGTTCCAGCGCGGCTTCGGATTTGGCGGGCTGGCCCTCGAACGGCGGCACCTCCATGTAGGTCGCCGAATAAACAGCGTCGTCCTCGGCATGCGCTGAAAGCATGAGCAAGGCCGCAAAGAATGTCAGGCAGAAAGGCAGTCTGAAGACGCGGCGCATGCATCCTCCGCAGAACCTCCGCAGCCTAACGGTGAAGTTCCATGCGCGTCAATTCCATGGGAGGCCAACGTCCATGGGAGGCCAACGCGATGAGCGTCAACCTGTCGCGGCCGATCCGTCAACACACGGATGGCGCATTTGCCGACGATGTTGCGCGGGTGGAGCAGGGCGGGCGCGTAACAGGAGGTTCGACATGACCTATCGCGTCTATTCCGGGCCGCGCGGCTCGCAAGCGATCTTGCCGCTGGAGAAGGATCGCTATCTGTTCAAAGAATTCAGCATGCTCGACGAGGCGCTCGGCTGGGCGCGGCACATCAATGCCGGCGGACGCGTCGCTTTGCTGATCGAGGGCGATGACGGCACGCGGCTCAACAAGCAGCAAATCGCGGCCACGCTCACGCATCCCGAAGCCGGCAAAAGCACGGAACACGCCGCCTGATAAATCGCGCGGGAGCTCAATCAAGATTCTAGAGCGACCTGATTCAATCTAAAATAAACTCGCTCTAGATCGTCACGACGACATTGCCGAGCATTTTGCCGTCTTCCACGGCTTCGTGGGCCGCAACAATGTCGGCGAGCGGGTAGGTCGCCGCGACATTGTTGATCAGCGTGCCGGCCTCGAGCCCGCGCGAAATCGCACCGAGCGCCGCCGCGCGCTCGGCAGCGGTAAGCTCATAGACATAAATGAACTTCAGCGTAATAGCGCTGCGGAGGAAGAAAAATAAAGGCACTTCGGCTTCCGGCGCGCCGGTGCCATAGACGACGATCGTCCCGCGCGGGTGCAACACCTGCGGCATGAGCTTGGCATTGGCGGCGATATCGAGCTCGATCACCGCATCGACGCCTTTCTTGCCGGTGAGCGCCATGACGCGCTCGCCGACATTCTCGCGCCTGTAGTCGATGGTGTGGTCGGCGCCGGCGGCCGTCGCCAGCTTTGCCTTCTCCGGCGAACTGACGGTCGTGATGACGGTTGCACTGGCTGCTTTGGCAAATTGGATCGCGTAATGGCCGACCGCGCCGGCGGCGCCGGATGCGAGAAGCGTCATGCCGGGTTTGGCTTCGGTGATCGCGACAGCGTGATAGGCCGTCATCGCCGGGATGCCGAGACAGGCGCCGGCCTCGAAGCTTGTCTTGTCCGGGAGCCGGACCGCCATCTCCGAAGGCAACGTCACGTATTCGGCGCAGGTGCCGAAGGCGCGCAGCCATTGCGCGTTCCATATCCACACCCGTTCGCCGACGCGCGAAGCCGGCACGCCGCTACCGACGCTATCGATCACGCCGGCGCCGTCGCTGTGCGGGACAACGCGCGGGAACGCGATCTTGCGTGTCGAACCGATACGCGCCTTCACGTCGGAAGGATTGACGCCGGAGGTCTTGAGCTTGACCCGCACTTCGCCCGGTCCGGGCCGCGGCGTATCGACCTGGCCGACTTGCAGCACGTCGCGGGCCGAACCGTTCTTGTCGTAGAAAGCCGCGCGCATAGTCGTACCTCCGCGATCGTTGGGGAGCCGGAAAGAAAGCCAACGCGACCGCAAAACTAGCGAAACCGTCGGCGCAGGTCAGCCTGTGGGCAACTTTTGGGCAACACTTTCGCCGCCGCCGCCGCCATAACGCTATGTTCGCGCGCTAATTTCCGAGTTCCGAACAGGACAACCTGGATCAGGCTTTGTCCTTGAATTATCGGGCAATTCAGCCATACTGCACGGCAGCAAAGCGGGTGGGCCGCGGGGTTCAGTTTCGGGGTCGAGGTTTCTTGGAACAGCAGCGTCAGGAAAGCGCCGGTAACGGCGTCGTCAGTACGTTGAGGTCGAATTCCTGCAACGTGCTCATGATCTATCCGCGCTTCATGGCGGATTCGTTCTGGAATTTCTCGGAAGCCTGCGAGCTCGTCGGCGCGCAGTATCCGGCAATTCCGCTCGGCCTGATCACGGTCGCGGCGCTGCTGCCGAAGTCCTGGAATGTGCGGCTGGTCAACCGCAACACCGAAGAGCTGACCGAGGCCGATCTCGCCTGGGCCGAGATGGTGATGACCGGCGGCATGTTGTTTCAGCAGTCCGACACGCTTGAACTCATCGACATATGCCGCGCACGGGGGCTGCCCGTCGTCGTCGGCGGCCCTGATGTGAGTTCGAGCGCGCATCGCTATGCAACGGCGAATTTCCGCGTTGTCGGCGAAGCCGAGGACATCATCAAGGAATTCATTGCCGCCTGGGATCGCGGCGACCGCGAGGGCCTGTTCGAAGCGCAGAAATTCCAGGTCGACGTCACCAAGACGCCGATCCCGCGTTTCGATCTGCTCAAGTTCGAGCAATATCTCTATATCGGCGTGCAGTTCTCGCGCGGTTGTCCGTTCACCTGCGAGTTCTGCGACATCATCGAGCTCTACGGCCGCTCGCCGCGCACCAAGACGCATGCGCAGATGCTGGCCGAGCTCGATGCGCTCTATAAGCTCGGCTATCGCGGCCACGTCGATTTCGTCGACGATAATCTCATCGGCAATAAGAAGGCGATCAAAGCCTTCCTGCCGGTGCTCGAGGGCTGGATCAAAGAACGCGATCATCCGTTCGAATTCACCACGGAAGCTTCGCTTAATCTTGCCGACGACGGCGAATTGCTGGCGATGCTCAAGCGCTCGAACTTCTTCGCCATCTTCGTCGGCATCGAGAGCCCGGACGAGGAAACACTGGCGGCGATGCGCAAGAAGCAGAATACGCGGCGCAGCATCCCGGAAAGCGTGCACAAGATCTATCAGGCCGGCATGTCGGTGACTGCGGGCTTCATCGTCGGCTTCGACACCGAAAAGGGTTCGGTCGCAGGCCCGATGATCGATCTTATCGAGGAAACCAACATTCCGATCGCCATGGTCGGCCTGCTCTATGCGCTGCCGAATACTCAGCTCACGCGCCGGCTGGCGCGCGAAGGGCGCCTGCATGTCGACCACGATGCGGCGCCGGCCAATAAGGGCGATCAGTGCACCGCCGGCGTGAACTACGAGACCAAGCGCTCGCGGTTGGAAATATTGCGCGACTACCGCAAGATCCTCGAGCGTGTCTATGATCCCGATCAGTTCTGCGGACGGCTGGAGCGGCTTGCGGCGATGCTCGACTGCTCGGGTCGGCGCAAGGAACTGCCGGAAGGCGATATCCGCGGCCGCGTCTCGACCATCAAGCTGGTGCGCGACCTGATGAATCGCCTGCCGGAGGGCCGCGAACGCTTCTGGAAGGCATTCACCACCTGCATGTCGATCAATCCGAATTCGGTACGCGGCATCGTTACGCTGATGGCGTTCTATCTCCATGTCGGGCCGTATTCGCGCTACGTCATGAAGCAGATCGACCGGCAGATCGAGGAAATCGAGCAGGGCCGTTTTGTCCCGCCGAAGCTCCTGCCGGCGGTGGCGCCGGAGCCGGTCGCGGTGAACGCCTAAAGCCTTCTTCAGATCGCAGCCGACGCTAGCGCCGCAAGATTCGCGATGACGCACAGCGGCGGCGCGTCAGCATATTCGTCCGGCACTTTGGCGCGATTGACCCAGAACGGCCGAAAGCCGAAGGCTTGCGCGCCCATCACATCCCAGCGGTTCGACGAGACGAAGGCGACCTGGTGCGGCGCGACGGCGAAGCGCGCGGTGACGAGCGCATAAACTTCGGGCCGCGGCTTATAGGCGCGCACGGCGTCGGCCGAGAGCACGGCGTCGAGAACGTTCGCCATGCCGGACGCAGTGACCGCGGCCTCGAGCATCGGCGGCGAGCCGTTGGACAGGATCGCGGTCTTTAATCCGCGCGCCTTGAGATTTTCGAGTGCGGCGCGCGCATCGGCAAAAGCATCGAGCTTGAAATAGGCGTCGAGGAGATTTTGCCGCAGCGCGCGATCGACGCAGGGGAAGCGGGCAAGCGCATAATCCAGCGCCCGCTCAGTCAGCGTCCAGAAATCGGCGTAGCGGCCCGCTAACGTTAATGTCCAGCTATATTCGAGCTGCTTGGTCCGCCACAAGATCGGAAAAACGATCGGCGTCGGGGCCCGCGGCCGCGCGATGGCGGGCAATCGCCGCATGCACGTCAAACAAGGTGCCATAGGCATCAAAGACATAAACGGCGTTCATATCTCGGGCTCCGCTGTGGCTGTCATGGTGCTAAGAGCTTGGTCACGAAGGCCGTGTCATAACTATATACGCCATAACCATATGCGCGCCGGTATGCGCATTGGGCAGGAGGATGACGTGACACGCCGTTCCATCGCCAAGCCTAAGACAGCCTGGTCGAAGACCTGGACGTTTTTCGAAGACGATTGGCACGAAGGCAATGTGCCGATCATGGGTCCGCGCACCCATGGCGCCTGGCTTTGCACCTCGGTGTTCGACGGCGCCCGCGCGTTCGAGGGCGTCACGCCCGATCTCGATCTGCACATCGCCCGCGTCAATCGATCCGCCAAGGCCATGTGCCTGAAGCCGGTGGTGACGGAAGACGCCTGGACGGCGCTGGTGCACGAGGGCATCAAGCGCTTCGACAAGGGCGAGGCGCTTTACATCCGCCCGA
>JBAUCK010000080.1:0-22312 GCA_049677525.1 Xanthobacteraceae bacterium
TCCGCTCCCACTGATCATCCCGAAGGTCTTCGCCTTCCAAAGCTGACCGCCGCCAAAAGCCAGCTTTGAATCTGATTTGCACCCCGTTGGGAATCCCCCAACTATTAAATCGTCACTACAGCCTAGATTATTCGATGACGATTATTCGGTACCCGGGGCGAGCAGGTGCTCGAGCCGCGCGCTGGCCGATTCCATCTCGGTGCGCTCTTCGCGATCGATCTCGCGGATCGCCGCCATCCATTGTTCGACCTGAGCCAGCATCTGCAAAACGCTGATAGCCTTGGCGGGAGCGATGGTGTCGGTCATGACTCGTACTACTCCAACAAAGTCCACACGCGAGCAGGGCCTCTTCCGGAACCCGGTCGCCCAGATCGTGCTCGAGCCTCGTTGTCGCAGACGAAGTTGTCCAATTCTTGCAGATTCTTTGACGCGTTTATTATTAAGGTTAACGAATTCGGCGCAATCGAACATAGAGCGCGCCCTGGCCGCCATGCGCAACATGCGCTTCGTCGAAACCGACGATAAAGGGCCGGAACTCCGGCAGCGCGAGCCATAATGGAACTTGCCCGCGCAGCACGCCGCGCTCGCGTTCGGCGTCGCACGATGTTTCCGATCCTTTGCCTGATCCTTTTCCGGTCACGACGAGGACGAGCCGCGCGCCGGTTTCCTGCGCCTCGTGCACGAAATGCATGAGCGCGTTATGTGCCTGACGTTGCGTCATGCCGTGCAGGTCGATCCTCGCATCGATCGCTTGCCGCCCGCGTGCCACACGTTGTTTTTGTCGTTTGTCGAGCGGTGCAAGTGGTGGAGATTTTTTTGCGGCCGGCGCCGTCGGCCGAAGTGGCTTCGACATGCGTTGCGGCGCGGGCTTTAAATCATCCGCTGCCGAAACCGCTTTTGCCGCCGCTTTCCTCTTTGCCGTGCCCGAGCGTAGCGGCTTGACCGATCGCGTCACGCCCGACCAGAGCGTCTCTTCTTCATCGCTCAAGGAACGGCGCCGGCTCATTTTTTCTGCCGCGTCTTGGCTTTCGCATTCGGCGCAGGTGAAACGTTTGCGGTCGGCGCGATATCAGGTTTTGGCTCCGGAAGCGGCACGTCCTGTGCGCTCGCCGAATCGGGCACCGTGGTATCTTCCATGGTGGTAGTGGCAAAGCCGAACGGGCTCGGGCGTTCCGGCGGCAAGGGCGTGTCGCGACCGGCTTCGACCGGATCGAGCGCGCGCGGCAACAGCATGTAGAAATCGCCCGGACTTTTGATGCGCCCGGCGGCGCGCGCGGCTTCATCTCCGGCACCGAAATAAATATCCGCGCGCGCCGGGCCGATGATCGCCGAGCCGGTATCCTGCGCAACGACAAGCCGATCAAACTTGGTTGCCGTTTTTTCGGCGGCGATCGGCAGATCGGCCGTAATGAAGAATGGCAGGCCGTAAGTGTGCAGCGAATGATCGACGGCAATGGAGCGGCCTGGCATCAGCGGCACGCCTTCGGCGCCGGCGGCTTCATCTTCGGTGGCGAGGTCGGCGATGCGGAAAAACACATAAGACTTGTTGGCGCGGCGCACATCCTTGGCCTGGTCCGGATTGGCGTCCATCCAATCGCGGATGCTCTGCATCGACACCTGATCCTTGGTCATGACTTTCATGTCGAGCAGCACCTTGCCCACGGGCGTATAGGGCCACCCGTTATGTGAGTCGTAATTGACGCGCAGAATGGTGCCGTCTTCGAGCCTGATGCGCGCCGATCCTTGAATCTGCGCGAACAGCACATCGACCGGCTCGCGCAGATAACAAATTTCCAGATGCCAGCCGTCAAGCGCGCCGTCTTCGATCTCGGCGCGTGTGTAATAGGGCACGATCTTGCGGCGGCCGACGCGGCGGCCGACGAACACGCCTTTGCTCGGGAAAGCACCGCCGAGCTTGCGCCGGCCGGAGGCTACAAGATTGGGCGGCCGGCGATAAAGCGGCGCAGCGAAATCGCCCGTCGGCACGCGTGAGCCGTCAATGATCGGCTCATAATAGCCGGTGAGGAATCCTGCTGTGTCGCCGAGCTTGTCGATATGGAGAGGACGGAAATTTTCCTCGAAAAATTTCTTTGCACCATCATCGTCAAGGGGGATCGCCGCCTGCGCGCGGTCGCAGACATCACGGAGCGCTGAGGCGATCCCTGTCAGCTGCAGATTCTGGCTGACACGACTGTTGCTGCGGCGCTGCTTGATATTGAGCGCCCGGCAACTCGAAAGATAGGTCGCAAAGGCCGTTTCATGATCGTCGTCGTCCCAGCCGCTAAGACTACCCCAATCGACCGGCTCGTATTGGGTGTCAGGAAATTTGATCGGCTGGCGGATTTGGTGACTGTCTTGAGCGCCGTCTTGGTGATCCTCTTGGCCGAACGCCACGTCTTGCGCCGCCAGTGAAATGCCGGCGAGACCCACGAGCAGGATCAACGGGCGGATGCGCCGACACAACGCCGTCATTGACCTCACTGCCCGGCTTCGGTCGCAACCACTTTCCAGTTGGGATCACGCGAGGAAATGTCGCGCGCGAACGTCCACACATCGGTGACGTCGGTAACCTTCTCGGCATTGCCGTCGATCACCGCGCCATTGTGGTCATGCGTCGCGGAAATAAGTTTGGAGATGAAGCGGACAGTAACTTGCGCGGTCCGATTGCGCAGCTCGGCAGCAATGACGGTAGAACCGTCGATCGATATAAAGCGGGACTCGGAGGTTTCGCCGCGGCGCTCGCGCTCGGTGATCGCCGCATCGAAACCGTCGAACACTTCGCGCGACAGAAGATTGCGCAATTGCCGGCGATCGCCGCCGGCAAATGCCGTGACGATCATCTCGTAGGCGGCGCGCGCGCCGGCGATGTAATGCTTGCCGTCGAAATCCGGATCGGCGGCGGCGATGGCGTCGAGCCCGGCTGTGGCGGGCGAACCGGTTTCAGCGATATCCTTCCAGCGATCCGCCGATGGTTGCGGCGCAGCTTCGGCAGGCCGCGGCGGTGTCGTATCAGTCGGACGCTGCGGCATCGGCACCACCTTGTCGATCGGCCGGCGGCCGGCATCCTGTGGCGAATACGGATCGTAGGGCGGCCGCTCGCGGCCGGTCCGCTGGCCCAAAACGCTGCGCAAGCGCAGGAAAATGAACACCGCGAGCGCTAGGAAGATGATGGTGTAGATGTCGAACACGTCGGGCATTCTTTCGGCATCGCAAATAGTTGGGCGGCCAAGGAGCGGATCGCGGCTCAGATTGACCGCGGAACACGGCCAGATCCGCCCGCTCCAGATTCTTCCACTCTATGCGGGCACGCTTCTATGTAAGTCCACGTTTGGAGCCATCCAGTAGCCAACGATCGTGACCTTACCATGCCGGAGCCGGACATTAAACGATCGGCGCCGCCGCGCCAATAAAGGAAGCGGCCTGCCGTGGCGGGCTTTTAGGCAAATCCGGCGGTTTTAACGTTTTAGCCGGTCGATCCGGGGCGGCGCTGCGGCATTGTTCACCCCCCCGGCCCTGTGTTAGCCAAGTGCGCCCGCGACCCTTCAAAAGCCGCCGGCGTAGCTGGAGACGCGTATGTCAGCGACCAATGGTGGCCCCGATCCGCAGGTCGACGCGCCGCAAATGCCAATGATGCAGATCGGCGTCGTCACGCAATATGTTAAGGATTTTTCTTTCGAGAATCCGAACGCGCCGCGTTCGATGGCACCGAGCACGCAACAGCCGGCCATCAACATCAATATTGCGGTCGAGGCAGCGCCGCTGACCGAAAGCGACTGCGAAGTGACGCTGCGGCTCGACGGCCGCGCCGAATCGCAAGGCCTGCTGCTGTTCGGCTTTGAGCTGCTTTATGCCGGCGTGTTCCGCATTCTCAACGTCCCGCCGGAAAGTCTGCAGCCGACTGTGATGATCGAGTGCCCGCGGCTGTTGTTTCCGTTCGCGCGCGAAATCATCGCGACCGCGACGCGTAACGGCGGGTTCCCGCCGCTGCTCTTGGATCCGGTGGATTTCGTCTCGCTGTATCGTCAGCGTCTGGCGGCAACGCAACCCACGACGCCGTTTTCTGCAAGTCCGAACTGAGCAGACTGGAATTAGCCGACGCCGAGCTCGTTCGCGCTGACGTAGTCGCGCCAGATGGCATTTTCGCCGAGCGTCGCGATGAACCGCCGATGCGCGGCGCGTTCTTCTTCAGACAGCCGCGGTGGCAGCGGGACAGGCCGTTCGCGCAGCACAATCGGCTCGCCGGCGATCCGCACCGGCGCCGCAGTCTGCGACAGACCGAGCTGCGCCTGCCGCGCACCAATCAGCTCGATATAGACTTCGGCCAGAAGCTCGGCGTCGAGCAGCGCGCCGTGTTTGGTGCGCCGCGAATTGTCGATCGCATAGCGCACACACAAATCGTCGAGCCGGTTGGCAGCACCCGGATGTTTACGGCGTGCAAGCAAGAGCGTGTCGACAATGCGTTCGCGACTTACCGCGCCGCGGCCGGCCCGTTCAAGCTCGGCATTGAGAAAGCCGAGATCAAACATCGCGTTATGTGCGACCAGCGCCACATCGTCGCCCAGAAAGGCGATCAGCTCGTCGACTTTATCGGCGAACAACGGCTTGTCTTTGAGAGACTCGATCGACAGGCCGTGAACCTTGAACGCCTGTTCCGGCATGTCTCGTTCCGGATTGAAATAATAATGGAACGTCTTGCCGGTCGGGAACCGATTGACGAGCTCGATGCAGCCAATTTCAACCATCCGATCGCCCTGGAACGGATTAAGGCCGGTAGTTTCGGTATCGAAAACAATCTCGCGCATCGGAAATCTTGAACTCAGCTTGGGGCTCGCCGCGAATCACCGCAGCTTCGCCGGCAGTTTAGCGACTTTGCGCAAAATATCGCGGATTTGCGCGCGGGTGTGGTCGAAACTCTGCGAGCTATCGACAACAAAATCGGCGCGGCCGCGCTTTTCCGTATCCGGCATCTGCTTAGCAAGGATAGCTGTGAGCTTGTCGTCGGTCATGCCGGGCCGTTCGAGAGCCCGCTTGCGTTGAATCTCGGGCGGCGCCGATACGACCACCACGGCATCGCAGCCGCGTTCCGCTTTAGTCTCGAACAGAAGCGGCACGTCGAACACGACGATTTTTGCACCGCGCGCCTGCGCTTGGGCGAGGAACTTTTCCCGCGATGCGGTGACCATCGGATGCACGATAGCCTCAAGGCGCGCTAGCGCCGCTTTGTCGTTCAGAACCATTGCGGCTAGTTTATTGCGATCGACCTTGCCGCCGTTCGTCGAGCCCGGAAATGCGGCCTCAATGAGCGGGGTTGCCTCGCCCTCATAGAGCGCATGTACGGTGGCGTCGGAATCGTGCACAGCCACGCCTTCCTCGGCAAAAAATTTGGCGGTTGTCGACTTGCCCATGCCGAGTGAGCCGGTGAGGCACAGCACGAATGGTCTTTCCTCGCTCACTGCAGGAGGCATCCTCGGCGCCGCAGAAAATCCAAAGCCTGGAGCAGCGGCAAGCCCAATATTGTAAAGTAATCTCCTTCGATGCGCTCGAAGAGTTGAATGCCATAGCTTTCCAGCTGATACGCGCCGACGCTTGTAGTCGCGGCATTTCCGGCAGTTTTCAGATAAAGATCGATAAACTCGTCTGAAAACGCACGCATGGTCAGCCGTGCCACGCCGACATACTCGAACAATACTGCCTTATCATCGACGAAAGCGAAGGCCGAATGAAGCTCGTGCGTCCGGCCGGACAGTTTGCGAAGCTGAACGCGTGCCGAGGCCATATCAGTCGGTTTTGAAAATCGCTCGCTGCCCAATGCGAGTGTCTGGTCAGCGCCAAGAGTGAGACGGCCGGGCTGAGAGTTCGCAGCAGCACGCGCTTTTTCCCGCGCCAAATGAGCGGCCACGACGCTTGCCGCTTGCGACGTGGCATCGGCTTCGAGCCGCCGTTCGTCAAGATCAGCGGGGCGTATTTCGAGCGGAATGCCGGCGCCTTCAAGCAAGGTCTGCCGCACCTTGCTGCGCGATGCAAGCAGCAGCGGCTTCTCGGCGCGCCACAACGACGTCACGACGCCCGCTGCCTGCGGCGTTCGGCGAGATGGGCAAGGACAGCGGCCGCGGTTTCTTCGATCGACCTGCGGGTCACGTCGATCACCGGCCAATTGTGCCGGCTGCACAATTTGCGCGAAGCTGCAATTTCGGCCGCCACTGCTTCGCGATCAATATATTGATCGTCGTCGCGCTGGACTTTGAGACCCAGCAGCCGGTTTTGCCGGATCTGAACAATCCGCTCCGCCGTCGCGAATAGGCCGACGATAAGCGGGCGTTTGAGCCGCTCAATATGCGGCGGCAATGCCACCCCGGGCACCAAGGGAACATTCGCGGTCTTGACGCCGCGATTGGCCAGATAGATCGAGGTCGGAGTTTTCGACGTGCGCGACACGCCGAGAAGGACAACATCAGCCTCTTCCAAATCTTCAGCCTGCTGACCATCATCATGCAGCATGGTGTAATTCAGCGCATCGATACGGCGGAAATATTCGGCATTGAGAGTGTGCTGAGCACCGACTTTGTGGGTCGATTCCGCGCCGAGATAGGCCTGGAACAGGTGCAATACCGGCCCTAGCACCGACAGGCATGGCAGACCGAGCTCACGGGATTTATCCTCAAGCTTTTCGACGAGGGCCTGATCAAGCAGCGTATAGAGGATGATTCCGGGCGATTCTTCGATTTCGGTTAGCACCCGATCGAGCTGCTTCACCGTCCGCACCAAGGGATAGACGTGCTCGACCGGCATGACTTTGGCGTATTGCGCGGCCGCAGCTCGACCGACGGCAATCAAAGTCTCGCCGGTAGCATCGGAGATCAGATGAAGGTGGAAATAGCTCGGCGTTTCGGTCATTGCGGCGGTCGTAACCGATTGGACAACCTGTCGACAATTAGGGAGAAGGCCACGGCTTTCAGGGGCATGCAAGCTGATGGCTGGATAGGCTGCAATTCTGTCCACATCCGTGCCGCGCGGGAGTAAAGCTGGACGGTTCACGTCCGTGAGCGGTGAATTGTGGACAGGTGCGATAAAACTTTGCCGGAAGTCTTCGGCAATGGCCGCAAATGGCCGATTGCCTTGCTGACTGCGAAATCGTGCCTGGCTGAACTTGGTACTGGGGATATGTGGGCAAGACGTGGATGAAATGTGAATACAGACCTATGAGTCCAATCAACCGTCTAACTACTACAACAGATTCTAAGAATCTATTTTGATTGGGAAGAAGGCGTGTTGGACAACCCGTGTTCAAAACCTTTGCTTCGCGTTCTTGCGGGCGAAAGAACTGCCGTTCCTCCGACCTGGCTGATGCGCCAAGCCGGACGCTATCTTCCTGAGTACAGAGCGATCCGCGAGAAATGCGGAGGCTTCTTCGATCTGTGCTTCGATCCGAAATTGGCTGCCGAGGTCACCTTGCAGCCGATCCATCGTTTTGGCTTCGATGCCGCAATTTTATTTTCCGATATCCTGGTCGTTCCTCATGCGCTTGGACAGCGTGTAACTTTCGAGGCCGGCGAAGGACCGCGGCTTGATGCGATCGATAGTCCAGCAGCTTTTGGCCGGTTACGCACAGAGGTCGATCACAGCGCGTTAGCGCCAGTTTATGAAGCGATCGGCCTGGTGAAGACACAATTGCCGGCTGGCATTGCACTGTTGGGCTTTTGCGGCGCGCCGTGGACGGTTGCGACCTATATGATCGCCGGCTTCGGCACGAGCGAACAGATTCCGGCACGTTTGTTTGCCTATCGTCATCCTGAAGTTTTTGCGCGACTGATCGATAGACTGGTTGAGGCTTCGGCTGCGTATTTAACCCGACAATTTAAGGCTGGCGTTGATGCCGTGCAGATTTTCGATACGTGGTCAGGCGTATTACCGCCGGCTGAGTTTGAAGCTTGGTGCATCGCGCCGTGTGCAAGAATCATTGATGCGGTCCGCAACAATATTTCCAACGCTAAGTTCGTCGGATTTCCGCGTGGTGCTGGAACGAAGCTCGAGCGCTATGTCGAAAGAGTTCCGGTCGATGCCGTCGGGCTCGATTGGATGATCGAACTCGGTTTCGCGCGGGATCGTATTCAGAGTATACGTCCGGTGCAGGGCAATCTCGATCCGCTAGTGCTGCTTGCCGGCGGTGAAGCGCTTGATCGGGCGATCGATACAATCCTCGAAGCCTTTGCATCTCGGCCCTTCATCTTCAATCTCGGTCACGGTATTTTGCCGGACACGCCGATTGCGCATGTCGAGCGCCTTTTGGTGCGGGTGCGGAAAGGCTGAGGTGGCTGAACCGATGGTCTACGAGTGGGTCAAAGCCTTTCACGTCATCGCCGTCATCGCTTGGATGGCGGGCATGCTCTATCTGCCGCGGCTGTTCGTCTATCACTGCGCGGCGGAGAAGGGCTCGGTCCAGTCGGAAACCTTCAAACTCATGGAGCGGCGGCTCCTTCGCGGCATCATCAATCCGGCGATGATCGCAACCTGGCTATTGGGGCTTTGGCTTGCCTGGCATGGGCCTGATTCTCACTATGGCTGGTTCGCCGCGCCGTGGCTTCATGCCAAGCTTCTGCTAGTTCTCGTGCTTTCGGCGGTGCATGGCCTGTTCGCCCGCTGGACCAAAGCCTTCGGCCGCGATGAAAACTGGCATACGGTCAGATTCTATAGAATTATCAACGAAGTACCGACGATCATCATGATCGCAATCGTCATCTTGGTGGTGCTGAAACCGTTTTAGAATTCACGCGTTCCTCACTGAAAACTCAATCTTGGCGCACAGTAGCTCTTGCCTGAAGTCCAGTATTTTCCTATGTTACGGCCATCCCACCAAACGTAGGCGGATGCAGTCGCGTTTTGGCTCCAGTGAATTGGAGCCGCCTGTGCATCTGGTCCGGGGCCCTAAACCCCTTTTCACCTAAAGATCTGCTGCAAGTCGCATCTGCGACAAGACCTGCGACCCTCCTTAAGCCAGCGGCCCGTCAATCAATTCCGCCGCTAGGCAAATTTCCACAGGACATTCTATGCACGAAATGAAACTACAAGAGCTCAAAACCAAGACCCCCGCTGAGCTCGTCACCTTTGCCGAGGAACTCGAGGTCGAAAACGCCTCGACCATGCGCAAGCAGGAGCTGATGTTCGGCATCCTCAAGCAGCTCTCGGCGCGTGAGACCGACATTGTCGGCGAAGGTGTGGTCGAAGTACTGCCAGACGGCTTCGGCTTCCTGCGCTCGCCGGAAGCGAATTACCTGCCGGGTCCTGACGATATCTACGTCTCGCCCTCACAAATCCGCCGCTTCGGATTGCGCACCGGCGACACTATCGACGGCCATATCCGCAGCCCCAAAGAGGGCGAACGCTATTTCGCGCTCCTCAAAGTCAACTCGCTGAATTTCGAGGACCCCGAGAAGGCCCGTCACAAGGTCAATTTCGACAATCTAACGCCGCTCTATCCCGATGAGTGGCTGAAGATGGAATTCGAGGATCCGACCAAGAAGGATCTCTCGGCCCGTGTCATCGACATCGTAGCGCCGGTCGGCAAGGGCCAGCGCGCGCTGATCGTGTCGCCGCCGCGCACCGGCAAGACCGTGCTGCTGCAAAACATCGCGCACTCGATCACGCACAATCATCCGGAGTGCTATCTGATCGTGCTGCTCATCGACGAGCGGCCGGAAGAAGTCACCGACATGCAGCGCTCGGTGAAAGGCGAAGTCGTGTCCTCGACCTTCGACGAGCCGGCGGTGCGCCACGTGCAGGTCGCCGAGATGGTGATCGAGAAGGCTAAGCGCCTGGTCGAGCACGGCCGCGACGTCGTCATCCTGCTCGATTCGATCACCCGCCTCGGCCGCGCTTACAACACCGTGGTGCCCTCCTCGGGCAAGGTGCTGACCGGCGGTGTCGACGCCAATGCCTTGCAGCGGCCGAAGCGCTTCTTCGGCGCGGCGCGCAATATCGAGGAAGGCGGCTCACTGACTATCATCGCTACCGCGCTGATCGATACCGGCAGCCGCATGGACGAAGTGATTTTCGAAGAGTTCAAGGGCACCGGCAATTCGGAATTAATCCTCGACCGGAAAGTGGCCGACAAGCGCACCTTCCCTGCCATGGACATCACCCGCTCCGGCACCCGTAAGGAAGAGCTTTTGGTGCCGCCGGATCAGCTCAAGAAAATGTACGTGCTGCGCCGCATCCTCAATCCGATGGGAACTATGGACGCTATGGATTTCCTGTTGGACAAGCTGCGCAACACCAAGAACAACTCGGAGTTCTTCGACTCGATGAATACGTAATGCGCCGGCGGGGCTTCAGCCCCGCCCGGTTTCCCGCCCGAGAATTCCTAAAATTTTAGTCGCGTCGATCGGTGTTGAACGTTTGATGTTCAGCGCAGTGTCTGGATCGGCAAAGCACATGCCGCCTTGCCGACGGCACTCTCGCAACCGGCTACCGTCGTGTAGCCGCATTGAATCACGGCGCTGTCGCCGGTGGCGTAGCCGCACCAGTCATCGGCGCGGGCGCTGGTTGCCGCGCTGCCAACCGAAAGGACGATGAGGGTCGCCGCGATCCCGTATCGGATCAACTGCCGCATGATTGGATCTCCAAATGGACGTTCATAGGGAAGACGTCCCGGCGCGCCCCGCGGTTCTATAAAGCACGAAACGTGGCCGGATCGCGGCGTCAAGAATGTCGCACCGGTTCGATGGCGGCAGTCATCGCCGCAGTTAGTTCAGCCGGATTGGTTACTGGCAGCGAGCAAGTCTCGCCAACGCAAATGAAGGCCTGTGGCCCCTGCGCGGCGGAGATTTTCGTGCGGGCTGGATGATTTTCGGGCAAAGCCTCGGCTGAGCCGGCGTGAAGCGCGATGCGGCTGAGCGGCGAAGCATGGCGCGCCACAGCGAGCAGCGCTTCCGCGCCCTCACCTTCCCCGGTCACCACGATTTCCGCGGCGCCCAGCCGCAGATCAATGGCATTGAGCAGGGCCATGTGCATGTAAAGGTTTTCGGCGACCTGCGGCACGATCGCGCCGATCAACCGATCCGCTTTCTTACGCCAAACATCGTCGCCTGCCAGAACCGCAAGCCGGATCAGGTTTTGTGCGGCGACGGCGTTATGATTGGGCGTCGCTTCGTCAGTTGTCGCCGCAGGCCGGATCACGAGCCCTTCGGCATCCGCCGCGGTGAGATAATAAGCTCCGGTCTCGACATTGACGTAGTCGCGATCGAGGGCGTGCTGCCAGGACAGGGCCTGATCGAGATAAGTTGACTTACCTGTTGCCTCATGGAGCGCCAGCGCTCCACGGACCGTTGCGGCGAGGTCCGAGGCGAGCCCGGGAAATTTCAGCTTGCCATCGCGCCACGAATGGCCGAGCCGGTCGCCGCGTGTCATCGCGCCGACGACAAAGTTGAAGGCGCGTGAGGCGAGATCGAGCCAAGCTGGCTCATCGAAAATGAGCGCGGCATTGACGAGCGCCGCAATCATCAGCCCATTCCAGTCGGCGAGCACTTTGTCATCGAGGCCGGGGCGCACGCGCAATGCCCGAACGGCAAGGAGTTTTTCCCGCAATGCGCCAAGCCGCGCCTCGTCGGCGTCGTTGTGCGGCAGCGGCTTGAGACGGTTGAGAATATTGTGGCCCTCGAAATTGCCCGCCGGCGTCACGTCATAATGGCGGGCAAAAAACTCGCCGTCTTCCACACCGAGTTGTTCGATCACTTCGTCGTAGGACCAAACATAGAATTTTCCTTCTTCGCCTTCCGAATCGGCGTCGAGCGAAGCTGAAAAACCGCCCTCGCCTGTCGTCATTTCGCGCTTGAGCCACTCGACCGTTTCGTGGGCGCGCTGGCGATACAGCGCCTTGCCGGTGCGTTGATAAGCGATCGCCAACAATTCGAGGAGCTGCGCATTGTCGTAGAGCATTTTTTCGAAATGCGGGACGAGCCAGCGTTCGTCGACCGAATAGCGCGAGAAGCCGCCGCCGAGATGATCGTAGATGCCGCCTTCGCAAATATGATCAAGGCTGATCTCGACCGCTGCGAAATAACGCGCTTCGCCGGTGCGCAAGCCGGCGCGCCAGAGCAATTCGAACAAAGCGGCTTGTGGAAATTTCGGTGCGCCGCGCGTGCCGCCATTGACCGGATCGATAATGCCACCGAGCTGCCGCGCCGCGCTGTTCAAACCATCGATACCGATCGTCGCGCCCATATTGGCGCGCGACGTGACAGCCAGTTCATTCATCAAGGCCGCGCGATTCTGTTCGATCTTCTGCGGCTCTTCACGGAAGAGGCGCGCGATCTCGCGCAGCACGTCGACAAAAGCCGGTTTGCCGTAACCCGATGTTTTCGGAAAATAAGTGCCACCCCAAATCGGCTCGCCGTCGGACGTGAGAAACATCGTGAGCGGCCAGCCGCCGTGCTCGCCGAGATGATGCAGCGCGGACATATAGATTTGATCGATATCCGGCCGCTCCTCGCGATCGACTTTGATGTTGACGAAGAGTTCATTCATCACGCGCGCAGTCGCGTCGTCCTCAAAACTCTCATGCGCCATGACGTGGCACCAATGACAGGCGGCATAGCCGACTGAGAGCAAGATCGGCTTGTTGTCGGCCTTGGCTTCGGCGAGCGCTTCCGGTCCCCACGGCCACCAATCGACCGGGTTATCTTTGTGCTGCAGCAGATACGGACTCGTCTCTTGGGCGAGGCGATTTTGCCGCGATGGCGAAGATTGAGACGCTGGGTGCTGTGACATTGGGTTACTGTGACATTGACATCGACACACCGTAGCAAGTAGCGCGCGTGGCGCGAAGCACCGACGATCCAAGGCGTTCAATCATTTGCGATGTCTGACCGTTCCACCATTTTCGCTTTGTCGTCCGGCCGGCTGCCGGCCGCGATAGCGGTTGTGCGCATTTCAGGCTCGCACGCGGGTGTCGCACTCGAGAAACTGGTCGGCCGTGTACCGGAACCGCGAAAGGCGGCTTTGGTGCGGGTGCGCGATCCGGCAAATGGCGAACCGATCGATGAAGCATTGGCGCTGTGGTTTCCAGCGCCGCGCAGTGAGACCGGCGAGGACGTGGCCGAACTACAATTGCACGGCGGCCATGCGGTGGTCGCCGGTGTGCTCGGCGCGCTCGGAGCTATCCCGGGTTGCCGTCTTGCTGAGCCGGGCGAATTCACCCGTCGCGCCTTCGAAGCGGGGCGGCTCGATCTCACCGCCGTCGAAGGGCTCGGCGATCTGATCGCCGCGGAAACGCCGGCGCAGCGACGGCAGGCATTTCGGCAGCTGAAGGGGTTAATTGGAGATCGCGCCGAAGCCTGGCGGCGGCGATTGATTGAAGCGCTGGCACTGGTCGAAGCGCGGATCGACTTCTCTGACGAGGCCGATGTGCCTGAGGATATCATCGGTCCGGCGCTTCATGCTGCGCAGCAATTACGCAGCGAGATCGCAGCAATTTTGGCCGATGGGCGCCGTGGCGAACGGTTGCGAGAAGGTCTCGTCGTTGCCATAGCTGGACCGCCGAATGCCGGAAAATCTACACTGCTCAATAGGTTAGCGCGACGGGACGCGGCGATCGTATCGCCTTATGCCGGGACGACCCGCGATGTCATCGAGGTGCATCTCGATCTCGATGGCTTTCCGGTTACCTTGCTCGACACCGCCGGTATCCGGGAGAGCAACGAGCCGATTGAACAAGAAGGAATGCGGCGCGCGCGGGAAAGGTCGGTCGGTGCTGATGTGGTGCTGTGGGTTGTTGATGCTGCTGCAGCGGTCGAGAACAATAACGGACACGGCTTAGGGGGGGATGCGTCTGAGGTTTGGTTGGTCGAAAACAAGCTTGATTTGCTTGAGAAGGAACCCCTCGCCGAGGACCGCTCGCGAAACTCTGAATACAGCGTCATTTATTCCTTGTCGGCGGCGAGCGGCGAGGGCGTCGACCCGTTGATCGTCGGCCTTTCGGCACATGCGAGTGCATTCTTAGCATCAGCTGAATCAGGGATCGTGACTCGCGCAAGGCATCGGCGGGCGCTGGAGGAAACGGTTGCGGCGCTCGATAGGGCATTGGCCGAGGCCGGCAAGGCCAGCGGACGCGAAGAGCTTATTGCCGAGGAGCTGCGGGGTGCGGCTACAGTGCTTGGGCGACTGACAGGGCGGGTCGATGTTGAAGATATTTTGGACGTTATCTTTCGCGATTTCTGTATCGGCAAGTGAGAGCCGAGCCGACGTCAGGTCTGGCCGCGGCGTTATTCGCCGCGGCGAAATTTGCTGCTAAGTGCTGGCGTTGTTTCACGTGAAACATGGACCGCAGCCTAGTCAGAGCATGGTTTGACCGCCGAATTGCCGTTAGCTACAACCGCCGCCTTCTTGGAGATTCCGATGGACGGCCGCTTCGATGTGATTGTCGTCGGCGGTGGCCATGCCGGCTGTGAGGCGGCCGGCGCCGCTGCCCGTATGGGCACACGCACGGCGCTCATAACTCAGCGCTTTGCGACGGTCGGCGCGATGTCGTGCAATCCTTCCATCGGCGGTCTCGGCAAAGGCCATCTCGTGCGCGAGATCGATGCCCTCGATGGCTTCATGGGCCGGGTTGCGGATGCCGGTGGCATTCAGTTTCGTCTGCTCAATCGTCGGAAAGGACCGGCGGTGCGCGGCCCCCGCGCCCAGGCTGACCGGAAGCTCTATGCTACAACCATGCAGGCCGCCATTCGGGGCACGCCCAATCTGACGGTGATCGAAGGCGAGGTGGATGACCTTCTCGTCGCTGGGGCCGTCACCGGGGTTCGGCTGGCCGATAGGCGCACCTTTGGTGCCGCCGCTGTCGTTCTGACCACGGGGACGTTCCTGCGCGGCCTGATCCATATTGGAGAACGGCAAATTCCGGCCGGCCGGGGCGGCGAGGCGCCTTCGCTGGGACTTTCCGGAACGCTTGAACGGGCAGGGCTGGCGCTTGGACGGCTCAAGACCGGGACGCCACCCCGTCTGGACGGCGAGACGATCGATTGGCAGGCGCTCGAGATGCAGCCGGGCGACGATCCGGCCGAGCCGTTCTCCGTGCTGACGGTTCAGATCACCAATCCGCAAATCCAATGCGCGATCACCCGGACAACGCCGACCACCCACGAGGTCATCCGCGCGAATGTGCATCGTTCGCCGATGTATTCCGGCCAGATCCAGAGCCGCGGGCCGCGCTATTGTCCGTCAATCGAGGACAAGATCGTCCGCTTTGGCGATCGCGATGGGCACCAAATCTTCCTCGAGCCGGAGGGCCTCGACGATACGACGGTCTATCCGAACGGCATCTCCACCTCGCTGCCGGAGGATGCCCAGGCGGCCATTGTGGCGTCGATTCCGGGCTTGGAACGGGCTCGGATCGTGCGGCCTGGCTATGCCATCGAATACGATCATGTCGATCCACGCGCGCTTACCCCGGCCTTGGAAACACGGCGCCTGCCTGGGCTTTTTCTGGCCGGGCAGATCAACGGCACCACGGGATATGAGGAGGCCGGCGCACAGGGTTTGGTGGCGGGCCTGAACGCCGCCGCCAAGGCGGGAGGGAGTGCGCCGATCATCTTCGATCGTGCCGAAGGATATCTCGGCGTGATGATCGATGATCTTGTCACGAGGGGCGTCAGCGAGCCCTATCGGATGTTCACTTCGCGTGCCGAATATCGGCTGACGCTGCGTGCCGATAACGCCGATCAGCGGCTCACCGACAAAGGTATTGCGCTCGACTGTGTCGGCGCTGAACGGGCAGGGAAGCACCGCGCCAAGATGGCCCTATTGGACGCAGCACGGGCTATGGCGCGCTCGCTGACGGTGACGCCGACCGAAGCCGCCAAATCTGGACTCTCGCTGCGCAAGGACGGGCAGCGGCGTACGGCTTTCGAGCTCCTGTCCTATCCGGACTTCTCTGTGGTTGATCTGTCGCGGATCTGGCCGGAATTCGCTGATCTTGCACCCAAGATCGCCGAACAGCTCGAGATCGACGCCAAGTACGACGTCTATCTCAGCCGCCAGGCGGCGGATGTGGAATCCTATCGCCGGGATGAGAGCCTCGTGCTCGACGATGAGCTCGACTATGGCGCCTTGCCCGGGCTGTCAAATGAAGTCCGCCACAAGCTCCAGAGCCACCGGCCGCGGACTATCGGCCAGGCCGGCAGAATCGACGGCATGACGCCTGCGGCCCTGACGCTGTTAGTGGCACACATACGTCGGCAGAATCGCAAGCCCAATAACAAGCCAAACCGTGGTGTGGCGTGATGGGCGCGCCCCGGCATAGGGGTGGCGCAACACGCGAAAGATCGGCACCATCAAAAGCGGCTCATCAGAGCGATCCCGCCTCTGCTCAAGCGCTCGCCGAAGATCGAGATCGGGCGCTGGCGCTGACCCCTGTTTCACGTGAAACATCTGCGCGCCTCGACCGTTTCGTCGAGGTGCTCTTGGAGTGGCAGCAGCACACCAATCTGATCGCGCTTTCGACCGAACAGACTATTTGGACGCGACATATCGCCGATTCTCTGCAGCTCCTGTTGCTCGCTCCAAAATCGCAACCTGGCTCGCAAATCTGGGCCGATCTCGGTTCTGGTGCGGGCTTTCCGGGACTGGTGATCGCCTGCGCTCTCGCTGAGCAGAAAGGCGTCGAACTCCACCTGGTCGAGAGTATTGGCAAGAAGGCGAATTTCCTCCGCGAGGCCGTACGCGCGGTCGGCGTGCCGGCAGAAGTTCACGCCGTTCGGATCGCTGATTTTGTGAAGCGCGCGCCCAAGCACATCGATGTCGTCACAGCACGCGCGCTCGCTCCGCTGCCGAAATTACTCACCGAAGCATATCCGTTGTTGAAAAGAGGCGCCCGAGGCCTGTTTCCAAAGGGACAAGATGTTGCAACTGAATTGACCGAGGCCGCTAAATATTGGAACATCGAGGCGACCTTGGCAGAAAGCCGGACCGATCCACGATCTTGGATCGTTGTCGTCGAAAGCGCCGAGCCCAGAATTTAGCATTTGGAATGTCGCAACTTATAGTTGAGCTTCCGAAGCCCGAATCAGCGTTGGATCAACCACCATGAACGATGCACCCGACAAAACCGTCATCACCTTCCCCGCACTGGACGGCACGCGTGCGGCCCAGCCAGCCCGGACCCCGCGCGTCCTTGCCGTCGCCAATCAGAAGGGCGGCGTCGGTAAAACCACGACGGCCATCAATCTCGGCACCGCGCTCGCCGCGATCGGTGAGGATGTTCTAATCGTCGATCTCGATCCGCAGGGTAATGCCTCGACGGGTCTCGGCATCGATCGGCGCAGCCGCAACCACTCGACCTATGATGTGCTGACCGGCGAAGCGGCGCTACGCGACGCGATCGTCGCCACCGCCGTTCCGCGTCTGCATCTCGCGCCGTCGACGCTCGATCTGTCCGGTCTCGAGCTCGAGATCGGCCAATCGCGTGACCGCGCTTTCCGCCTGCGCAGCGCGCTCACACCGCTGAACACGGTCTGCGGCACCAGTTTCAGTTACGTGCTGGTCGATTGCCCGCCGTCGCTCAATCTTCTCACCGTCAACGCGATGGCCGCGGCGAACGCGATTCTGGTGCCGCTGCAATGCGAGTTCTTTGCACTCGAAGGTCTGTCGCAATTGCTCAAGACTGTGGAATCGGTGCGCGAGCAGCTCAATCCCGGTCTGACGATTCACGGCATCGTGCTGACGATGTTCGACGCCCGCAATAATCTGTCCGGGCAGGTGGTCGCGGACGTTCGCGAATTCATGGGCGCCAAAGTCTACGACACGATTATCCCGCGCAATGTGCGGGTGTCGGAAGCACCCTCTTACGGCAAGCCTGTTCTTGTCTACGATCTTAAATGCAGCGGCAGCGAAGCGTATCTGCGCCTCGCCACTGAAATCATCCAGCGCGAAAAGCAGCTCTGCGTTGGATGAGGGCATTTTAAGTGAGTGACCTTTTAGGGAAATCGGCGATGGCGGATGACGCATCGCGATCGCGACTGGGCCGTGGACTTGCCGCGCTGATCGGCGAAGTCTCGGCGGAAGCGGCGTCGGAGCGTCCGCGCGGGCAGCGCCGCTTGCCGACTGGTGCGTTGCGGCCGAGCGCACGCAATCCGCGGCGTGTGTTTTCCGATACCGAGCTTGACGAACTTGTCGCCTCGCTGCGTGAGCGCGGCATCATTCAGCCGATCGTCGCGCGGTCGATGCGCGGAGCAAACGATTCCTACGAGATCATCGCCGGCGAACGGCGCTGGCGCGCGGCACAGCGTGCGGGTTTGCACGAAGTGCCCGTCGTTATTATCGAAGCGACGGATGCCGAGGCGCTGCAAATCGCCATTATCGAAAACGTGCAGCGCGCCGATCTCAATCCGCTCGAGGAGGCCGATGGTTATCGCGCCTTGATGGATGAGTTCCACAACAATCAGGAAGATATCGCCAGGATCATCGGCAAGAGCCGAAGCCACGTCGCCAATACGCTGCGGCTTCTCAAGCTTCCCGAGACGGTGAAGGCCCATATTCACTCTGGAAAACTGTCTGCCGGTCATGCGCGCATGTTGATCGGTCAGCCCAATGCCGAGCAGCTCGCGGAGGAGATCGTTTCACGCGGTCTCAATGTGCGTCAGGTCGAAGCGCTGGCGCGCGAGGCGGGCCAGAAGCGCGGCAAGGGCAACGGACGTCGATCGCATGCCCGCGCCGGGAAGACCGCCGATGTGGTCGCGCTCGAAAAGCGGCTCGCGGATGCGCTCGGCCTGGTCGTGAGCATCGAAGACGGTGCCCGCGGCGGCACGCTCACGATCCGCTATCGTAATCACGATCAGCTCGATGAAGTCCTGAGCCGGCTTGAGAAGAAACACTAAGGCCTTCGGGCCCATTTGCAGAGCTGCAAACAAACAATAAAAAAGCCGGCCACTAGGGCTGGCTTTTTCAATTCCGCAGTATGGACGTTGAATTAACGAACCAGATTTCCGTTCACGCCGTCATAGAGCAGCGTGTGCGGCAGGTAGGCGTTGACGAGATAGCTGCCGATAAACGGCACGATGCAGTCGGCCATGCCCATATAAACTTCGCGGTAGGTGAGCGGCCGATTGACCGCGACAGTGTAGATAAAGGGAGTGGCGATCATGCAGGCGCCGGTGGTGATGCCGTAAGCGCCAAGCGCGGTCACGTGGGTCGTGCCCGGATTAAGCGCCGACGCCAGTGCCGATACCCGCTGCCGTAAGGCGCGGATCCTGGCCGTGGCCCCACCACGACAGGAAGGAATTCGAATTCCAATAGTTATCCTGCGCCTGGGCAGCTTTCGGCTGCGCGCCAACGGCCATGATCAGGGCCAGAGCTGCGAGAACGAACCGCTTCATTTTGAATGATTCCCCTCCACAGGCGCGAGCCCGAAAAAGGACTCGAAATCGGCATATGGTTGACTGGTAAATTGACCGAGCCGCCGGTTCCTGTCGAGGATATGGACGATGGAGAGCTTATGATTCCTGGTCGCTGTGATTATTTGGCAACCATCTCGCCGGCGATTGCCGCAGCTTGGGGAGCTGACCAGGCCGATCTACCGTCAACAGCCAACCGCCCCTTACACCTCAGCGGGAGAGGGTGCCGAACGCAGTGCTGCGCTATTCCGCCGCGGTCTGGCGCGGGGTGCCGAATCGCTGCTCGATATAGTCGATGACGATTTTCTGAAAATCGGCTGCCACCGTCGGGCCGCGCAGCGTCATCGCCTTCTTGCCGTCGATGAAAACAGGCGCTGTCGGCTGCTCACCGGTGCCCGGCAGCGAAATGCCGATATCGGCATGTTTCGATTCGCCCGGCCCGTTGACGATGCAGCCCATGACCGCGACGTTGAGGCCTTCCACACCCGGATAACGCGTCTTCCATTCCGGCATCGAGTCGCGGATGAATTTCTGGATGCTGGCGGCGAGCTCCTGAAACCTCGTCGAGGTGGTACGGCCGCAACCAGGGCAGGCGGCAACCAGCGGTACGAAGGTGCGCAAGCCGACGGTCTGCAACAATTCCTGGCCGACTTTGACCTCGAGCGTGCGGTCGCCATTGGGCTCCGGCGTCAGCGAAACGCGGATCGTGTCGCCGATGCCTTGCTGCAGCAGCACGCCCATCGCCGCCGATGAAGCAACGATGCCCTTCGAACCCATGCCGGCTTCGGTCAGCCCAAGATGCAGCGCGTAGTCGGAACGGCGCGCCAATTCGCCGTAGACGCCGATCAAATCCTGCACCGCGGAAACCTTGGCCGAGAGGATGATTTTCGAACGCGGCAGGCCGATTTCCTCGGCGCGTTTCGCCGACAGCAGCGCCGATTGCACCATCGCTTCGCGGGTCACGTCGCGCGCACCGATCGGGTTGTTCGAGCGCGAATTCTCGTCCATCAGATGCGTCAGCAGTTCCTGATCGAGCGAGCCCCAATTGGCGCCGATGCGCACCGGCTTGTTGTGACGGATCGCGGTTTCGACGATGGCGCCGAACTGCTTGTCCTTCTTTTCCTTAAAGCCGACATTGCCCGGATTGATGCGATATTTGTCGAGGGCCTCGGCGCAGGCCGGGTGGTCGGCAAGAAGCTTGTGGCCGATGTAATGAAAGTCGCCGACGATCGGCACGTCGACTTTCATTTTCAGAAGGCGTTCTTTGATATGCGGCACCGCGGCCGCCGCTTCGTCGCGGTCGACAGTGATGCGCACGATTTCCGATCCGGTGCGCGCCAGCGCCGCGACCTGCTTGGTGGTCGCCTCGATATCGGCCGTGTCGGTGTTGGTCATCGATTGCACCACAACAGGGGCGCCCCCGCCGACCGTCACATTGCCGACCTTCACAGCAATGGTTTTGTGCCTCGCGGCGGGACCGGAAAATTCCATCATGGGCAAGTCCTTACATGTCTCGCATGTCTTACTTCGTCGGACGCCAGCCGGGCTGGCGCCATCGCCAAAGTGCGAAAAAGCTGATTTTGACCCCCAGCATATAGGCTCACGGCGCGCCGTTGACGAGAAGCCTTTGGCTTAAGGATTGCCATGAGATTAAATGCCGTGCGCCACCCTTAAGTCGCAGCGTTTTTGCGGCCGATTCCCGTTATCTATCTAATTGATATTCACGTCTAATTTATGGACCCCATAGCCGGCTCGGCGGAAGCGAATGTGCCATCCCGAGGCAGCCGATTGCTGCCAAAGTCAATTCTTTTTGCCGCAGAGAATATTCGCCGCCGCGCTCGGTCTCAGCCAAAATCGGCCAACCGCGTCCTCCGCGCGGCCCTGCGCCAGGAGGGCACAACCCAAAATGTGCGAAGCGCGAGTGTGACGCGGATCGACTCGCCATCGCCTACGCTTACCTCGGCCGACCCCTAGTCGGAATCCTGTCCGTAAACGGGATATAAATATCACGTAATTTTTCCATATACACTGGCAGGCAGGCAACGTAGATTTTGGTCGTCAGGGCGACGATCTATTAGCGCTTTCCGAGGGTTAGGACGGTGGACCAGGCCGGCGAAATGACCCTGACATTCCGCTGTCCGTCAGCGCTCGAGGCGATCCTGCCGCGCCCCATTGCAGCGGTTCGCGGCCTCCCCGACTGGTTCAAGACCATGCCGGCAAAGGCATTCAGTGCGACTACGGGCAAGGACGCGCCCACCGTAAAAAATGCCCGCCGTTCATCGACGCGATGATCTACGGATTTCTCATTCCGCTTGCCATCGATCTGGAAGTCCGCGACGGCGAGTTCAAATGGGACTTCGATGTCCCGCAAGGCGATGTCCCCACATTCCCCGATCGACTTTCATGATCCCGGCCAGGTCGCGGCACGCCGTTCTTTGAGGACGATCGCTTCATCATTAAGTCCAATTCGTTTTGGACCATCGAGGCGCCGGCGGGCTATTCACTGCTGTTCACCCATCCGGTCAATCGCACCGATCTGCCGTTCACCACGCTCACCGGCCTGGTCGACTGCGATTCGTTCCACGACAGTCCGCTGAATTTTCCGGCGCGGTGGCACGATGCCGACTTCAACGGGGTGCTGCCCAAAGGCACGCCGGTCGCGCAATGTCTGCCGGTGAAACGTGAAGCCTGGACCGGCCGCTATGAGGCACTTACTCAAGAAGACGCGACAAAGCTCGTCGCCACGCGCGACGCCTTGGCGTTCGAGAATGACGTTTATCGCCGGCGCTACAGAATGCCGAAATGCTAGTGACGATTTAATAGTTGGGGGATTCCCAACGGGGTGCAAATCAGATTCAAAGCTGGCTTTTGGCGGCGGTCAGCTTTGGAAGGCGAAGACCTTCGGGATGATCAGTGGGAGCGGATCAAGCGGT
>JBAUCK010000081.1:0-3446 GCA_049677525.1 Xanthobacteraceae bacterium
GACTTCGCGATATCCAGACCGATTGTCGTGACCGTTTGCATAGGTAGCTCCTCCGAATCGTGGGAGCCTTAACAGCGCCCACATCCATGGCGCTCGCGCGCCGGGTGGAGGAGCCGTCCACAGCATCAATAGCGGACATCGTTCGCCAGAGACGCTAGCTTGTGTCTGAAAATCATGGTCATTTGTGGTCCTTCTGCTAAGGGGCTTCCCGCGCCTCCGGCGCGCCGCCGCCAACCGCAAAAGTGTCAAGCTTTTGCGGCTGCTTGAGGATCATCATCATCCGTGCGTAATACGATACCAGAACTAAGATCGTGACCTAAGCGGCGTTACATTTCGATCAATGCATCCAGCGAAACACGTTACACGCCGCAATTAGGGCGTGTAGTCTGTGGCTAACGGTTCGCAAAACGGGGGGAACGTCAATGGACAAGCTGCTCCAGCCCCCAGAAGAATCTGTTGCGGTCTCTAAAAGCGACCGAGCTACCGATGCTCTGGGGACGTCGGATTTCGGCGCGGCCGCACGCAGGGCCGTTTCGGATTCCATTGCCGGCGTCATCGCCTCTGTCGTGCTGATCGCCAACATCGTTTCGTTCGGCGCCCTTATGTTTCCGGGCGAACTGAACGGGGGTATCCCGGTCGCGATCTGGGCGATGCTGATAGGAAGCTGCGTCGGCGGTATATGGATTGCGCTGGCAACGTCTCTGCCGCCGCTTTCCGTGGGGATCGACTCGCCAACAGGCACCGTTCTCATCTTACTGAGCGCGATGACAGGAGGCCACATCATCGCGGCTGGCGGCAGCCCGCAGGCCGCTGTGCAGGCTATCATGCTGGTTTTCGTTGCGGCGACGTTTGCTTGCGGTGCGCTGCTCTACATTCTCGGCGTCTGCCGTCTCGGATCCTATTTCCGTTTTGTGCCCTCAAGCGTCGTCGGCGGCTTTCTGTCCGCAACCGGATTTTTTCTGCTGGCCGGCGGCATACGAATGACGACTGGACGTGCCATCACGCTCGACGGTCTCACGGCACCCTGGAGTACGCCCGAGACAATTAAAGTCGCGACCGCAATTTTCACGCTGGTTATCCTGTTGTCGGTGCGCCGCTGGATCAATTCCGCCTTTGCACTGCCGGCGACGCTTCTGACGATGTGGCTGGCGTCAATCGCCCTGTTACGCGCGCTCGGGCTCAACGGCGTCGAGCACGGCTGGTATTTCCATTCACTCGGTACGCTGACCCGCTGGTCCCCGTTCACCGCGCTGCACACGTCGGGGCTCAACGGCCCGCTGTTTATCCGGCTGCTGCCCGAGATAGTCGTCACCGCCATCGTGGCGCTGATTTCGCTAGTCACAAAGGTTTCCAGTATCGAAACCGCGCGCCAAGGGGCGGCCGATCTCGATCGCGAACTGCGCGCCCACGGAGTCGCCAGCCTCGTCGCGGTTCCGCTTGGCGGTGTCGCCGGCAGCCTCCAGGTTGGTACCAGCGGCCTGCTCGAACACCTTGGCGGTGCGCGCATGAGCGGCGTCGCCTGCGCCGTGGCGCTGGGTCTCGTCGGCGCGGCCAATTTCGACCTGCCTGGACTCATCCCGATCCCACTGGTCGCCGGTCTGGTGTTTTATCTGGCCTACAGCTTCATTTTGGACGCGCTCCGCCGGCCTTATCAGCAACGCGCCTGGTTCGAGCTCTGCCTTGTAATCACCATTGCGATCGTCTGCCTTCAGTATGGCTATCTCACCGGCGTGCTCGCCGGCCTTGTCTGCGCCTGCATGATCTTCACGGTCAGCTATGCCCGTCTTGGCGCAGTGCGCCGGCACGCGACCCGTGCGCAGGTGCCGAGCCACGTCGTGCGCTCCCGCGAGGCGACTGCGTATTTGCGTCAGAACGGTGATGCGATCCAGCTCTACTGGCTGTCCGGCTATATCTTCTTCGGCTCCTCAGAAGGGCTGTTCGAGCGCATTCAAGCCGATATAGGAAGGCTTTCACCGCGGAAGGTGAGCTGCGTCCTCCTCGACTTCAGCAACGTTTCCGGATCCGATGGCTCCGCAGTTTTGAGCCTGGGCAAATTGCGAAACTTCTGTGCCCGGCAAGAAGCGACGCTTGTTTTCTGCTCGCTGTCGGCCGCAAGCCACAAAGTCCTGGAGCGGGGCGGTTTCTTTCGCGGCAAAAATCCCTGCCAAGTGTTCGACGACTTCCAGACGGCACTGTCCTGGTGCGAAGGACAGATGCTCGCCAAGTCGGGCATCGTCATCGACACGAGTCAGGCTGGATTTGAAACATGGCTGCAGCAGCGTCTTGGGCCCACCGCCTCGATACCGGAGCTAGTCGGCTATCTGGAGCGAAAGGAAATCGGGGAGCCTCAAATTATCTATCGAGAGGGCGACGCGGCCGATACACTTGATCTCGTCGCCGCGGGCAATCTGAACGTCGATGTCGCAACCGAAAACGGCGGCACCCATCGGCTGCGTCGCCTGGCGACACACACCGTAGTCGGGGAAATGGGTTTTTTCCGGCGATCATCCCGTTCCGCCACCGTGTCATCGGACGGTCCTGCCGTCCTGTTTGCTATGACACGCGCCAATCTGGAGCGGATGCGGCGCGAGCAGCCCGATCTCGCCGGTGCATTCACCGACTTCATTGTACGGGTTATTGCCGATCGCCTTGACGCGACGAACCGGGAAATCGCCGCGCTAGAGTGATCGGTCGAATTTTCACGAGTGCTGCCGAGCAGTTCAAGCGTCGGCAATCAAAAGTAGCGGCCCGGCAACGTTCGGATTGCTCCCGGCTGCGGCGGCACGCCGACACTCGGCAGCATCTCGTTTCGAGTCGGAAATATCACTCATTTTTTGGTCCATAGCTTTTTTTGCAGCGAGCCCTCGGAGCTATTCGCATCACGCTCGCCGCCAGCAAGCTGCCGCGCGGATTGCATAGGGCCATGAGCAGACACATGCCCGATCGCATCAGTGGCCCTGCAGCGATCGGGTAAAGGTGAGGCTGCTTTAACCCGAAAGCGGACATTGATTGCGGCGGCTGGAATGTCCGCTAAGGGCCAATAGGCGACTTTGCGTGTCTGGCTCATATTGAAAGAGGCAGCCAACTGAGGCGGCCCGTGATGAGAAGACGGTGATTGGTCGTGCCGGTCGAGGTTCATTATGCGATTTTTAGAATCCTCGTCGTTGCTGTCATCATTTTTCTCATTAGGTGGAATTAGGACATTGCGAATTTCAAATTAGGACAAAGCCGTCGGAATTAGGACAGCACCCCGACGGGTAACGAACCAGAGATATAGAACAGTTTGTGAAGCCGGCCGACAGCGTCTTGCGCCGGTCCGAATGTCCGCTATGGGTCATGTGTGGACGGCGCCTTGGCAAGAACTTTCTGACGTTGCTGCAGCATTGGTCGGGTGCGGTCATGTGTCCGGCCTGTTTGTGCGGCCGATATGGCCGCTGGCCATAATG
>JBAUCK010000082.1:0-27202 GCA_049677525.1 Xanthobacteraceae bacterium
CCGCCGCGTTCGCGCGCCATGTCGTGATTCAGCAATGCAGAATAGGCATGGCCCAGATGAAGGTAGCCGTTCGGACTTGGTGCAAAACGCAAAATGCGGCTGAACATCGGCGCTGGGCTTCTCGACACCGGCACGCTTCACTGCGCAATTATATGCAATCGCGCAGCAGGAGCCTGCTAATTCAGCGCACGACAGCCGCATAAATATGACAATGATCACCCATATCCGCACCGAGTCCGATCTCGACGCCGCCCTGGCGGCCCTGACAGCGGCCGATCCACGCTTTGCCGCGGTGATTGCCAAAAGCGGACGGCCGCCGCTGCGGCGCCGCGTCGACGGCTATGCCGGCCTGGCCGCGACCGTCGTGTCGCAACAATTGTCGACCGCGAGCGCCGGCGCCATCTGGGCGCGGCTTGCGGCGGCCTTCGATCCGTTCGCGCCGGAAGCCATCATCAAGGCGCGGCCGGAAAAGCTGATGCGGCTTGGCCTATCGCGGCCGAAAATCCGCGCGCTCAAGGAAATCGCCCGCGCCGTCGTGCGCGGCGAGCCCGACCTCGCGACGCTTGCTGACCTCAGCGCCGAAGACGCGCATGCGGCGCTGACTGCGGTCCACGGCATCGGACCGTGGACCGCCGATATTTATCTGTTGTCCTGTCTCGGCCATGCCGATGCCTGGCCGGCCGGCGACCTCGCGCTGCAAGAGGCGGCGCGCGTCGCCTTCGGCCTTGCCGAGCGGCCGAGCACCAAGGACATGTTGCCGCTCGCCGAGGCCTGGCGGCCGCATCGCGCGGTGGCGGCGCGCGTGTTGTGGACCTATTATCGCGCCGTCAAAGGTCGCGAAGGCGCGCCGAGCACACCGCAAAAATCCGCCGCAACAAAAACAACAAAAAAGTCCGTCTCTTCCAAATCCAAACCCTCCAACAGGCCATCCAAGACGTCGTCCAAAACAAAGTCTACAAAAAAGCATTGCGAGAAAAAACATGCCCGCTGAACTCGACGGCCCGCGGCTCAACCCGCGCTCCGGCACCGCGCAACAACTCGTGGTGTTTCTCCACGGCTATGGCGCCGACGGCAACGATCTCATCGACATCGGTCGCGCCTGGCAGCAGTCCCTGCCGCAGGCGGCCTTCGTCTCGCCGCATGCGCCCGAGCCGTGCGGCCAGGCGCCGGTCGGCCGGCAATGGTTCGCGCTCACCTTCCGCGATCCGAACGAGCGCTGGACTGGCGTCAATAAAGCAGCCCCTTTGCTCAACAAATTTCTCGACGCCGAGCTTGCGCGCCACAGCCTGCCGGCCACGGCGCTGACGCTGGTCGGCTTCAGCCAAGGCACGATGATGTCGCTGCATGTCGGGCTGCGCCGCGCGACACCGCCGGCGGCAATCGTCGGCTATTCCGGCATGCTGGTCGAGCCGCCCGACGGCAATCTTCAGGCCTTTGCTGCCGAGATCAAAGCGCGGCCCCCGGTGCTGCTGATCCATGGCGACCGCGATGACCTGATCCCACCGCAGGAGTTGTTTCAGGCGACCCAGACGCTGGCGGCGCTTGAAGTGCCGGTCGAATGGCACCTCTCCCCTGGGGTCGGGCACGGCATCGACACCGAGGGCTTGCGCCACGGCGGGGAGTTCCTGGCGCGGCGCTTCAAGGGCGGCCTGCAGGCTTAACAATCGAACGGCACGGCCGAGGAAGGCTTGAGGTTAACGCGCTCTCGAGCGACCACGGATAGGCGATCTGGACGATCATGAGGTCGCCCGGACTGCCGAGGGAGTACGTGCCGGTATTGAGCTGACCCTGCGCGTTATAAAGTTGTGGCGCCGTCGTGCTGGCACTGCTGTAAGACGCGTAACTCTGCACGACGATGACCCGATTGCCGCGGTTGAAAATCATCTGAACCATCGGGCAGATGCTTTGCGTCATGTTGCCGTTCTGGGCCTGGCCGGTCATGAAAAGGCGGCCTGCCTGCATGGCGGCATTCTGCAAATTAGCCTGAGCAAACAAAAACAGCTCGTTTCAAGAATGGCGACGAGGAGCGCGATGAAGACTGGCGCAATCAAGGCGAATTCGATCGCCGTCGTGCCCTGCTGGGCGCCGCTAAATCGTCGGGCGTTTCGGCGGAATAGTTTTGCCAGATACAGAACCATGCTGGGCACACCGGGCTCGATGCGACGCGGTCGACGCGGCGCGGTAAGCAAAAATTGCAGCTTTACTCGCCCTTTTATTAGGTCAAAGCGATTGATTATTCGTTGCGTGAAAAGAATAAATCGGGCGTCGTCGGAACGGAGCAATGCTTCGTTAACCGTGCCGCATCGTTGGCCGGAGGCTAGCTCTGCGCCCGGTTCTCCGTGGTTGTGGGCGGCGCTTCCGGCGCAGGGCCGCGGCCGAGGAAATAGGTCTGCAGCGCCGGTACCACCACGAGCAACAGGATGGGTCCTGCCAGCATGCCGCCGACGATCACGGTGGCAAGCGGCCGCTGCACCTGGCTGCCGATGCCGGTCGAAATCGCCGCCGGCAGAAGCCCGATACAGGCCGACAAGGTCATCATCAGGATCGGCCGCATCTGTTCATCGACCGCATGGAACATAGCCTCGATCGGGTCGGTGTGTTCGGCGGCGAAACGATAATAGGCATTGATGACGAGAATGCCGCTCATCACCGAGACGCCAAACAGCGAGATGAATCCGATCGCCGCGGAAATGCTGAAATCGAGGCCCGAGACATAAAGCGCCAACAGTCCGCCGCCGACGGCAAACGGCAGACCGAACAGCGCCATGAAGCCGTCGCGCAGCGAATTGAACATGGCGTAGAGCAGGACGACGATGAAGACGAGGGTGATCGGCAGAATGATGGCGAGCCTGATCTTGGCCTGTTGCAGCCATTCGAACTCGCCCGACCATTCGATGCGATAGCCGGTCGGCAGTTTCACATTCGCCGCGATGCGCTGCTGCGCCTCCTCCACCGCGCCGGCGAGGTCGCGGCCGCGCACGCTGAACTTGATCGGCACGAAGCGCTGATTGCGCTCATGGAAAATGTAGGAGGCGCCGGTATCGAGCGTGATCGAGGCCAATTCAGAAAGCGGAATATAGGCATTGCCGGACGCCGTCTGCACGCCGATCTTGAGGTTGCGCACGGCCTCAAGATTGCCGCGGTATTCCGGCGCGAGCCGCACCACGACGCCGAACTGGCGATCGGATTCCAGAAGTGTCGTCGCCGTCGTACCGCCGAGCGCCGCCTGGATCACATTGTTGACGTCGTTGACATTCAGCCCGTAACGCGCCGCCTTGGCGCGGTCGATCTTGATGTTCAGGTTCGGCTGGCCGAGCACCCAGAACGCGCCGAGATCGGTGATGCCTTGGACTTGCGCCATTTCGTGCATGGCGGCGCGGGCGATCTGCTCGAGCGTCGCCAAATCAGGGCCGATAATCTTTGCCGAATTGGCGCCCTTCACGCCGGATAGCCCTTCCTCGACATTATCCTGGATATATTGTGAGAAATTGAAATCGATGCCGACGAACTGCTTGTCGAGCTCGGCCTGCATCTCGTTGATCAGCGACTCTTTGGTCACGCGCGGCGGCCATTGATCGAGCGGCTTGAGCGGCACGAAGAACTCGGCGTTGTAGAAGCCGGCGGCGTCGCTGCCGTCGTCGGGACGGCCCTGCTGCGAGGTAACTGTGATCACTTCAGGATACTTCAGCAGGATCTCGCGGATCTTGGTGACGATCGGCTCGCCTGCTTCCAAGGATATTGTCGGCGGCATCGAGGCGCGGATCCACAGATTACCTTCTTCCAGCGTCGGCAGGAATTCGCCGCCGAGCCTTGAGCCGAGAAAGCCGGTGATCAGGAGAAAGGCGACGCCGATGGCGACCGTGATCCGCCGGTTGACCAGCGACCAGCGCAGGACCGGCGTATAGGCCGCGCGCAGCCAGCGAACGACCACGGTCTCGATCTCGGCGACGTTTTCAGGAAGCAGCAGCGAGGCGAGGCACGGCGTCACGGTGAAGGTCGCGATCAGCGCGCCGACGAGCGCATAGGCATAAGTGCGCGCCATCGGCCCGAAAATCTGGCCTTCGACGCCCTGCATCGTGAATAGCGGGATGAAGGCGGCGACGATGATCGCAGTGGAGAAGAACACCGCGCGGTCGACTTGCAGCGCGCTGACGAGAATGAGGCGAAGCCGGTCGTTCCACGATTCAAGCCCGGCGAAATCGCTGCCACGCGTCGGGTCCGCTCCCCACCGGCCTTCGGCAAGGTGCATCAGGAGCGCTTCCCGCGCCGGCGGCCGCGCCTGGAAATTGCGGTAGATATTTTCGACCAGAATCACCGCGGCGTCGACGATGATGCCGAAATCGATGGCGCCCACCGACAGCAGATTGGCGTCCTCGCCGCGCAGCACCATGATGATGATGCTGAAGAACAGCGCGAACGGAATATTGACGCCGACAATAATGGCGCTGCGCAGATCGCCGAGGAACAGCCATTGGATGAAGAAAATGAGCAGGCAGCCGTTGACAAGGTTGTGCAGCACGGTCGCGGTGGTGACGTCGACCAGCGAGGTGCGATCGTAATACGGCACAAGCTTCACGCCGGGCGGCAGCGTGCCGTCGGTATTGATCTTTTTGATCTCATCGCGCACGCGGGCCACAACATCGTTGGTGTGCAGCGTACGATTCATGATGACGATGGCGGCGACTACGTCGTCGTCATGATCGCGTCCCGCTTTGCCGAGCCGGGGCGCATAGCCGATGGTGACCTTGGCGACATCTTTGACAAAGACCGGCACGCCGTTCGACTGGCTCAATGGGACATTCTCGATGTCGCCGACGTGATAGCCTTGGGTGAGATCGGCATCGCCGCCGGAATTCATGAGGCCGACGCCGCGGATATTCACCGACTGCTGGCCGAAATTGATGGTGCGGCCGCCGACATTGATATTGGCGTTGCCGAGCGCCGTAATCACCTGCGGCAGCGTGACATTGTAGGCGTCGAGCTTATGCAGATCGACCTCGACGTCGAATTGTTTCGTCGTGCCGCCCCAGGTATTGACCTGCACCACGCCCGGCACGGTGAGGAGCCGCCGCTGCAGGATCCAATCCTGCACGGTGCGTAGATTGGTCAGACCGAAATGCGGCGGGCCGACCACCTGATAGCGGTAGATCTCGCCGACCAGACTGGTGCCCTGGATTTGCGGCGTGACATTGTTGGGCAGGCTGACATTCTGCTGCAGATTGATCGCGGTCTGCGTCAGCGCGAAATAATAATCGACGTTGTACTGGAATACGACGCGCACGAAGGACAGACCGTAGAACGAGGTCGAGCGGATGACATCGACGCCGGGCGTGGCGGCGAGCCCGACCTCGATCGGAATGGTGAAATAGCGCTCCATTTCCTCGGCCGACTGGCCGGGCGACTGCGCAGTGATCTCCAAAATCACCGGCGCCGGATTCGGATAGGCTTCGATGTTCAGCCGTGAGAACGCGAACAAGCCGGCGACAATGAACAACCCCAAGCCGAGCAGAACGAGCGGCCGCCGGGTCAACCCGAATGTGAGCAGCCCCTTGAGCACGAACTATCCCCCAGCCTGTGTTTCGCACCGCGAATCGGCGCAACACGACTCTGAACGCGGCCTCATTGCCGCGCTATACGAAATTGCTAAGGCCCCGCAATACTGTGATTAATCCCAGCCGCAACTTCCGCGACGATAGCGTCGATGGCCGCCAGGCCGTCGGTCAGCGCGGCGGGCCCCGGCTGCAAGATCAGCGGCGACTTGATCTCGAATACGGCGCCGTTCCTGACCGCCGGTAGCGCGGCGAATCCCGGCCGTGCAGCAAGCTTTTCAGGGCGAAACTTCTTGCCGCACCATGACCCGATGATGACATCCGGCGCGCCGGCGATCACCTGTTCGGCGCTGACGATGCGATCCTTGGCCGATTTGTGGCGCGACAGATCAGCAAAAATATCGTCGCCGCCCGCCGCCGTGATCAGTTCGGACACCCAGGCTATGCCGGAAATCATCGGCTCGTCCCATTCCTCGAAATAGACTTTGGGCCGGCGCAACCTTTGCGCCGCGCGCCGGCGCACAGCGGCGACACGATCAAAACAATCGCTCGCCAGACGCTCGGCACGGTCGGATGCGTTCACCAGTGCGCCGACGGTACGGATCATGTCGAAGATTTCGGCGACGGTGCGCTGGTTGAAGGCATGGACCGCGACGCCGCTTTTGATCAACTCCGCGGCAATGTCGGCTTGCAGATCGGAGAAAGTCAGAACGAGATCGGGCTCAAGCGCGAGGATTTTCGGAATATCCGCTGACGTGAACGCCGACACCCGCGGCTTCTCGCGCCGCGCCCGCGCTGGGCGCACGACATAGCCAGAAATGCCGACAATGCGCTCCTCTTCGCCGAGCAGATAAAGTGTCTCGACGGTTTCTTCCGTCAGGCAAACGATCCGTTGCGGCGGAAACATCCGCTCTCCCTATGGCTGCCGCGGCGCCGGTTGAAGACACGACAGCAGCCTGCGCCACGCAATAACAACGCCGGCCAGACTGAACACGAAACCAAATCCGCACAAGGCGACGATCAATATTGTACGCAATACCGGCCGCGCGGTCAGGATGGGAAAGTCGAGGCGATGCAGGGCGCCGAACAGCCAGCGGTAGGCACGAGCCGAGGAATCGGTCCTGTTCAGCAAGGTGCCGCTGTTGCCGTCGACGTGAAACCAAACGTCACCGCAGACAACGCGGTAGATCGGCTCGTTTGGCATAGCAGGCGCAGAAGCGTAGCTGTCGTCGCCATCAATAACGGCCACCGACACACACGACGGCGCAAGCCTGTTCACGGCAGCCTTCACTTCGGCCGCATCGAGAAACGCACGCTCCGATACGGCAGGCGAATCCGCGCCGGCGAGACGTTGCGCGCCAAGCGCTGTTCGGTCCCGACGATAGATTCGGCCAGCGAAGGCGAACCACTCCGCTTCGATTGTTTGCGGGCCGATGCGCTGCAGTTCATCCGACGGCACACCATTCCAATCGGGCGTGCCGGCGACGGCGAGAACGTCAGCGCTTGTCGGCCTATCGGTTGAAAACAAAGTGCCGTTGTCCATCGACAACCAGCCGCTGAACATCCAGGTCAAGACAAACAAAGCGCAGCACAGACCGAGCCGATAGTGCCACAATTGCCAGCCGCGATAAGACGAAGCGAACCCGGCTTTGCCGACAAGCCGCAGCACGCCGATCGTCGCGCCCGCGCATGCACCGATCAGCGCGGCGAGCGAGATCGACCAGACAACCCAGCTCCACGCCGCGGGACGGCTGCGCAGCAAAGTTGGATAAATCCAATGCGCGACGCCGCCGAGATAATTCCATGCCCGCTGACGGCGCGTGGTGTCCAGCACGGCGTCGCCGGTGCTGCTCGACACGTAAAGGTCGGCGCCTCGCTCGTCATCAAGCGCGATCCGATAGAGCGGGCGCTGGAGATCAAACTCACTCGCGACCGTCCATTGATCGTAGGATTTCAGCGCTGCGACGCGCGCTGCCCCTGCGGACCATTGCCGGTGCGCGGCATAATCCTTGGCTATGGCCAAAGCCAAAGGATGTGAATGCACGGCCGCGCTGGAAAGATCGGCGGCGTGAAGCGCCACGCCGCCCGCAGGACCGGTGATCAGATAAACCGGTCCGTCGCTCCGCTGTGTCAGCCTCACGCGCGTGACGAGAGCGAAACCGCTGGCCTTGACCGCCTCTGCCGGACCATGGAGACCGCGCGGCAAATCGAGCGGCCCCAGTCCAGCGAACCACTCGGTTTCGCTCGGCTCCGGAAACGGCACGAAATGCATCACGATTCCGCTTGCGAACCACATCGCAAACAGCAAACAGAACGCGACGCCCAGCCAGCGGTGCAGCAGAATGAGCGCGCGAATCATGCCATGACATAGCCCGATCTCACCACTTGGCGGAAGCGGCAACCTCGTAGGTTCGCGGCGTGCCGAGGAGGACCTGATCTGGAAGTCCCGAATCGGACCAGGCAGCGTAAACAGCGTTCGTCAGATTGCGAACGCGGAACGTGACTCGGACCGTGTCGACTGCGCGCCATGGCAGATCTTTGCCGGGAATATCGACGAACGCGTAAGCGTCAACCGTCGTGTAGCCGAGAAGCGTTGTCGCATCATCCTGAAAGAGGTATCGGTTTCCAACATGGCGTACAGAGCCGCCGAACTCCACCGGCCATCGCCAGTGATCGAACCGATAGGACGCTCCTCCATTGACGATAATGGGCGCTACGTTCGGAGGCGTGTTGCCCGTCCACACATCGAAATTATCGAAGCGCGAATGATTAAGCGCGACATTTCCCCACAGCTTAAGACTTTCGATCGGACGCACGGCGCCAGCCACCTCGATGCCCTTGGTGGAGACTGCGCCGGCAATATCGTCCACCTCCGGACTGATAGGCACAAAGACATTGCGCTGGAGGATATCGTAGGCAGCGACGGTCCACTCCGCCTTGCCATCCCACAGGATTTGCTTCGCGCCAGTTTCATAGGTGCGCGCACTTGTCAAACTAAGCGGCCCATTGTCGGGATTAAGTGAGAAGACCCCCGCAATCGCCGGATCGTAAGCGGTCGCGTACATGCTGTAGAACATCAAATTGTGGATCGGTTCGTAGGTATAGGCCGCGCGATAGGACACGGGAGCCCATGTTTTAGTGAAAGGCTGCCCCTCCGGGATCGATCCATCGGCGTTGACGCCGTCCCGCGCCAGCCTGAAATCCTCGACGCGGACTCCGCCGATCAAAGCGAACGCGGACGTCACCTTTAGCCGGTCTTCGAACGATACGGCATAATCGTCGAGCCGGCTGTTTCTGGTGTCGAAGGAAATGATGCCGTAAGTCCCTGGATCGGGAGATATGACGGAAACATTGTCCTCCGGAAAGCCGCCGTTATCATCTTGCTTGAACGTGATTTTGTTGCTGCTGACCTGCAGCTGAGTAGCGAAACGGTTTTCCATGCCGAATATCCACGAATCGAAGGAGATATCGGTATTGTCGCCATACACTTTCTGATCATGCGAGACGGCGAAGCGATCGCGGTCAATCGTGCCAGCAGCAATACTCGCGCCGGTATCGAACGCATAGGTCTCGCTATCGATCCAGTTGGACTGGACCTTGTAGTAGTAAGCTTGGTTCTTGATTGTTACATTGTTAGTCGGTGTCCATTCGAACCCGCCACGTAGCCACAGCTCCTTGGCGCCAGTCGCATTGTCGGCGACGTTGTAATTGTTCGTCAGCGTCCGGGAATCGATCGTGACTGGCCCGATGACCGAACCATCAAACGCGCTTATCGCAGTCCCCGACACGACGCCGCTGATTGCATGAGAACCGGCGAATGATGTCGGAACAAGCGGTGTGCCCCAATAGGCATGCCCGGCATCGTTTTTGTATTCCACAGCCACGAACGTCTTGAAGTTGTCCGTGACGCGGTAATTGAATTGCCCCGAGAGGTCCGTCAAATCACGAAAGTCGCCATCGATGAAGCTGTTCAATTTGGCGCTGCTCGCATCGAAACGATAATCGAGGCCCTGCACCGATGTGCTGCCGCCAGACCCGTAGTGCGAGGTGAATGAGCCATAGGAATCAAGCGAAACGTCGGCTTCGCTGCGAACTGGTCCTGTGGTCGGCTGTCTGCTGACATAGTTGACAGACCCGCCGATCGCGTTGAGCCCTGTCATCAACGACGATGGGCCTTTGAGGAACTCGACTTGCTCGAGATTGGCCGTCCCCATCCAGCGTGAGGTAATGTCTGACGGCCCGGTCCAAATGCCGTTGTAGAGGGTGTTCACCTCACCACCGGTAAAGCCACGCATCGAAAAATTGGCCGGTGCGCCGCCAGCATCGCCGGCCAAGACTCCGACCGCACCTTGCGCGGTATCCGTGGTTGTCCGGTAGCCCTGGTCCTGTATCGTCTGCGCAGTGACGATGTCCACGGACGCCGGTGTTTCGATAACCGGAAGATTCAATCGGCTGGCGCTTGTCGCGACAGTGTTGAGCGGCGTCATCGGCACGCCCGCCAGAGGCTGCGCTTGTCCGGGCGCTTGTCCCGACCCAGACGAAGCCCCAACCGTTGGCGCCCCGGTCGCATTCGGAACCTGATGCACAACGACATCCGGCCGCCGCTTTTTGACCGCGCCACGCTGCGCCCGTTTTCCCGACACGCTGACTTGCGGCAACTCCTTCTTTTCCGGCGTTGCCTGCGCCGGCGGTGCCGCGGTCTGTGCAACACCCGGACGTGGTGCAAGCGAAGCGCCGAGTGCGATGACCGATGTTGAGAGGAGAAGGGAATGGAATAGATGACAACTGCCGCGCTTGCGGCGGCGATTTACGACAGGCTCCACGTCACACACCAGTGGCGAAGAACGAACCTGTCACCGCGATTTTGGCTGATCGGCGGTCCCATTCGCCCCAGTGCGGACCGCAAACAAACCATACTCTACATTTACGCCAGGACACCCCGCCCAACGCGTTCGCGCGTGACTCGTTGCTGGTGGCAGATCTCCTGGCTCGCGGGTCGCTGTCTTTGGCCGCCTTCCCAGGAGTGGTAGTCGCTCCCAGTGACAAAATTGGCCATCGACTCGCCGCTTACAGTTGCGGGGGCAGCCGCGGCATAGAGCGCACAAATGCGCCCGCACCGCGTTCCCATTTGATCCCTTGCGGGAACCACCGACCACAATCTTGGAGATGACCACGAAAACCGTCAAGCAGATTCAATCCGCCGCGAATTTAGAATCGTTATAACGCGGCGAAATCGATCGGCTTGTGACGATCGAGCGCGCGATGAATCGGCGGCAGCGGATATTTCAAGCCTGTCGCGCAATTGAACAGCACCGCTTGTTCGGTCTTCTTGACCCGCCCGTCGGCGAGGCTCTGCTGATAGGCCGCGTAGGTCGCCGCCCCTTCCGGGCACATCAGGAAGCCCTCCGCGCGCGCCACTTCGTCGAGCGCGGCTGAGATCGCGTCATCCGGCACCGCGATGGCAAAACCCTTACTCTCGCGCACCGCGCGCAGAATCAGGAAATCGCCGACCGCCTGCGGCACGCGAATGCCGGACGCGATGGTCTGCGCGTTCTCCCAGCGCGGCGCGTGCTCGACGCCTTCCTCGTAAGCGCGCACCATCGGCGCGCAGCCGGCCGCCTGCACCGCCGCCATGCGCGGGCGCTGACTGCCGATGAAGCCGATCGCTTCGAGCTCGGCGAACGCCTTCCACATGCCGATCAGCCCGGTGCCGCCGCCGGTCGGATAGAAGATGACGTCGGGCACCCGCCAGCCAAGCTGTTCGGCAAGTTCGAGCCCCATCGTCTTCTTGCCCTCGATGCGATACGGCTCCTTCAAGGTCGAGACGTCGAACCAGCCGACTTTGGCTTTGCCTTCGCCGACGATCTTGCCGCAATCGTCGATCAGCCCGTTGACACGATAGACGGTCGCGCCTTGCAGCCCGATCTCGCTGACATTCACTTCCGGCGTATCCTCCGGACAAAAGATCGTGGTCTTGATCCCGGCATGACTGGCATAGGCAGCGAGCGCCGCGCCGGCATTGCCGTTGGTCGGCATCGCCATATGCGTGATACCGAGCGCCTTGGCCATCGACACCGCCATGACGAGGCCACGCGCCTTGAACGAGCCGGTCGGCAAGCGACCTTCGTCTTTGACGAGAAGCTCACCGCCGCCGAGCTTCGCCGCGAGCTTCGGCAGCGGCACGAGCGGCGTCATCGTCTCACCGAGGCTGACGATATTTTCCTTGCGCCGCACCGGCAGCAATTCGCGATAGCGCCATAGATCCGGCGGGCGGTTGGCAAGCTCGTCTTTGCTGAGCGCCCGCTTCACGCCGTCAAGGTCGTAGCGGACCAGAAGCGGCTTGCCGACGCGCGACAGATTATGAATCTCGTCGGCGGCAAAATGCTCACCGGTCGCAGAACATTCGAGATGGGTGACGAAGGTCTTTCGTTCGGTGGTGAGATTATCGTTGGTGTGCAAGAAGCTCCTCCGGCAGGATTGAGCACGGTACCGTAGTCGCCGCGCGACAAAGGGTCCAGCATTCTCCGGTGTAACACTGTACCTTGGGGCGTAACGCGGCCTGCTTTGGGGGAATGCACGATGAACACGCAATTGGCCGATCGGAGCTTCGGCGACTGCGAGATTCCCGCAATCTCGTTCCTGAACGGATCGGCTTATTTCATCCGTACGAAACGGCTTTCATCACGCTCGTCTTTCATTCGGTCGGCACCCTGTTGTTTGCAACGAACCACACTCAGAATGTGATCGAGACCGTGCGGCTGTTCGACGATCTAGATGCATTGAGAAGCGACCCGGACGCCTTTGGGTTCTTCAAAAAAATGGAGCCTTCGCATTCAAGTTCGGGGCCGCCGCGGAAATTCGCCTACATCACGCCGATCACAGGCGGCGAGACGCTCATTTCATTCACTGACGTCACGATAGAAGAGTAGAGAGGGTTGCGACGTGGACAGTGTCGATTTCGATGCCTTGGAAGAACAGGCCCGGGCGAAAATGCCCTCGGCCTCGTTCGCCTTTTGCGCTGCCGGCGCCGATGATGAAATCAGTGCGGTAGAGAACATCACGGCGTGGCGCAACATCCGGCTGCGGCCGCACGTGCTCAGCGATGTCGAAACCATCGATACGCGCGTCACGCTGTTAGGTCACGCGGTGCCGACCCCGATCCTGGTGGCACCGACCGGGCGCCACAAATTGTTCCACGCCGAAGGCGAACGCGCCACCGCACGCGGCGCCGCCGCGGCCAACGTGGCCTATGTGATGGCGTGCTTTTCCAATGTGCTTCTCGAGGACGCCGCCGCCGAACGCCGCACAGCCCCACAATGGTTTCAGCTCTACTACTGGCCCAACCGCGCCGAAGTCGAAGCCTTCATCGATCGCGTCGCGGCGGCAGGCTTCACCGCGCTGGTTCTGACGGTCGACGCGCCGGTCGGCGGCTGGAGCCCGCGCGCCGCGCGCGATCAGCACGAGCCGTCGCCCGACATTCTCAACATCAACATGCCCGGCTCGCCGATGGCGCGCACCGCCTATCATCCCGACTTCGCCGGCAAAGTGGTCTATCCCGCGACTTGGCGCGAGCTGGAATGGCTGGTGAAGCGCTCGCCCGTGCCGGTGATCGTCAAAGGCGTGCTGCGCGCGGACGATGCCGTGCGCTGCGTCGAATGCGGGGCGCGCGCGATCATGGTCTCCAATCACGGCGGCCGTCATCTCGACACCACGGTGTCGACCGCTGCCGCGCTCGGCGAGATCGCCTCCGCGCTTTCCGGCAAAGCCGAAGTCTATGTCGACGGCGGCATCCGCCGCGGCACCGACATTTTCAAGGCGCTGGCGCTCGGCGCCCGCGCCGTGATGATCGGCCGGCCGGCGATCTGGGGCCTCACGCTCCGCGGGGCGGACGGGGTTGCCGAAGTGCTCGAGCATTTGCGCATCGAGCTTATGCGTGCCATGCAATTATCCGGTACAGCGACATTGCAAGACATTACACGCGATCTGGTTGCACCTTCCTCGGACCGCTAGGTTTTGCGATCTTTGCTGCTCCTATCGGGCCGCTTTCCGATGGACAGCGCCGCGTCGCAATCGCTAAGGTCTCGACCGCGAGTGTCAACGATGCCCAATAACCAGCCGAACAATCGGGATTACGACGTCATCATTATCGGGGCGGGTTCCGCGGGCTGCACGCTCGCCGGCCGCCTCTCCAAGGACAAAGGCCGCCGTGTCCTGCTCCTTGAAGCCGGCGTCTGGGACACCGATCCCTGGATCAAGATCCCGCTCGGTTGGCCGCATATTCTGCTCAATCGCAAGCACGACTGGATGTATTTCGCCGAGCCCGAGGCGACGACCGGCGGGCGCGGGCTCGAATGCGCGCGCGGCCGCGTCATCGGCGGCTCCTCCTCCATCAACGCCATGGCCTATGTGCGCGGTCACCAAGGCGACTATGAGCGCTGGGCTGCCACCGGGCTGAAGCACTGGTCCTATGCTCATGTGCTGCCCTATTTCCGCCGTCAGGAATCTTGGAACGGCGGAGCGAGCTTCTATCGCGGCGGCGACGGGCCGCTTGCGACTCGGATGACGGTGTTTTCCGATCCTCTGGTCGATGCCTATGCCGCTTCCGGCCGCGCCGCGGGCTACAAGGCGACGCCCGACTATAACGGCGCGCAGCAGGAAGGTTTTGGCGTCTGGCAGATGACGTCGAAGGACGGCCGCCGCTGCAGCGCCGCGGACGCCTATCTGCGCCCCGCGCTCGAGCGCACAAATCTCACCGTCGAGACCGATGCGCTGACGACCAAGATCGTCTTTGATGGCCGCCGCGCGTCGGGCGTCGAATATATCAAGAACGGCGAGACACTCACCGTGCATGCCGCGCGCGAAGTCATCCTATGCGGCGGCGTCATCAACTCGCCGCAGCTTCTGATGCTGTCGGGTATCGGCGATCCGCAGGAACTCGCGCAACATGACATCGCGGTGAAAGTGGCGCTGCCCGGCGTCGGCAAGAATCTGCAGGATCACATTTCCGCAAGCATCGCCTATGCGCGTAAGACGCCCGGCCCGTTCCACCGCGCCATGCGCTTCGACCGCATCGTCCCGGCATTGGCGCGCGCCTATCTCCATGGTGAAGGCATTGCCAGCGACCTGCCCGGCGGCATCATGGCGTTTCTCAAAAGCCGCCCTGATGCGCTTCTCCCCGACGTGCAGCTCATCTTCAACGCCGCGCCGATGACGGCGCATCCCTATTTCTGGCCGTTCCGAAGCGCATATGCCGACGGCTATTCCTGCCGCGCCGTGGTGTTGCGGCCGGAAAGCCGCGGCCGCATCGAGCTTGCATCCGCTGATCCAAAAAAGCCCGTTCGCATCCGGCAGAATTTCCTTGCGACCGACAACGACTGGAAGACGCTGCGCGCCGGGCTGCGCATCGCCCGCGACGTCTGTCGGCAGGCACCCCTCGAGCCGTTCCGCGGCCGCGAGATTGCGCCGGGCGACAGCGCGACCGACGACGCCAGTCTCGATGCCCATATCCGGGCGAACTCGATTACCGTTCACCACCCGCTCGGCACCTGCAAGATGGGGCTCGCCTCCGATCCGCTCGCTGTCGCCGATCCCGAACTGAAAGTGTTCGGCGTCGACGGGCTTCGCGTCATCGACGGCTCGGTGATGCCGGATCTGGTCGGGGCCAATATCAATGCTCCGATCATCATGATCGCAGAAAAAACCGCCGATCTGATCAGGGGCCGCCAGCCTTTGGAAGCGGTGCGACTAGCGGGCGCCCCCGAATTGTCGCGACAGTGATCGGCATCGCGCTCTATTTGGCGACGACGATCTGACCCGTCATGTTCGGGTGGAATTTACAATAATAATCCACCGCGCCAGCGGCCTTGAGAACAACACTTCGGCTCGCATTGGGCGGGATCGTCACATCCCAGTCGCCGTCACGGGCGGTCGCGGTGTGGCTCACGAAGTCGGCGTTCACCCATTCGATCGTATCGCCGACATGCGCGACCGTCTGGGCCGGCACGAAAGCGAGCTTTTCAAGCTTGATTTGGATAACCTCGGCACGCGCCACAACCGTCATGAGAAGGACCATGACGGCGAATGGCAGCGCGCCGAGCATTCGGCTCGTCAAATTGCCGACCACCGCGCGCCGCACTATTTGAACTCCGCTGCGACGTGCTCGGCGTGTTGTTCGTGGCCCTGAAAGATCTTCAGGCCCGTCGTCAGCAAATACTTGAGCTCGGCATTGCTCGACGACGGAATGAGCTGGCCCTCAAGCGCGCTGTCGACGGTTTTGTGATAGGCGACCTCATTGTCGATATAGGCCTTATCGAAGGCCGCGCCGTCGAGCTTGGCGAGTTCGGCGCGCTTGTCGCCGGCCTGCTTGGTCAATTCCTTGCTGGTGTCGTTGTCTTGCGGCGTGACATTGAGCTTCTTGACCAGCGCCAACGCTTGGTCGTTCACGGCCTTGTGGTCGCGCTCCATGTTCTGCGCAAAGGCGATGACGTCCTTGTTCTTGCTCTTTTGCAGCGCCTGTTCGGCGGCCTGAATGTCGATCAAACCGGCGGTATAGGCGATATGCGCGATCTGCGGATCGGTGAGCTTGGCGCCTTGCGCCAATGCCGCGCCGCAGGCGAGGAGCACCGCCGCCGAAGCGGCGGCCAATCGAAGGTATGCCATTTGGTCTCCCTGAGCCGGCCGTGATGGCCGTGCATTTGCGCCTCATTGGATGACGCAGGGCCGCAAAGGTTCCCGGGATTTGTCCGTGCAGCGACAATCTGGAAACGACCGCGTCGGCGATACGCTCGCAGCGCTCGCCGTCGAAGGGAAATAGGTCGCCCAGCAAAGGCCCGACTTGCCGTTCGAGATCGTTGCGCAACAGACGCCTGGCGCGATGCAGTCGTGTCTTCACTGTTTCCGGCCGCAGCCCGAACAGCCGCGCGGTTTCCTCGATGCTCATGTCCTCGACCAACCGTGCCACCAAGACGACGCGGAACGGCTCAGGCAGCGCATCGATCGCGCGTTCCAGAAGGCGATGGATTTCGTGTTGGGCCATTTTGCGTTCGGGATCGAGTTGCGGGGACGGGAACGGGATGATCTGCGCGTCCGCAAGCTGCGTGTCCGCGATGCTGTCCCAGTCGACCGTGATGCGTCGCCGGCGGAGCCGCCCATAGGCTTCGTTGATCGCGATCCGGGTCAGCCAGGTGCTGAGCTTAGATTCGCCGCGGAAATCGGCGAGCTGCGTGAATCCCCGCACATACGTTTCCTGCACGACATCCTCGGCCTCGTGGTCGTCTTTCACGATCGAGCGGACCAGACGAAAAAGCCGGCGATTGTTGTGGCGGATGATGGCCCTCACCGCCGCCTCGTCGTCCGCACGTACCCGGGCGGTCAGAGTGTCTTCGGCGGCAAATGCGGCCCGCGACTGTTCTTTGGGCATGGCTGTCCCTCGTTTCCACTGTCCGGCATTAGATGCGGGCCCGGGACAAAGGTTCCCACGGCACCGGGCGCGCTCCGTTGCGCCATAATTTACCGCTCCGACCGGCAATCGAGATATCGGATAAACCCCGGGCCGGGCTTCACAATCCTGTCACGCCTGCGTATAAACTGTCGCCCATCGCCGCACTGCGGCATTGAGTCGAGGTGGGAGCGTCAGCTTGAACGCTCATGTATCGCCCTCTGGCTGGCCCGCGCTGGTTCTGAATGCGGACTTTCGGCCGCTGAGTTATTACCCACTGTCACTGTGGTCTTGGCAGGACGCCATCAAGGCCGTCTTTCTTGAACGGGTGAACATCGTCGCCAATTACGACCGCGCGGTGCATTCGCCGAGCTTCGAGATGAAGCTGCCGAGCGTGGTGTCGCTGAAGACCTACGTGAAGCCCTCGACCCACCCGGCGTTCACGCGGTTCAACGTTTTCCTGCGCGACCGCTTCGTCTGCCAGTATTGCGGCGCCCGCGACGACCTGACCTTCGATCATCTCTTGCCGCGCTCGCGCGGCGGCCATACGACCTGGGGAAACGTCGTTGCCGCCTGCTCGCCATGCAATCTCCGCAAGGGCAATCTGACGCCCGAGGAATGCAAGATGTGGCCGTCGCAGCGACCGTTTCAGCCGACGGTGCAGCATCTGCACCGCAACGGCCGGCTGTTCCCACCGAATTATCTGCACGACAGCTGGCTCGATTATCTCTATTGGGATACCGAACTCGATCCGTGAGCGGATCTGATGGGCTCGATCGTTCTTCTCGATCTGATGGGCGGCGTCGCGCTTCTGCTCTGGGGCCTGCACATGGTCCTCAGCGGCGTGCTGCGCGCGTTCGGTCCCGATCTGCGCCGCTACCTCAGCAAGGCGCTGCGCAACCGTTTCACTGCCTTCGCTGCCGGCCTCGGGCTGACCGCGCTTCTGCAATCGAGCACCGCGACAGGCCTGATGACGGCCTCGCTCTGCGCCGAAGGCGTGGTGAGCCTCGTTCCCGCGCTTGCCATCATGCTTGGCGCCAATGTCGGCACGACGCTGATCGTACAGCTTCTGTCGTTTAACATCTCGTCGGTGGCGCCGGTCCTGTTCGTCGTCGGCCTGATCACCTTCCGCGCCGGCGGATCGAGCCTCGCCAAGGCGCTGGGCCGCATCGCGATCGGGCTCGGCCTGACCCTGCTCTCTCTGCACATCCTGCTCGGCACGCTGGCGCCTGCAGAGGAAGCGCCCGCTGTACGGGCGCTGCTCGGCTCGATCACCAACGATCCCGTGCTCTGCATCCTCATCGCCGCGGCGCTGACCTGGGCGGCGCATTCAAGCGTTGCAGTCGTGCTTCTGATCATGTCGCTTGCACTCTCGCATTTCGTCACGCCGGAGGCGGCGCTTGCGCTCGTGCTCGGCGCCAATCTCGGCAGCGCCATCAATCCGCTGCTCGAGAGCGGGAACCGCGGCGACCTCGCCAGCCGGCGGCTCCCGGTCGGGAATATGATCAACCGGATCGTCGGCGTCCTTCTCGCGCTGCCGTTCCTACAGCCGATTGCGCGTGAACTATCGGCTCTGCAGCCTGATGCCGCGAAGATGACGGCTGAGTTCCACATGCTGTTCAACCTGGCGCTGGCCGCGATTTTCGTCGGTCCGCTCGGCGCTCTGGCGGCGCTCCTGGTCCGCGTTCTTCCGGAGAAAAAACAACCGGCCGACGCCGCGGCGCCGCGCTACCTCGACGAGGCCGCGCTGGAAAACCCGCCGCTCGCGCTTGCCAACGCCGCGCGTGAAACGCTGCGCATGGGCGACACTGTCGAAGCCATGCTGCGCGAGGTCATGGCCGCCCTGATCAACAATGACCGCAAGCTTACCGCCGACATATCGCGCATGGACAATATCGTCGACAGCCTCGACGACGCCATCAAGCTCTATGTCACCAAGCTCACGCGCGACAGTCTCGACGAACGCGAGGGTCGGCGCGCCATGGAAATCGTGTCGTTCACGATCAATCTCGAGCATATCGGCGACATCATCGACAAAAATCTGTGCGAACTCGCGGCCAAGAAGATCAAGCGCCGCTACCAGTTTTCGCCGGAGGGCGCCGCCGAACTTTCCGCCTTTCACAAGCGCATCGTCGAATGCCTGCAGGCGGCGTTCGGCATTTTCATGACCGGCGACGTGGAGGGGGCGCGCAAAATGCTGCGCGAGAAGGCCGAGCTTCGCCGCGCTGAATTGGAAGCGGCGGAACGGCATTTCGAGCGGCTGCGCGAGGGCCGCCCGGAAACCATTGAGACGACGTCACTGCATCTCGATGTGCTGAGCGATCTCAAGCGAATTCACTCGCACATCTGTTCGGTCGCCTATCCGGTCCTGGAGGCCGCCGGCGAATTGCCGGCATTCCAGCGCAGCTATGACGACAACGCCAAAGCCGAAACCGCGGACCCGCTGACCTATCAGCCCAAGCTGCGGTAGTTTCTCTAGACCGCCACCGGATTGACGTGCGCCCCCTTGTCCGGGGAGCCGTTGATCTTCGAGCTGGCGTCCACCGCGTGGCTCGGCATCGGCACTTGTGACGGCGGACGGGTGAGCGGAATGTGCGGCGTATCGGCGGGAGCGCCCTCGCGCCGCGACGTTCCTCGAAGCGCGCATTCTCCTCGATCGACAGCGAGCGATGGAAAATGTCGCCCTCGACGATAGCGGTGCCGTTCAGCTTGACGCGGTTGCCGTGGATCGTGCCTTTGACGCGGCCGCCGACGCTCACATCGTCGGCGACGATATCGCCTTCGACATCGGCGCCCTGGGCGATCAGCACCTTGTCACGGTGCCTTCACCCGAGATTTTTCCAACGATCGTCATGCCGGCGCTGATCGAGGATGTATCGCCCCCGCCGCGCGCGGCGCCGGGGCCGATGACGGCATCATCGCCGGGCGCTGCGATTGCGGCTCAATCGACGTCACGGCGCGGTCGGTGTCGGGTGAACCGTCTTTGGATTTTCCGAACATTTCGCACTCCTTCTGCCTCTGCCTTTGGGAGCCTGAATCTCAGATCGCATAATAGATACGGTGGAAGCGATGGCCGAGCCCGCTCAACACTTCGGCGGCGGGTGTTTTGGTCGCGGCCGCAAGATCGTCGATGCCGACTTGCGCGCCGATCAGCGTCGCCATCTCGCCGTAGCGCGCGGCCGCCTGATCCGGCAGATCGGTAACGTCGATCGGCAACAGATCCATCGACGGACGTCCGATGACAGGACAGCGGCGGCCGGCAACGACGGCTAGCAGCTTGCTGTCGACCCCGCCTTGCAGGCGCGGATAGCCGTCGGCATAGCCGATCGAGACCAGAACGAGCCGCGTGCGCCGCTTCGCGGTCCAGCCGGAATTGTCGGCAGTGGTTTCGCCCTTCGCCAGATCGCGCACCTGAACGATGCGCGCACGCAGTTCCATGACCGGCAGCATCGGATTGGGCTGGCCGGGCGTCGGATTGACGCCATAGAGCGCCGCGCCCGTGCGCACGAGGTCGAAATGGATCTTCGGCCCAGCGAAAATGCCGAATGAATTGGCCAGAGAGGCCGGCACGCCGTCGTAGAGCCGGCGCAGATCGCGAAACTGCGCGATCTGGCGGTCATTGACCGGATGATCGAGCTTTTCGGCGTGATCGAGGCGGCTCATCAACAAGCTGATGCCGTGGTTGAGCGACTGCACGCGGGGCGCAAAGGCCGCCGCCTCCTCCATCGACAGGCCGAGCCGGCTTTCGCCGGTGTCGACATTCAGCGCGCAGCCGCCGGCCCATTGTTGCGCGGCGACGAAAACATCCCATTCCGCCATTTCGATCGCGCTGTTGATGACCGGCCGCGCATTGACCTCGGCGAAGGCAGGCCCGGTTCCCGAATAGAACCCGTTGAGCACGTAAATCGTCGCGCGCGGAGCTACCGCGCGCACGCACCGCGCTTCGGGAATATTAGAAACGAAAAAAGTCCTGCAGCCCGATTTGCCGAGCGCGCCCGCGACCGGATCGATGCCGCAGCCATAGGCGTTGCCCTTCACCACGGCGGCGCATTCGGCGTCGGTGCGCTTGGCCAGCATTTCCCAGTTGGTGGCGAGCGCCGTCAGGTTGAATTTCAGGATGCCGCAGGCCTCCGCTTCCGGTGGCCCTTCGAGATGCACGTAGGCGGCAAGTCCTTTGTTGTTGACGACAAGCCGGCCGCCCCGGTTGATGATTTTGCCGTCGACCGAGCCTTCGACCACGACATTCGCGCCGGACTCGATGGTCAAGCTGCCGAGCAGATTGCCTCGCACATGAAGTGAGCAATTCTTCTGCACGATCGTGTCGTTGACGACCGACCCGTGAATGTCGGAAGAGCTGCTGACCAAGAGCAGCCCTTCATCGGATTTCTGGACTGAAAGCATTGCGGCGATCGCCGTAACCGGCCGAGTTCCCCACGGACCCGGTTACATAAAGCTACTTTCCCCGCCGTGACACCGCAATGACGAATTTGGTCAATATCCACCGGCCGCCGTTACATTAAATTTAAGCTGCGGCCTCCTTGTGCACGCCGGAGAAATTCGGCGCCACCTCGGACATGAAGCGCGACATCTCGTCTTTGACCTGCTCGTGTGGCTTCATGCCGACGTTGAAATAAAGGATGACCTCGTCGTAGCCGGCGGCCTCGACTTTCTTGAGGATTTCAGTGACGCGCGCGCCTGAGCCGAGCAGCACCGAATTCTCGGTCAGATCTTCCGGCCTCACTTGATGCAGCCGCTTCACCATGTCGATGAAATAATGGTAGCTCGGCGGCGCCGTCTTCGGATCGCTCGGGAAGGCCGGGATCACGCATTCCTTGTAGTAGCGGATCTGGCGGGCGCGCTGGGCGTCTTCTTGCGCCTTGTCGTCGGCGAAATGGATGAAATAGCTGCACATCATGCGTCCGGGCTTGGTGCCGTATTTGGCGCAGGTCTCGCGATAGAGATCGGCGACCTGTTTCAAACCGCCGTAGCTCATGGCAGCGGCGAACGGCGCCACGATCAGGCCGCAGCCGAGCCGCGCGGCAAGCTCGATCGAGGGCTTGGAGAACGATCCGACATAGGTCGGCAGCGGGCGCTGCACCGGCTTGGGCGTGATGCGCACGTCGTCGAACGAATAATGCTTGCCGTGATGGGAGATGCGGTCGTCCGCCGCCCACAGCCGCCGCACCAGTTCGAGGCCTTCCTCGAAGATGCCCTGGTTGTCGGCAAACGACACGCGGAACGGCTCGTATTCGCGCTGGTCGTAGCCGCGGCCGCAGGCGAAATCGACACGGCCATTGGAGAGGAGATCGAGCGTCGCCCATTGCTCGGCGACGCGGATCGGGTGATGCAGCGGCAGCACGGTCACCGCGGGCGCGAGCCGAATCCGCGAGGTCTTGGCAGCGACATAGGAGAGGACAAGGTCCGGGCAGGACAACACGCCGAGCGAGTTGAAGTGATGCTCGCCGATCCAGGCCGAATGCATGCCGAGCTTGTCCGCGAGCAGCGCCTCCGCGGTGATATCGGCGACGAACTGGTTCGACGACCGCGTGTTGTTTTCGTAGTGGTTGTCGCTCAGCGTGAAATAGCCGAAGTCCATAATGTCCTCCCTGATCCTGGCCTGATCTGACGTCCGGTTCGGATGCGCGATCTTAGACCGCCGCGCTTGCCTTGGATAATGATTGAATTTACAACAGTTGTAAATGCATTAATTAAGCAGCGCGGCTACCCGGCCGAAACTGCGTCACGGCAAAAGAAAACCAACGCAATCCCAAGGTAAGCCTTTGACCGCAGCGGGAGATTCAATTAGATGGGCCGCATTCCACTTGATAGTTTGAGCATGATCTTTTCCGAAAACCGGTCCCCACCCTCGTCAAGTCCGAGGGCAAGCTTTTTCGGGATCATGCTCCTAGGACCAACCGCATCGTGAAGCGCCCGACCAAGCTCGATCTCGGCGATTATCTGCCCTATCTCGTCAACCGGGTCGGCAGCATCATTGCCGAACAGTTCGGCGGCGAGGCGCTCAAGCCGCATCACCTGAGCATCGCCATGTGGCGCGTGATGGCGGCGCTCTCCGCAAACGGCAGCCAGCGTCAGATCGATCTCGCCGACCTGACCAGCACCGATTCCTCGACATTGTCGCGGCTGGTGACCCGCCTCGTGCGCATGCGGCTGGTGACGCGAAGCCGCTCGACGCAGAGCAACCGCGAAGTCACGGTCGAACTGTCGCCGAAGGGCCAAGCGCTGGTCGCGCAGCTCATCCCGATCGCACGCCAATACGAAGCTGCCGCCATTGCCGGCCTGTCGCGCGATGAGCTTGACGTGCTCAAACGCTGCCTGCGCCGGGTCTATGGCAATATGAAAAGCCGGTCGACCTCGGCACGAAGCAAAAGCTAGCGGGCAAAAAAGCCGGCACGGCACGGTGTGTCATGAATGGGCGTGCGCCCCTACCTGCCCTGCGCCGCAATGCCACTTTCCTTTGCACCTGAGCTGACCTACGCTTCCGGCAACGATGGCGCCGGCAACGCGCCACAGCAAAGCCGGGAGGGGAAACGATGGCGGCGGCGAACGAAGTTCAGGTTTCGCAATTTCTCGACGAGCATGGCGTTGGCTCGTTCCAGATCAAGCTGATCCTGTGGACCATCATCATCGCGATGATCGACGGCTACGACATCGGCGCCGTTGCCTTCGCCGCGCCGCGCCTGATCGCAGAGTGGCACGTGCCGCCGAAGGAGCTCGGCCTCCTGCTCAGCGCCAGCAATATCGGCGTTCTATTCGGCTCGCAGATCTTCGGCTGGGTCGGCGACCGATACGGACGCAAGACCTCGCTCATCCTGTGCAATCTGCTGTTCGGCGTCTTCACCTTTATCGCCGCCAATTCGACCAATCTGACCGAAATGACCTGGCTCCGTCTGATTGCCGGCCTCGGCATCGGCGGCGTCATTCCCAACATTGTCGCGATCAATGCCGAATCCGCCCCGCGCAACAGCCGCGCGACGCTCGCCATCATCGCCGCCGGCATGGTGCCGCTCGGCGGCGCTTTCGCGGGCTTCGTCAGCGCGGCTTTGGCGCCGACGCACGGCTGGCAGATCCTGTTCTATATCGGCGGCGTTGTGCCGATCATCGCCGCGCTGCTGGCGATCATGGGCTTGCCGGAATCGATCAAATACATGGCGCTGCACGAGAGCCAGCGCAGCAAGATGGAAGCGCTGATCAACGTAATCCGGCCCGGTTACAAGGTGCCGCCGGATGCGCGCTTTGTCGTCGAAGACGAGCAGCAATCGCCGAGTTCAAGTCCGGTCCATCTGTTCGGCAACGGGCTCGCTTTGATCACGCCGCTGACCTGGCTGATGTTTGCGTTCAACCTGATGGGCTACTTCTTCCTCATCAGCTGGACGCCGACTTTGATGACGGCAGCGCATGCGACACCGCAGGTCGCGGCCCTGTCCGGCGCGGCGCTGCAGGTCGGCGGCACCGTCGGTGCGCTCGTGCTGTGCTGGTGGCTGCAGCGCTTCCGCTTCGTCGCGGTGACCATCTTGTTCGTCGTCGCGGTGCCGGTCGTCGCCTCGATCGGTTATGCCGGCCTGACCTCGACCACGGCTTTGTTGACCGCGACATTCCTGGCCGGCGCGATCGTGCTCGGCATCCAGTCCGGCATCAATGTCTGCGGTGCGCTGATCTATCCGACCTCACTGCGCGCCAACGGCTCCGGCTGGCAGCTCGGCATCGGCCGCATCGGCGCCATCATCGGCCCGTTCCTCGGCGCGCTGTTCGTCGGGCTTCCGGTCGAACAGCTTTACAGCTGGTCGGCCCTGCCCTTCGCCGCCGGCGCCGTGGTGGCCTTCATCATCTATGTGCTCAACGCCGCGCGGCTGCGGGCGCGGCCGGAATTGGCCAAGGGGCAATAGACGCAATCGCTATCTAGAACGGCTCATAGCGGCGCAGAGCCGAAATCACTTTCTCGCCGAACAGCCGGATAGAGCGCAGCAGCGCCTCCTCGGGCAGATCCGAAAAATTGAACTCGCCGAGAAACACATTGAATACGCCGGCTTCCGCCGCGGCGCGGATTTTGGCAGCGACGGTGTCCGGCGAGCCAATAAAGACGAGATCGTTCTTCAACAGATAATCGCCATCGAACAGATGCTGCATGATCTCCGACGCGCCGGGCTCGCCGCGGCCGACGAACATCTTGGCGTGCTCAGCAGCGCGTGCTTCAAAAGTGTCGCCGGGCTTGGCCGGTTTCAGAAAGCCTTCGTAAGCGCGGCTAGCACGAAACAGCGCGGTCTCGATTGCCTTGTCGTCGGTCTCGTCGACATAGACCACGGTGCAATAGGCGATATTCGGCTTTTTCGCATGCCCGGCTGCCGCCCAATCGGCCAGAAATTTGCGATAGCGCGGCGCCGCGTCGGCGCGCGGATAAACCAGAAAGTAGCCGGGATTGATGCCGTTTGCCGCACAGAATTCGAGCGTCTGCGGATCGCGGCTCATCATCCACAGCGGCGGATGCGGGTGCTGCGCCGGCGGCACCGCAAGCCGTGCGTTATCGGTGTGAAAATCGTGGCCGTGAAATGAGAACGGCTGGCTGTCGCCGAACGCCGCGCGCAGATAATCGACGAATTCGAGCGTCGGCGATTTGCGCTTCCCATAATCCAGACCGAAGGGTCGGAAATAATCCGGATTGATGCCGGGCACCAGGCCAAGCTCCATGCGGCCGCCCAGCATCTGATCGACGATGGCGATCTCTTCGGCCAGCCGTAGCGGATGATAGAGCGGCACGATGTAACCCATCGGCCCGATGCGCAGGCGCTTGGTGCGCGCCCCGGCGCCGACCGCATAAAGGCTCGGCGACGACATCCAGCTCTCGTCGGGGCGGAAATGATGCTCGACGCAGAACGAATGATCGAAGCCGAGCTCATCGCACAATTTGAGCTCGCGCCAGAGCTGCTCGTAACGCTCATGCGGCGTCATTCCGGGCTTGGCCCAAATGTGGGAGAAGTGGGCGAATTTCATGGGAGCACAAACCGCCTGATGCCTGTCACTGAATACCGCATATTGATCCCCCGTCAAGAAAGGCCGACATATCCTGCAGCAAACAACTCTCCTGCGTCGAGGGAGAACCGCGATGAGCGAGAGGGGTGCGGCCGGATCGGGCCGTCTGTCGGAAGTCAAGCTCGCGGCGAAGAATCTGCCGCCCGCTTATTTCGCCATGGTCATGGTCACCGGAATAGTGTCAATCGCCGCGCTCATGCTCGGTATGCAATTTCTCGCGGTCGTCCTTTTCGTCGTAAATTTGGCGGCCTATGCGGTGCTGATCGCGCTTGCGATTCTGCGGCTCGCCTGGTTTCGTGACGCGCTGTTGTCCGATCTCGCCGATCACCGGCGTGCGCCCGGCTTTTTCACTGCCGTTGCCGGCTCATGCCTGATCTGGAGTCAATTTATCCTGATTGCCGGCGCTTATGGGATCGCGATCGTGCTGTGGATGGCTTCGACAGCGCTATGGATCGCCCTGATCTACGGCATCTTTGCCGCGCTGTGGCTCAAACACCATAAGCCGAGCCTGGCCGACGGCATCAATGGCCGCTGGCTGTTGGCGGTGGTCGCCACGCAATCCGTCGCCGTGCTTGGCGAGCTCATTGCTGCGCAATGGCCGCAGCCCCATCGGATCGAGCTCAACTTCCTCGGCCTTACACTGTGGCTCTTTGGCGGCATGCTCTACATCTGGGTGATCGCCCTGATATTTTATCGCTACACGTTCTTTGAAGTTGCCCCTGAGGAACTGACGCCGCCCTATTGGATCAATACGGGCGCAATGGCGATCTCGACGCTGGCCGGCTCGCTGTTGATCGAGACCGCGCCGCAGGCGCCCTACCTCGATTCGATCTTGCCCTTCCTCAAGGGCTTCACTGTCTTCTATTGGGCGACGGGAAGCTGGTGGATTCCGATGCTCGTTATTCTGGCGCTGTGGCGTTACGTCTTCATGCGCATACCGCTGCGCTACGATCCGCTGAATTGGGGCGCCGTGTTTGCTTTGGGCATGTATGCGGCGGCCACCTGGCGGATGGCACACGCCATGGATCTCGGCTTCCTGCAGCCTGTCCGTCGTCAGATAAATTGCGAGGGATGGCGGCGTGATTTACGGGAGTGACCGGCTCATCTGGTTTTAGTTTATGCGGCTTTCTTTTGGTGCTGCAAGCGTCGTTTTTGGATTGTGTTTCGTTTG
>JBAUCK010000083.1:0-15025 GCA_049677525.1 Xanthobacteraceae bacterium
ACTCAAAAACGCGCGCAGCGGGACCTGGCCTGTCGGCAAACGCGCTTCCGCTGCTGCTTGTGGTCGGGGCAGCCTTCGGGTTCGCAGTGTCCAACGTCTTGACGAAGCGCTACGGCCCTTTTGACCCATTGATGTTGATGGGGTGGTCGTCCCCGCTCACGGTGCCGCAGGTTATGTTGATGTCGTTGCTCCTTGAACAAGGACAACAGGCGAGCCTTATCACGGCGGTTGAACCTGGTTGGCTGGCACTCGCCTACACAATTTTTATCGGAGGAATTGTTGAGTTTGGCCTTTGGTTCTGGCTGATCGCCCGTTGCTCCATGGGCCGCGTCGCACCATTCTGCCTGCTGCTTCCAGTGTTCGCCGTGATTTCGAGCGTGTTGTCCCTTGGCGACCGAATGACTCCAAAGTTGATTGTCGGTGGGCTGCTCGCAATCTCCGGCGTCGCCATTACACAAGTAAGATCGAGCGCTCGACCAATTTGAACCTAGAAGTCGCGTCGTGGCGACTTCCGAGTTTGGCACTTAGCAGACATGGCGCGATGTCCGACCGATGTCCGCGTTCGGGGGTAAGGCGGTCGGCGCCTAATGCGTCATATATTGCAGGCCCGCGGTGTAAGCGGCGCCGCCGAGCACGCAGGGAATGCCGAGTTCGATCTGACCGGTGGCCGCCGCGACGACGCAGCCCATCGACAGCGCGCCCTGGCCGACCTGACCCCAGCCTGAGAGCTCACGCTTGGAGGTTGGGCCTTTTTCCTTGAGCTCCTGGATCGCGGCAAGCGATTCTTTGCGCATATGCACGGTGTCGACGGTGTCGGCGGTCTGGATGACGTCGTCGAGCACGACTTTCACGTCCTGCGGCTGGTACTTGTTCGCCCATTTCAGCATCTGTAACAGCTCGGTATCGCGCACCGCGTTGCTGGCCAGCGTGAATTTGGCGGCGCTGCCGGCGGTCAGGTTGTCGACATTGTCCTTGTCGTTGGAGAGCGGCAGGAGCTTGATCACCTTCTCGATCGGGCCGTAGCTGCCGGTCGCGAGATAGTCGCCCCACAGCACGTCGATCAATTCCGGCGTCGGCTCGAGCACGACCGCCTTCTTCTTTTCCTTGTCGATATGCAGCGACACTTTGAGCTTGTCGAACATGCCCGGCTTCACAGTCTGATAATCAATCTGATCGAGCGTCGGCAGCTTGCCGTCGAGATATTGGTCGATCATGGCGCGGCGCGTCGCCATGCGATCGACGAAGGTCGCCAGCATTTCCTTCCAGTCCGGCAGGCCCGAATAAGCGATGGCGCGCACCAGCACCCAATGATCGGACGGATCGATCGACAGCATTTTCGCGATCAGCATCTCGGCGCGATCGGGATTGTCGCTGAGCACGCCGGCGATGAAGCCGATATAGGGGCCGGAGCTTTCGGCATCCTTGAACGCCTGCATGCCGCTCAGCGCGCGCACCACCGCCGGCAAATCCTCAGGCGTCGGCCGATGCCGATAGGCGTTGATCCATCTCAGGACCGACTCGTTGGAATTCCACGCGCTGGCCGAGGGCGACGCGGCGACGCCCGGCGCGCCCGAAACGACAGCTACGCTCAACGCGACGACAAGCGCGGCCGCGGCGCGACGCAGCCATCCACAAAGCTTGTGACTTGCACTGGTGTCCCGCACTAACGTCCCCTCCGGTGGAGAAAACCGGCCGGCGCGGTCCCGTCGAAGACCGCACCGTCCCCTGCGCGTCCCTTGAGATAATTCAGCAACAGGCCGGGGAAAATTAAAGGCCGCGATCGTGCGAAATCGCGGCCAAGCTGTGACACTTAACATTGGTTAACGATTGCGGTTTTGCCCGCCGTTACGATTTCAAACGCATGTTTGAGAATCCGTCAAGCATAGAAAGCCGCATTTGGGGCGCATTCCGCTTGACCGCAACGGACACAATGCTTATAAACTGCACCTCGGACATAAGGGCACAGCCGTGCGAATTTTTGTTGCGACGTCGCTTATTCTCGTATCGAGGCGCACCGCCGGGGGTGGTTAATTCCACCTGCGAAACGAGGCGGTGCGCGACCAGGGGCTCTTCGAGGCCCCTTTTTTATTTCCCGAATTCCGAACTGAACGACGAAAAGCCAAATGACGAAAAGCCGGGTCAAGAGACAGCGGACCGAAAGCCGACCAAGAGCTGAGCAGGAGCCGACGATGAGTAACACGATCGCTGAAGCCAAAACGGCCGCAGCTGAAGCCGGCGCCGAAATTACCGGCGCCGAGATGGTGATCAAAGCGCTCTCCGATCAGGGCGTCGAGCATATTTTCGGCTATCCCGGCGGCGCCGTGCTGCCGATCTACGACGCGCTGTTTCAGCAGAACATGGTGCAGCACATTCTGGTCCGGCACGAACAGGGCGCGGTGCATGCCGCCGAAGGCTATGCGCGCTCGACCGGAAAGGTCGGCACGGTGCTGGTCACTTCAGGACCCGGCGCGACCAATGCGGTGACCGGCCTGACCGACGCGTTGTGCGATTCCATCCCGCTCGTCGTCATCACCGGGCAAGTGCCGACCCATCTCATTGGCAATGACGCATTCCAGGAATGCGACACGGTCGGGATCACCCGGCCGTGCACCAAATACAATTACCTCGTCAAAAACGTCGACGACCTGCCGCGCGTGCTGCACGAGGCGTTTCATATCGCCGCCAGCGGACGGCCGGGGCCGGTCGTGGTCGACATCCCGAAGGACATCCAGTTCGCCAAGGGCGCCTATTTCAAGCCGACCGAATTCCAGCACAAAGGCTATCGGCCGAAGCTCGACGGCGATGCCGACGGGATCAAGCAGGCTGTCGAGATGATGGCGGCCGCCAAACGCCCGCTATTCTATACCGGCGGCGGCGTGATCAATTCGGGGCCGGCGGCGTCGGAAAAACTGCGCGAACTGGTCAAGGTCACCGGCTTTCCCATCACCTCGACCCTGATGGGGCTCGGCGCGTATCCCGCCGCCGATCCGCAATGGCTCGGCATGCTCGGCATGCACGGCACCTGGGAAGCGAACTGGTCGATGCACGATTGCGACCTGATGATCGCGGTCGGCTCGCGCTTCGACGACCGCATCACCGGCCGGGTCGACGCCTTCTCGCCGGGCTCCAAGAAAATCCACATCGACATCGACCCGTCCTCGATCAACAAGAACGTCAAGGTCGATCTGCCGATCGTCGGCGATTGCGGCCGCGTGCTCGACGAGATGCTGCGGCTGTGGCGCGCGCGCGCGCCCAAGAACGGCAACATGACCGACAAGAAGGCGCACGAGGCCTGGTGGGCGCAGATCGGCAAATGGCGGGCGAAGAAGTCGCTGTCCTATACGAACTCGAAACAGGTGATCAAACCGCAATATGCGATTCAGCGCCTCTACGAATTGACCAAGGATCGCGACACCTACATCACCACCGAAGTCGGCCAGCATCAGATGTGGGCGGCACAGTTCTATCAGTTCCAGGAGCCGAAGCGCTGGATGACGTCCGGCGGGCTCGGCACGATGGGCTATGGACTGCCGGCGGCGATCGGCGTGCAGCTCGCGCATCAAAACTCGCTGGTGATCGACATCGCCGGCGAAGCCTCGATCCTGATGAACATGCAGGAAATGTCGACAGCCGTGCAGTTCGGCCTGCCGGTCAAGGTCTTCATTCTCAACAACCAGTACATGGGCATGGTGCGGCAGTGGCAGGAACTGCTGCATGGCGGGCGCTATTCGCATTCCTACACCGAGGCGCTGCCGGATTTCGTCAAGCTCGCCGAGGCCTATCATGCCCACGGCATCCGCTGCGAAAATCCCGACGATCTCGACGACAAGATCCGCGAAATGATCGAGGTGCAGAAGCCGGTGATCTTCGACTGCGTGGTCGATCCGTCGGAAAACTGCTTCCCAATGATCCCCTCGGGGCGCGCCCATAACGAGATGCTGCTCGGCGACGCGGCAACCCGCGTCGAGGACGCCGTGACCGAAGAAGGCAAGATGCTGGTCTGAGCTGCCGGAGATCCGAGACAAAAATTGGATCGGCGACAAAGAATGCGAGTGGAGAACGCCGCGTGAGCACGACAACGACGAGTCACTATCCCGCCCAGACCAGCACCGAAAAGGTCGAGACCCGCACCTTGTGCGTTTTGGTCGACAACGAGCCGGGCGTGCTGGCGCGTGTGGTCGGCTTGTTCTCCGGCCGTGGCTATAATATCGATTCGCTCACTGTCTCAGAAACCGAGCACCAGAAGCATCTGTCGCGCATCACTATCGTCACGCGCGGCACGCCGATGGTGCTCGAACAGATCAAGAATCAGCTCGATCGGCTGGTGCCGGTGCATCGCGTGGTCGATCTGACGACCGCGGGCCCGGCGATCGCGCGCGAGCTGGCGATGGTGAAAGTGCACGGCACCGGCGATCAGCGCATGGAGGCGCTGCGGCTTGCCGACGCGTTCCGCGCCCGCGTCATCGACGCCACCACCGAGAGCTTCGTGTTCGAGATCACCGGCGCCTGCGACAAGATCGAAAGCTTCATCAATCTGATGCTGCCGGTCGGACTCGTCGAAGTGTCGCGCACCGGCGTCGTCGCCATCGCGCGCGGACCGGAGGGGATGTAGGCCCGCGCGCCGGGCACTTATTGGACGTAATTACGCCGCCGAGCGCTGCGCCGCCGGCGCATGGGGGATAACGAAAGCTGTAAACCCGTCGACAAAACCCTGCAGGAATTTCTTCGTGCCTTCGTCGGTGACATTGCCATGATCGTCGATCAGGCCCAGCTTGAACGTGACATAGATTTCACCGCCGAAGAGAAAGGCGCTGAGGCTTCCGCTGAGCACCTGGCGCAGATGCGATTGCGCCAGTGCCGCGCCGAGCGCGCCGGGCGACGTGCCGGCAATGGCAATCGGCTTGCCGGCCCAGTTGTTCTTGCCCCATGGCCGGGTGCCCCAATCGACCGCGTTCTTGAGCACCGTGGGGATCGAACGATTATGTTCCGGGGTCACGATCAGGACGCCATCGGCCTTGGCCAGTTCATCCTTGAAGCGCACTACCTGGGGAGCCAGGTTCCCCTCGTGGTCCTGGTTGAACAGCGGCAGATCGTCGATGCGGATGAATTTCGCCTCGAACTTGCCGGCGCCGAGCTTGGCAAGCGCCTCCGCGAGCCGGCGATTGATCGAGTCCTTGCGATTGGAACCGACGATCACGGCGATTTGGGGTACGGTCATGATTGAATACCTCGGTGAGAAATCGTAACTGGGGCTACATAGGTGACTGTGCGGGACCCGCACAAGAAGGCACATTCATGAAACCTAGAAACACCCATTTGACTGGCGAGTGTGTCGCCGTCAGCGACGTGCTGGCCCGGATCGGCGATAAATGGTCGGTGCTGGTGGTGACGCGGCTTGGCGCTGATCCGATGCGCTTCAACGAGCTGCGGCGCGCCATCGGCGGCATTTCGCAACGCATGCTGACGCTGACCTTGCGCGGGCTCGAGCGCGATGGGCTGGTCACCCGCACGGTATTCCCAACCATTCCGCCGCGGGTCGATTACGAGCTCACCCCGCTCGGGCGCGATCTGTTGGTGCCGGTCTCGGCGCTCGGCGAATGGGCCATCCGCAATCAGTCAAAGATCGCGCGCGCCCGTGAGCAGTTCGACAGCGCCACGACAAAGAACCCCGCCAAAGGGCTCACGTCGGGGTCGGAGGCGCGGCAAAGCGGGCTTGTCCAAGCCGCCCGCAGAAACTAGAAGCTGCACCTGGATAGTTCAATTGAGCATGATCTTTTCCGAAAACCGGTACCCACCCTCGGATCAAGTCCGAGGGCAAGCTTTTCGGGATCATGCTCTAAACCAGCCGGCCACCACCCTTCGGGGGATTTTGGCCTCTTTGTAGGGGTGAGACAGATGCGTGTTTATTACGATCGCGACGCCGACCTGAACCTGATCAAGGGCAAGAAGGTCGCCATTGTCGGCTATGGCAGCCAGGGCCATGCGCATGCGCTCAATCTGCGCGATTCCGGCGTAAAGGACGTCGCGGTGGCGCTGCGCAAGTCGTCCGCCGGCGTGAAGAAGGCCGAAGGCGAAAAGTTCAAGGTCATGGAAGTGGCCGAGGCCGCCAAATGGGCCGATGTCATGATGATGCTGACGCCCGACGAATTGCAGGGCGACATCTATCGCGACCACCTGCATGCCAATATGAAGAATGGCGCGGCGCTGATGTTCGCGCACGGGCTGAACGTGCATTTCAATCTGATCGAGCCGCGCGCCGATCTCGACGTGCTGATGATAGCGCCGAAAGGCCCCGGCCATACCGTGCGCTCGGAATATCAGCGCGGCGCCGGCGTGCCGTGTCTGGTTGCGATCCACAAGGATGCTTCCGGCAACGCCCACGATCTCGGACTGTCCTACGCATCGGCCATCGGCGGCGGCCGCGCCGGCATCATCGAGACCACGTTCAAGGAGGAATGCGAGACCGATCTGTTCGGCGAGCAGACTGTGCTGTGCGGCGGCCTCGTCGAACTGATGAAGGCCGGCTACGAGACGCTGGTCGAAGCCGGCTATGCGCCGGAAATGGCCTATTTCGAATGCGTGCACGAAGTGAAGCTGATCGTCGACCTGATCTATGAAGGCGGCATCGCCAATATGAATTACTCGGTGTCGAACACCGCGGAATACGGCGAATATGTTTCCGGCCCGCGCGTGATCACGCCGGAGACCAAGGCCGAGATGAAGAAGGTCCTGGCCGACATCCAATCCGGCCGCTTCACCCGTGACTGGATGCTGGAGAACAAGGTCAACCAGACCTCGTTCAAGGCGACCCGCGCCAAGCTCGCCGAGCATCCGATCGAGAAGGTCGGCGCCAAGCTCCGCGAGATGATGCCGTGGATCAAGGAACGGGCGCTCGTCGACAAGAGCAAGAACTGATCGGCGGCTTTTTGCGTCAAGAAGGGCTCGCGGGGCGAGCCCTTCTTCTCTCAGCACATGAAGCGCCAACTCGGGCAGATCATTCATTATTGTTCGCCCATGGGCGGCGGACAATGAAATCTTGGCGCTGTAACAGCGCCTCCACGATCAAGTCCAAATCGCAACAATTTCTTTTCGATCCGCCCTCCCCCGCCCCGGACTTTTCCTGCCGCTGTGGGGTTGTTCTCGCGTTCGTGGCCGCTACACTGCCGCGCGCACGACAAAGAAACTGCCTCGGAGGAGACGTCATGACCACGAAACGACACTGCCTGCTTGCCGCGACCGCTGCGGCGCTCGCTTTCGGCTTTGCCGCGAGCGCCGCGCAGGCGGCGGATCCCTTCTCGATCAAATCGAGCACGTTTCAAGACGGCAAGATGATGCCGAAAAAGGTTGCCAACAGCCTGGCCAACACGCCGAACAACCCGAATTGCGTCGGCGAGAACGTGTCGCCGCAACTGTCATGGTCGAATGTGCCCGACGGCACCAAGAGCTTCGTGCTGCTGATGACCGATCCCGAAGGCCGCGGCGGCGCCGGCGTCAATCATTGGGTCGCCTACGGCATCCCGGCATCCGTGACCGGCTTCGCCGAAGGCGAAACCAGCAAGGCGTCCGACAAATATGTCGGCGGCAAGAGCAGTCAGGGCGTCGGCTTCTATTCCGGCCCGTGCACGCCGCCCGGCCAGATCCCGCATCATTATACGTTCGTCCTCGTCGCCACCGATTTCGATCCGCACGAAATGGCGCCGGGCCTGGTGCGCGAAGACGTGCTGGCGAAACTGGCAGCGCCGGGCGCACCGCCCGCGCATACCAAAGGAGTCGCCGGCATGGTCGGCCTGTTCGTCAATCCGTGGCATGAATGAGCCTTCAACCAAAGTAAGCCTCGCAGCGGTCGAGCGTGTCGTACATTGAGATCGGCACGCTCGACCGTGCACACATCACGTTTGCGCCCTGGGCGTGGCCTTTCGCCATCGCCGCGCGCGGCAAGATCGACGACTATTTCACCAGGCTGCAGAGCGAGCGGCCCGGCGTCTGGAACGGCCGGGTGCTCTTGCTCAATCGTTTTGAGATCCGCGAACGGGTGCTGCACGGCGGCTGTTTCGAGGCGGACTTTGCGAGCTTCTGCGTTTGGCGCGAATGGCAATGCCCTGATGCCGGTGTGTTCAACGTCTTCGCTGCCGCGGCGTTGCGCAGCGCCGACGGCGCCTATCTGGTCGGCCAAATGGCGGCAGACACCGCGGCCGCCGGCAAGCTCTATTTTCCTTGCGGCACCCCGGAACCGGCCGATCTCGATCCGGACGGCAGGCTCGATCTTGAAGGCAATGTGCGCCGGGAGCTTCTTGAAGAGACCGGCCTCGACGCGGCCGAGCTGTCCGCGGAGCCGGGCTGGAGCCTCGTCCGCGACGGCGGCTAATTACGCTCCTGAAAACGCTGAAGGCGCGGCAAAGCGAGCATGAGCTGCGCGATCGAGTCATGCGTTATATCGAAAGTGAACACCGCCCCGAACTGGTCGGCATTCGCATGCTGCACTCGCCGGCCGATTTTGATGACCGCATGCCGCGCTTTGTCACGGCGTTTCTGACCCATTGCTGGTCGCAAGCCCGAAAGTCGTTAGGGCGCGCCGGCGGAACACTTTCCCCGAGGTCGCCATGAACTTCGCCAAGATCGTCAAGCAATGCCGGATCGACAGGCCGGGACATTTCAAGCTCACCGATCATGACCCAGCCGAGACTTTCAGTCTCTCGACCAACATCGAGGAAGTACGGCCGATCCTCGCCGAAGGCATCGCCAAGCTTGCCGATGGGCAGCGGCGGCTATTCGCCAACGGCCAATGGGCGGTGCTGCTGGTGTTTCAGGGCATGGACGCCGCCGGCAAAGACAGCGTCGTCAAGCACGTGATGTCCGGCGTCAATCCGCAGGGCTGCGAGGTGCATGCCTTCAAGGCGCCGAGCGCCGAAGAGCTCGATCATGATTTTCTCTGGCGCGTCGAACGGCGGGTGCCGGCGCGCGGCCATATCGGCATTTTCAATCGCTCGCATTACGAGGAAGTGCTGGTGGTGCGCGTACATCCCGGCATGCTGCAGGCGCAGAAGCTGCCGCCGGATCTGATCGGCAAGACTATCTGGGACAATCGCTTCAAGGACATCCGCGCCTTCGAGCATCGGCTCGTGCGCAACAGCACCCTGGTGCTGAAATTCCATTTGCGCTTGTCCAAGGAAGAACAACGCAAGCGCTTTCTGGCGCGGCTCGACGAGCCGTTCAAGCGCTGGAAGTTTTCCAAGAACGACATCGCGGAGCGCGGCCACTGGGACGACTATATGGCCGCCTATCAGGACATGATCCGCGAAACCTCGACCGATTTTGCGCCGTGGCATGTCGTGCCGGCTGACCACAAGCATGTCACCTGGCTTGTCGTATCGGCGGCACTCATCGAGGTGCTGGAGAAATTGAAGCTGGAATTTCCCAAAGTGACGGGGAATGCGCTCAAGGAGCTGAAAGCCTGCGAACGCGAACTGAAAGCGGAGGCGCCGAAGCCGAAAAAGAAAAAGCGCACAAATTGATGCTGCAGGCCGCGCTCAATCGCTTGCGGCAATTCCGGCCTCGCTTGCGGACTAAAAGTCACAGTCGAGACCGAAGCGCTTCTTGAATTCCTCGGCCTCATGTTTGCTCGCGGATTTCAATAGCGCACAGGCGGTGTAGTTGCCCTTCATCTTGTCGCCGTCGACATACATCCAATCGACGATTTCCGACTGATTGAAGGTGATGGTCTGGCCGAGCTTCACCGAATAGACTGAGCGCGGCTTGTTGTTGATCTCGCCGGAGAACGAGCCATCCTTGATCGTGAACGGCGCGATCCAGAAATATTCGGCGGCGCCGCCTTCGCGGACTGCCACCTTCACTGAGAAGGTGTCCATGCCCGGTTTTGGCGCCGCCGCGAGCGCCAAAAACTCCGGCAGCATTTGGCGCGCCTTCGCCATGGCCGCCGCCATTGTCGGATCGCCCTTGGCAACGATCGCAAACTCATCGCGTTCGGCTTTTTGCAGGGGCGTCTGGCCGGCAACCGGCGCGACGGCAAGACCGGCAGCAAGCGCTGCTCCGAGCAGCACGGCATAGTCGGTCGATGTTATAATGCGCCTACACATAACGGCTGGCTCCTGTGGTCGCCCTGCGGCGGAACGGGGTCACGGTCGGAAGGCGCCATTTCCGCCACCTGGAAGAACCTCGCGGACAAGAACCTTGCAGACTTGCGGCTTATTCCGCTAAAAGATGGTTGGTCTGGCCGCGATTAACGTGGAATTCACCTTGATCCGCGACGCTTTGAGGACCTGACGAGGGCAAGCTAATGTCTAGTCGCCGCGATGTCCGCGCGATGACCCGGAAGGCCTTGAAGGCCTCTTCCGGCGCTGCCTTTTGCGGCGCTGCCCCTGTGTCTCTTCTTGGCGGGCTCCTCCTCCTTAGCACCCCCTGAGGGCCGGCTGGGCGCTTGCGCCTGGGCACTCAGGGGTCGGCCGCAGCAACGGAACCCAAGAGAAGTCCATAAGCGCCCGGAACGCCGATGCAAGATCGGCCGGCGCAAACGGAAAAGGACCTTTTGCCATGACCTCGCCAACCCAGTCCGACAAGGACCGCGTCGTCATTTTCGACACCACTTTGCGCGACGGCGAACAATGCCCCGGCGCCACCATGACGCACGAGGAGAAGCTCGAAGTCGCCGAGCTCCTCGACACGATGGGCGTCGACATTATCGAAGCCGGCTTCCCGATCGCCTCCGAGGGCGATTTCGCCGCGGTCCATGAGATCGCCAAGCGCACCAAGCGCGCGGTGGTCTGCGGACTTTCACGTGCAGCATTCAAGGACATCGACCGCTGCGCCGAGGCGATCAAACCGGCGGAGCGCAAGCGCATCCACACCTTCCTCTCCACCTCGCCCGTGCACATGAAATACAAGCTCCAGAAGGAGCCGCACGAAGTCTTCGAGATGGTGATCGCCCAGGTGACGCGGGCACGCAATTACACCGACGACGTCGAGTGGTCGAGCGAGGACGGCACCCGCACCGAATTCGATTTCCTCTGCCGCTGCGTCGAGGCCGCGATCAAGGCCGGCGCCACCACGATCAATATTCCCGACACCGTCGGCTATACGGTGCCGGAGGAATATTTCTACCTGTTCAAGCGCGTGCGCGAGCGGGTGCCGAATTCGGATCTGGCGCGCTTCTCGGTGCATTGCCACAACGACCTCGGCATGGCGGTAGCGAATTCGCTCGCCGGCGTGCGCGCCGGGGCCCGGCAGATCGAATGCACCATCAACGGCATCGGCGAGCGCGCCGGCAACGCCGCGCTCGAAGAAGTCGTGATGGCGATGAAGGTGCGCAACGACGTGATGCCGTTCTGGACCGGCATCGACTCGACCATGCTCACGCGCGCCTCGAAGCTCGTCGCGGCGGCGACCTCGTTTCCGGTGCAATACAACAAGGCCATCGTCGGCCGGAATGCCTTCGCGCACGAGAGCGGCATCCACCAGGACGGCATGCTCAAGCACACCCAGACCTACGAGATCATGGTGCCGGAGAGCGTCGGCGTGAAGCAGACCTCGCTCGTCATGGGCAAGCATTCCGGGCGTCATGCCTTCGTGCACAAGCTCGCGGAACTGGGCTATCAGCTCGCCGACAATCAGCTCGAAGACGCTTTCGTCCGCTTCAAGGCGCTCGCCGACAGGAAGAAGCATGTCTATGACGAGGACATCGAGGCGCTGGTCGACGAAGAGATCGCCACCGCGCAGGACCACATCAAGCTCGTCTCGCTCTCGGTGATCGCCGGCACGCACGGGCCGCAGCGCGCCACCATGAAGGTCGACGTCGCCGGCAAGGCGATGATCGAGGAACGCGAGGGCAACGGCCCGGTCGATGCCGTGTTCAACTGCATCAAGGCCATGGTGCCGCATGACGCGGTGCTCGAACTCTACCAGGTCCATGCCGTGACCGAAGGCACCGACGCGCAAGCCGAAGTCTCGGTGCGGCTGTCCGAGAACGGCCGCGCGGTGACCGCCAAGGGCGCCGATCCGGATACGCTGGTCGCCTCGGCCAAGGCTTACCTCTCGGCACTCAACAAGCTCGTGGCGCGGCGGCTGCGCGGACAAGTCACAGGCGAGCGCCGCATCCATTCGACGGATGTGGGCTGACGGTCACGATACCCAAAGGCATTCGCGGTGCGCTGCAGAACCGGCGTCAGTTCCGGGAAGTGCCGCAGCAGCAGCGTGGTCATGTTGTTGGCGTTGACCCAGTCGATTCCCGGCTGGGTATAGACCGCCGGCGTGAAGTCGTCGGTCAAGAAGCGGTCGCTCTTGACGCGGCGCGACGCCATCAAAATAAAGACCCGGAAGGCAGTGTCACTGAAGCCGAAGCCTTCCGGGGGCTTTTCCGCATACATGCCGACCATAAGGTCGACCTTGTCGGGATGGCCATAGACCTCGCGCAGCGTGCGCACGAGGTCGGGGTCGTCGCTCATCTCTTCGAACGAGCGCACCGGCGGCTTGTGGAACAGCTTGCGGAAGCGGTTGTAGCGCGGCACGCCGCGCTCGCGGTCGCGCAGAATGTCGATCGCCGCGAGGTCGATCATCTCCTCGAGATTGGCGCCGTTGCGGCGGCGCATCTGCCGCATCCAGTTCGGGAAATTGCGCAGCGTGACGGCGCCCGGATTGTTGACGCCGAACGTATAGAGAATGTCGAGCAGCGAGGCGTCGCGCAGCGCGTTGTCCATGGCGTTCGGGCCGACGATAAGATCGGGATCGGCGAGATCGTTGGCGGCGAATTTCAGCACGCGGCCGAGGCTGCCGTCTTTGGCGCGCCGCACCTGGATCTCGTTCGGCAACAGCGGATGCAGCCGATAGACCGCGGTGAACTCCTCGGTGAGGCAATAGTCCGCGCCGGTCTGATTGGTTTCGGAGCTCGGAATGCCGCTGATCGCTTCGCTGCTCGAGATGCGGCCGAGATATTTCTTCACCGGCGCACCGGCAAGCCCCCACCAATTGGCATCCATGCCGATCTGCAGCGCCGGATTGATCAGGATCGCTTCCGTCCAATCGCGACGGTGTGGATCTTCGCCACCAGCGCATTGTTGACGAGGCGCGCGACGCGGAAGATTTCCGCATCTTTATCCGGATCGTCCCGCCATTCCGGAAACGCCGTGATCAAGTGATCGCAGATGGCGTTGTGCTCCAGCGTGAAGAGATTATGCAGGAGGCAGCCACCAATTCGCGGTCAGGCCGGTTTTCTCGAGCCCGGTCGGATAGAGCGGGATCAGCTTGGTCTTGGGGTCGATATTGAGCTTGCCGTTGAGGAAGGCGCGGTATTTGGCGCCGGCCGCCGAGCCGTCGCCGTAGATCTGCGAACTGTCCAATGCGTCTCGGCATTGGTGAACCTGATGGGGCCGGCCCCGTCATTCGGCTTCCGTGTCGGATCGGCGCGGGTACGCCGCACCAGCATCTTGCCGCCGGGCCATGAATCGTCCTGCGGGATCGGCACGTCGAACGGATCGTCGTCGATGGGGCGCGGCGTGCCGTGATTGAACCAGTCGTGGGTCTGAAACTGAATCCAGGCGGCGGCCAATAGATTGAGGATCGTCGCCGGCGTGAAATCGTCGGAGCCGTCGCTCTTCTTCGGCCGCGCCAAGAGTTTGTTACTGACGAGCCGTGGGCTCGGATCGAGAATGTCGCCGTTGCGGGTGGGATCGACCTCGCTCAGCGGGACGTTGCGACCGAACCGCGCGCCCGGATTGCTGAGCGTATAGGCCGAACCGTCGAACACGTTCGCTCGGGTTGAGGCTGGAACTGCCCATTTCGGGCTTCGACAGATCGTTGAATTGCCCGTCCTCCTCGCGCTCGGACAGATAGCGCGGGTCCCATTTCGGCTTCGGTCGCAAGCCGGCGAGATTGGTGACCGGAATATCGGACGTGTTGTGCAGATTCTCGGCCCGCAGCACTTCACGCAGCGCACCGAGATTGAGCACCGCGAGCCATGTCGGCAACTTGTGCCAGATCACGAACAGATTGAGGAATTCAAAGATTTTTATATAGACCACCGCGATCAGCGACTTCGGATCGTTCTCGCGCATGATCATCCGCAGTACGACGCAGCCGACGACGATGATCGCCATCAGGATGCCGAGCAGCCGCGCCACGATCCCGGCCTTGGCGGCCAGCACGGTGGCGCCGAAAAACATGACAAAGGCGAGCACATGCACAGCGCCGCGCTGGACGCGCACCCATTTGATATTGTCACTGACCAGCCACGCCAACAGCTCGTCCAATCCCTACCGCGCGGCGAGGAAAAGATCAGGCCCCGGCTGCTCGATGGTGCATTCGGGAAATTGCGGCGTCGCCACCTTGCTGTGGAAGACGACGTTCCAATCGCCGCCGCAGGAACACACCGAGCGCCAAGGGATGGTCCTCGGCAATGATGCCTTTGCCGTCGAGCGTCGTCGTAAAGGGGATCTCAAAGCGTTCGACGAAAGCCTGCAGCTCGGGCCCCGCGCAGCTCCTTATCGCACCGAAGCCGATCAGCGCGATGACCGACTTGCCGCGCGCGAGTGCGTCGGCAATGGCGGCAGCGGCTGCCGCGACCGCGGCCGGATCGGGCAGGACCGGTTTCACCTCGAGCCGGATGTCGCGGTAATTGTCGACCGATTGTCCTGCGAGCGTCAGATCCTCGGCAACGTGAATGTGCACCGGCCCCGGGCGGCCCTCGCAAGCGAGATTGACCGCCTGCTCCAGCACGCCGCAGGTCTTGCCGATGTCGTCGAGCAGGAAGGAGGCTTTGGTGGTCGCCGCGAACATAGCCTGCGAATCCGGCGTGCGGCTCAAGCCCGAAGTCTCGTTCAGCGCGCCTTTGCCCTTCCACACCTCGCGTGAGAAGCCGGAGATCGATAGCGTCCAGAATCTTTCGCACTTTCGGGACTGACGGCTTCTTCATACAATGAAGGAGCAACCGATGAGTGACGAGAATCCGATGGGTCAGGTGATCCAGATCGATGAAGCCCGGAGTCTGGGTGAGATGGTTCGTGGCACGGTGGAAGAGACA
>JBAUCK010000084.1:0-12960 GCA_049677525.1 Xanthobacteraceae bacterium
TCCGCTCCCACTGATCATCCCGAAGGTCTTCGCCTTCCAAAGCTGACCGCCGCCAAAAGCCAGCTTTGAATCTGATTTGCACCCCGTTGGGAATCCCCCAACTATTAAATCGTCACTACAGCCTAGAGGTTTATTGTAGGCCCGCCCCAACCGGGAGAAAAGGCGCGACACGAACACAGCTTTGAGAGAATATTGTTCTGCAGTGCAGCATCGGGAACCGCGACAGACGGCGACTGTTGCCATAGCGCGCTGTTGCGGCCGCGCAAAGCAGGCTACATTGCGCGTCGAAGCGGGGGAGCCAGAACGAACCATGCGTGTATCGATCGGTTTTGCTGCCGCAATCGTTGCGTTTTTGGCTGCGGCCGCCCTCACTGGCCCGGCCGACGCGGCGACAAGAAAGCGCGATCCGCAGCAGCCCGTACAAGTGGCCCACTCCTCCAGCGGCACCGTGATCCAGCCGACGACGACGATCCTGCCCGACGGCACCGGCCGTGTGCGGGTCATCGTCATTCCGCGGCGGTCCTATCTCGATACCGGGACGGAAGTATCGGTCGGCGACCGCAGCTTCCACGATTACGTCCTGCCGCCCGGCGGCGATCCGGGCCATCAGAACTGGTTTTTCGGTCCCGACGTGCAGGGAAAGGGCCATTATGCGCTGCCCGGCCCGTTCGACGGCGGGTTCAACGGCTCGCCCTTCTAGTCCGCAATTCTTGTTGTAGAACGGCCGGCTAGTAGGATGGCCGACGCGCTGTTCTGTTTTGGCGCCTAGTGACCCGCGGGGGCGGCATGAATCTGTGGTGGCGGAACAAGTTACGACGCCGCATCTATAAGCCGTTCAACAAGATCTGGCATCGCGGACACTATTTCGTCTGCAGCTATTTCGGCGCCGACTTTCTGGTTCGCTCGGTCAATGTCGGCGGCCTCGAAATATCGGCAAAGATCGGCGAATATCCGGAGCTGCAAATCTTCATCCGCACGTGCACCGAGATCAAGCCTGACGTCTTCATTGATATCGGCGCCAATCTCGGCCTCTATACCTGCATCGTGATGAAGAATCGGCTCGCCCCGCGCGCCATCCTGTTCGAACCGGACCGGCGCAACCGCGTGCATCTGCGCGCCAATCTCCTGATCAACGATCTGCTCGACGCCGATATCACGATCAACGAAGTGGCGCTCGGCGCGGAGCCCGGGAAATTCCGCTTGGTCCCGGGACCGGAGCGCGACATCGGGCTGTCGCAGATCATGGAAAACGCGGAGCCCAGCCAAGGTTGCGAGGTTGGCTACGAGGTTGAGATCGCGCGCTTCGACGATCTGGTCGCGCTGTCCGGCAAGCCTCTTGTGGGCAAGACGCTCGCGGTCAAGATCGATATCGAGCGCTACGAGCGCAAGGCGCTCGCCGGCATGGCGCGAACGCTCGCCGACAATCGCGGCGTGGTGCACATCGAAGTGCTCGAAGCGCGCGATGAGACCACAGGCCTGATGGCGGCCGCGGGCTTCAAACTGGCGCGGGAGTTCGGGTCGAACCTGGTGTTTCGTAAGGGCTAGATTCTTGATTGGAGCATGATCTTTTCCGAAGACCGGCTTCCACTTTTCGGGATCATGCTCTGGACGCCCTTACGAGAGCTTTTCCAATTCGCCGACCACCGCCTCGCCCATTTCCGCGGTCGAGACCACCTTGGTGCCTTCGGATTTGATGTCGGCGGTGCGCAGCCCCTTGGCGAGGCTCGCCGCGATCGCGGCTTCGAGACGGTCGGCCTCGTTGCCCATATTGAACGAATAGCGCAGCGCCATGCCGAACGACGCGAGCATCGCGATCGGGTTCGCCATGCCCTTACCGGCGATATCGGGCGCCGAGCCGTGCACCGGCTCGTACATCGCCTTGCGGCGTTTGGTCTTGGCGTCGACCTCGCCGAGCGAAGCCGACGGCAACATGCCGAGCGAGCCGGTCAGCATCGCCGCAATGTCTGATAGCATGTCGCCGAACAGATTGTCGGTGACGATGACGTCGAACTGTTTCGGCCAGCGCACGATCTGCATGCCGCCGGAATCGGCGAGCATGTGCTCGAGCTCGACGTCCTTGTAGTCGCGCTTGTGCACCTCATCGACCACTTCGTGCCACAGCACGCCGGTCTTCATCACGTTGCGCTTTTCCATCGACGTGACTTTGTTGCGCCGCTTGCGCGCCAGCTCGAAGGCAACGCGGGCGATGCGGTCGATCTCGTAGGTGTCGTAAACTTGCGTGTCCACGGCGCGCTTTTGGCCGTTGCCGAGATCGGTGATGGTTTTCGGCTCGCCGAAATAGACGCCGCCGGTGAGCTCGCGCAGGATGATGATGTCGAGCCCTTCGACCGCCTCGCGCTTGAGACTCGAGGAATCCGCGAGCGCCGGATAGACGATCGCGGGGCGGATATTGGCGAACAGCGCGAGCTCCTTGCGCAGGCGGAGAAGCCCGGCCTCCGGCCGCGCGTCATACGGCGCCGTGTCCCATTTCGGCCCGCCGACCGCGCCGAAAATCACAGCGTCGGCGGCATGGGCCTTGGCCATGGTCGCGTCGGTGATCGCGACCTTGTGCGCATCATAGGCAGCGCCGCCGACCAGCCCGTCTTCGGTTTGAAAGTCGGCGACGCCCTTCTTGGCATAGAAGCCAAGAAGCAGTTTCACCTCGGCCATAACCTCGGGGCCGATGCCGTCGCCGGCGAGAAGAAGGAGCTTGTAGCTAGCCATGACTGACGCCTCGCAAAAATGAGGCGTCGAGTGCTAAAGGGCCGGGTCCGGCTTGGCAAGATGGGCCGCAACGGCCGATTTTCTAGAGCCCGCTGAACCAGTTGTAGCCCTGGTTCTCCCAATAGCCGCCGGCGTCGTTGTTCTGCACCCACATGGCGGTGACGTATTTCGGGTTCTTGAAGCCGAGCTTGGTCGGGATGCGGATCTTGATCGGAAAGCCGTAGGCCGTCGGCAAGGTCTTGCGATCGAATTTCAGCGTCAATTGCGTCTGCGGGTGCAGCGCGGTCGGCATGTCGATCGTGGTCGAATAGCCTTCGGCGCACTGGAACCAGACATATTTGGCGCTGGTGTCGGCGCCGATCATTTTGAGGAAATCCGACAGCTTGACGCCCTGCCAGGAGCCGATGGCGCTCCAGCCCTCGACGCAGACATGGCGGGTGATCTGCGAGACTTCCGACAATTGATTGAGCTCGGGCAGCGTCCAGGATTTCTTGTTGTCGACGAGCCCGCCGATCTCGAGCTTGTAATTGTCGCCGTCGATGTCGGGCGCCTCGTCTTCGCTGTAATAGGCGTTGAACGGGAATGGCCGGGTGATCGCGCTTTCCGGATATTCCGGCGCCAACGTCGTTTCCGAGAACAGCAAAGCCTGAATCTTGTCGTTGAAGCGCGAGATGACGCGCAACGCGCTCTCCGATGTCGGCCCGTCGATGACGTCGCAGCCGGTCAGCATCGCCAGCGCACCGAGTGACGCCGCGCCGCGCAGGAAGTTACGGCGCGACGATTGCGGCAAGAGCTTCGCCGCATCCTTGATCAGGTGCTTTGGATCGACGCCGGGAGGCGATTTTCGCGTGCGCGACATGCTCTAGCGTCCAAAAATCATGGCGCGCAGGCTCTTCGGCACGAGGAGCGCGAGCGCGATATGAATGGTCAGAAAGGCCACGATCGAAGACATGGCGAAGAAGTGCACATAGCGCGCGGTATCGTAGCCGCCGAAGACGTCGGTGAGATATTTGAGCTGCACCGGCTTCCAGATCGAAAGCCCGGACAGCACGATCACCACGGCAGCCAAGATCACGCCGAGATAAAGCAGGCGCTGCACCGCGTTGTAGACGCTGAGATCGTCATGCGAGAGCTTGCCGCGCAAGGCCGCGGTCAAATCGCTCCACACGTCGCGCGGGCGGACCGGAAACAGCTTGTTGCGGAAGCGGCCGGTGGCGATGCCGAGCGTGACATAGACGATGAAATTTACGGCGAAGAGCCACATCGCGGCGAAGTGCCACAACAGCGCGCCGGCGAGCCACCCGCCAAGCGTAAATTGGCTCGGGAAATGGATGAAACGGAACAGCGGCGAGGCGTCGTAAACCTGCCAGCCCGAGCCGATCATCATGAAAACGGCCAGCGCGTTGATCCAATGCGTGATGCGCACCCAGCGCGGATGAATAAGCGGCCCCGACGCGTGATCAGGTGAAATGGGCGCGGTCGCGACCGGTAAATTGCTGGTGGCTTGGAGGGTCATGGTGCGCTCGTCGATCCAAGCGGACGTGTAGCAAAACGCCAAAGCACTTTCGTTTCACATTCCCGTCAGCAGCGCTATCGGCAGGCCCTCTCCCCGTTAACGGGGAGAGGGTTTTAAATGTGATTAGACCGGTTTTAGTTCGGCAGCAGCACCGTGTCGACAACATGGATAACACCGTTCGACTGCACAACGTCCGCGATAGTGACATTGGCCACATCGCCCTTGGCGTCGGTCACGGTGAGCTTGCCGGGGCCGGCCTGCTTCACGGTGAGGTCTTCGCCGGCGACGGTTTTCAGATGCGCCTCGCCTTCTCCCTCCTTGACGGCCTTCATCAGGCTCACCGCGGTGAGGCGGCCGGGCACGACGTGATAGGTCAGGACCTTGGTCAGCGTCGCCTTGTTTTCCGGCTTGAGCAGCGTATCGACGGCGCCGGCCGGCAATTTGGCGAAGGCCGCATTGGTCGGCGCGAACACGGTGAAGGGGCCCGCCCCTTCCAGCGTGTCGACGAGGCCGGCGGCCTTGACCGCGGCGACCAGCGTCGTGTGATCCTTCGAATTCACCGCGTTCTGGACGATGTTTTTCGACGGATACATCGGCGCGCCCCCGACGGTCACGGTTTTCTCCGACATTTGCGCCAGAACCGGCGCCGGCGTCACAGCCGCGGCGAGGGCAACGAGCGCCGCGCTGGCGAAAAGAGCAAAACGCTTGGACATGACTGGTCTCCGATGGGGTTGGGGGTTGCGGCTCACGAAAGTCGTCGGCAACACGAGGTCGCTCGTGTCGTCGGCTTGAGATACGGAGGCCGATGCGCAGGGTTTCAGGACTTCCGTCACGGATGCGTGAACGCCACGCTTTCCCAACGCGCAGCGCTGAGCTATGAAGCGCCGAATTTCGGGGGTCCGTATCTGGGGGTTGATGAGCTATGTCGAAAAACAGTCCCGGCAATTTCTTTGAAGATTTCCGCATCGGCGAAGTGATCCGCCACGCCACGCCGCGTACGGTCACCGTCGGCGACGTCGCGCTCTATGCCGGCCTGTTCGGCGCGCGCTTTGCGGTGCAATCCTCGGATGCCTTTGCCGAGGCCATCGGCTATCCGCGCTCGCCGATCGACGATCTCCTCGTCTTCCACATGATCTTCGGCAAGACCGTGCCGGACGTGTCGTTCAACGCGGTCGCCAATCTCGGCTATGCCGGCTGTTATTTCCGCACCCCGGTTTATCCCGGCGACACGCTGACTGCGCAGTCCGAAGTCATCGGGCTCAAGGAAAATTCCAGCGGCAAGACCGGCATCGTCTATGTGCGGACCACCGGCTACAATCAGGATCACAAGCCGGTCATCGAATATGTGCGCTGGGTGATGGTGAATAAGCGCGACGAGGCTGCGCCCGCACCCGGCGATCACGTGCCGCGGCTGCCGACTGTGCTTGATCCGAAAGTACTTGGCGAAGCCTGCCTGCCGATCGAAGTTGTCGATTATGACTTCGCGCTGGCGGGCAGCACCGCCAAATACGGCGACTACGCCGTCGGCGAGAAGATCGATCACGTCAACGGCTATACCGTCGAGGAAGCCGAGCACATGATCGCGACGCGGCTTTATCAGAACACCGCGCGCATCCACTTCAACCAATTCATCGAAGGCAAAGGCCGCTTCGGCCGCCGCCTGATCTATGGCGGCCATGTCATTTCGCTCGCGCGTGCGATCTCGTTCAATGGGCTCGCTAATGCCTTCCATGTCGCCGCCATCAACGGTGGGCGCCATGTCGCGCCGCTCTTTGCCGGCGGCACGATCTTCGCCTGGTCGGAAGTCCTGGCGAAATCCGAGCTGCCCGGCCGCACCGACGTTGGCGCATTACGTCTGCGCACCATCGCCACGCGCGACCGGCCGTGCAATGATTACCCGGCCAAGAACGGCGACGAATACGATCCATCAGTGCTGCTCGATCTGGACTACTGGGTGCTGATGCCGCGGTAGTGCACGATCGAAAGAATCGTCGACAAGAGCGGAAAGCCAATTCCGCCGTTGGGAGGAGATAGCCTACGGGAACCGGGACTGCGGCCTTTAGGCGAAGCGTGCAAAGAACTTCGGGCCAAAGAACTTGGGCTATGATCCGAGGTCACCGCGCGCCTGATCGGAGCCTTGAGTGAAGTCTGTTCCGTTCGATTACATCCGGCCAAGCTCCATCGCAGAGACTTGCGCGCTGCTGGCGCAAGACGGCGACAGCCGCGTCATTGCCGGCGGGCAATCGCTGGTGCCGATGCTGGCGATGCGGCTGGCGCGGCCGGAACGGCTGATCGATATTCTCCGCCTGCCTGAATTGTCCGGGATCAAAGACAACGGCGACAGCATCGTCATCGGTGCCACCACGCGGCAAGCCGCAGCGGAGCGCGATCCGCTGATCGCGGCCAAGCTGCCGCTGCTCGCCAAAGTGTTTCCCTGGGTCGGACACCCGGCAACGCGGTGGCGCGGCACCATCGGCGGCTCGATTGCGCATGCCGATCCGTCTGCAGAAATTCCGCTGGCGGCGCTCACACTCGATGCCGACATCGTGGTGCGCGATGTGAGAGGCGAGACGACGATCAAAGCCAGCGAATTTTTCTTAGGCCCCATGGTCACCGCCATCCCGCAGAGCGCGTTCCTCGCCGCTATCCGCTTTCCGGTTTGGCCGCAGCAACGTATCGGCACCGGCTTTCACGAAGTGAATGCGCGGCACAGCGATTTTGCTTTCGTCTGCGCCGCGGCGCAGATCGCGCTCGACGAGGCCGGGCATTGCACGGTTTGCGCGATCGGCATCGGCGGGCTTGGCGAATGTCCGGTACGCCTCGATCAAGCGAGCAAGGCATTGATCGGCGGCGATCTCGGCGAAGCGGCGATTGCCGAAGCCGTCGATGCCGCGATGGCGAAGCTCGACATTTGGGGCGACCTGCATGCCTCGGCCGATTATCGCCGGCGCACCGGCGGCGTCCTGGCGCGGCGCGCCTTGAACGATGCGCGGCAAGCGGCAGCGGCGAGGCGGCAATGAAGGTCGCGCTTTCGGTCAACGGCGAGAGCCGCAGCGCCGACGTCGAGCCGCGCAAGACCTTGCTCGATTGCCTGCGCGACGATTTAGGCCTCACCGGCTCGCATACCGGCTGCGAGCACGGCGTCTGCGGCGCTTGCACCGTTCTGCTCGACGGCGAGCCGGCGCGCTCCTGCCTGATATTTGCCGTGCAGGCCGACGGTTATGAGATCACGACCATCGAAGGCATCGCGCCGGCGCCCGGCGAGCTCAGCGTCATCCAGGACGCGTTCTGCGAGATGCACGGTCTGCAGTGCGGCTATTGCACGCCCGGCATGGTGCTGACCGCGACCGCGCTTCTTCGCGACAATCCGCAGCCGACGCGCAAGGACATCGTCGAAGCGATTTCCGGCAATATCTGCCGCTGCACCGGCTACGGTCAGATCGTCGAGGCGATCGTGCTGGCCGGGCAGCGGCTGGCGCTCGCCAATGCGACGAAAGCGGGCACTCGATGAGCACCGGGCCGCGCCATTTGCGTTATGTCTCGGCCAATCGCCGCGTGCGCGAGGACCGGCGTTTCGTCGCCGGCATGGGCCAATTTGCCGCCGATGTGCACGCGGCCAATATGCTCCACGTGGCGCTGGTGCCCGCGCCGCATCCTGCCGCGCATATTGTTGCCATCGATAGCAAAGCCGCTTTGGCGTTGCCCGGCGTGCATTACGTGCTCACCGGCGAAGAGCTTGCCACCGCCACCGATCAGCTGATGAACGGCCTCGAAACGCCGCAGGTGCAGCGCTATCCGCTTGCGGTCAACCAAGCGCGCTATGTCGGCGAATGGGTCGCCGCCGTCGTTGCCGACACCCGCGCGCTCGCCGAAGACGGCGCCGAGCTTGTCGACGTCACCTATGAGCGGCTACCGTTTGTGATCGATCCGGAAGAAGCGTTGAAGCCCGACGCGCCGATCGTGCATCCGCCGCACGGTTCGAACGTGCTGCTCGACCGCACCTTCGTCTGGGGCGACGTCGAAGGCGATTTCGCGCAATCGCCGCGCCAGTTGTCGTTTCGCGTCGTGTGGGGCAGGAGCTCAACCGTGCCGGTCGAGACTTTTGCCATTACCGCGGCTTGGGATCCGTGGCGCGAATTGCTCGATGTCTGGGCTTCGATCCAGATGCCGAAATATTCTGACCAGATCGCGTGCGCGATGCGGCTTCCCGCCAACGCTGTGCGCGTGCATCAGGATATCGATGTCGGCGGCAGCTATGGCGTCAAGCGCGGCATCAAGCACACCGTGCTGTGCAGCTATCTGACGCGCCGCCTGGGGCGGCCGGTGCGGCTGATCGAGGATCGGCTGGAAAACATGCGCGCCGGCGACGCGCACGGGCCGGACCGCATTTTCGATGTGTCGCTCGCCTTCAACAACGACGGCATCATCCGTTCGATGAAAATGCGCGCGCTCGACAATGTCGGCGCCTATGCCGGCCGGGCGCCGTTTCAGCTCGGCAAGCCGATCGGCGCCATCGTCGGGCCTTACAAGATTCAAAGCGTCGAATATCGCGCCCAATCGGTGACCACCAACAAGGCGGTGCAAGAGGCGGTGCGCGGCTTCGGCCAATCGCCGACCAATTACGCCATCGAATCGGCGATCGACAAAGTCGCGGTGGCGCTGAACCTCGACCGCGTCGAGGTGCGGCGGCGCAATTTCATCCGCAAGGAGGAGTTTCCCTATCTCATCCCAAGCGGCACGCGCTACGACAGCGGCGATTATCACGCCGTGGTTGCCAAAGTGCTCGACCATGTGGATTTTGCCGCGCTGCAAGCCGAGCGCGACCGGCTGCGCCAAGAGGGACAGCTCGCCGGCATCGGTATCGCCGCATGTTTGGAGCCGAGCGGCGGCAATTCGTCCTTCGAGCCGCTGCTCAATCCGAAGAACACGACCTCGACCTGGATGGAGTCCTGCCGCATCCATGTCGACGGGCTCGGCGACATCGTCACCACCGTCAACACCACCTCATCGGGACAAGGCCATGAGACGCTGGTGGCCACTGTGATCGGCGAAATTCTCGAAATCGATCCGGACAAAATCCGCGTGGTTCGGCCGGATTCGCTTGAGAGCATGCCGAGCAATTCGCCGGTCGGCAGCCGGATGGCGATCATGCTCGGCGGCGCCGCCTTCCATGCAGCGCAGAAGCTCAAACAGAAGCTGATCGCAATCGCCTCGCATCAATTCGGTGTCGCCGAAGACGCGGCCGTCTATGCCAATGGCGGCGTGGCGACGGCAAAGGGCGATCGCAAGCTCGCTTGGCTCGATCTCGTCACCATCGCGCACCGCAATTGGCACCTGTTGCCTGACGGCGTCGAGCCGGGGCTGGAAACCAATGCCGTCTATCAGGTGCCGACCGGCGGCACGCTGCCGACGCCGGACGGCCGGGTGCAGATGTATCCCTGCCACTCGTTCGAGTTCCACGTCGTTCTGCTTGCGATCGATCCCGATCTCGGCACGCCAAAGATCAAGCGCTATGTCATCGGTCACGACTGCGGCACGGTCATCAATCCGCACATCGTCAAAGGCATGACGCTCGGCGGCATCGCCCACGGCATCGGCGCCGCTCTGTTCGAGGAATTCGTTTACGACGACCAGGGCCAGATGATCACCCAGACCTTCATGGATTATCTGTTGCCGTCCTCGCTCGAAGTGCCCGAAGTCGAGATCGTGCACCATTGCACGCCGTCGCCGTTCACGGTGCTCGGCCAGAAAGGCTCCGGCGAATCCGGTTATCTCGGCGCGCCGGCGGCGGTGTCCGGCGCCATCAACGACGCGCTCGCGCCGCTCGGCATAACGGCCGCAAAATTGCCGATCCGCATTTCGGCGCTTGGCGACGCCATCGCGGCGGCGCGGCAAAAATCCAAAGCGTAGTATTTTTGTGGAGCATGATCTTTTCGGAAAACCGGCTTCCGCTTATCCGGATCATGCTCTAACTCGTCGCCCGCAGATGCTCGACGAGCTGCCGCGCATAAGCTGGCAGGTCCTCGTGGCTCCTCACGCAGATCGTCAGGTCGCGCACCGCCCAGGTGTCGGTCAGCGCGACGAGCTTGATCGCCATGGTCTTCGACACCCGGCGCGCCGTGGTTTCCGGCACGATGCCGATGCCGACCTTGCATTCGACCAGGCGGCAGACGGCATCGAAGCTGCGCAACTGCACGCGCAGCCGCAGCGGCCGGCCGATGCGCACGGCTTTGGCGGCGAGAAAGCGCTGGATGGCGCTTGAGCGATCGAGCCCGACGAAATCCTGATCGAGCACGTCCTCGAAGCTGATCTTGCTGCGCTTAGCCAACGAATGATCCTGCGCCACCACCAGCACGAAGCGGTCGCGGCGGAACGGGTAGGTCTCGAGCGCGCCGGCATCGACCGTGCCGGCAACGACGCCGAGATCGGCGACGCCTTCCGCGATCAATCCGACAATCTCGTCGCTCAGCCGCTCCTCGAGATCGACGCTGACATTGGGATGGGCGGCGAGAAACGACGACAGCGCTTCCGGCAGAAATTCTGTCAGCGCATTGGTGTTCGAGAGCACCCGGATCTGCCCGGCGAAACCGCCGCCATAGGCGCCGAGATCTTCATGCAGCCGCTCGGCCTGGCGCAGGATGGTGCGGGCGTGCTGCAGCAAGGTGCGGCCGGCTTGCGTCGGCGTCACGCCTTGGCGTCCGCGCGTGAGCAGCGCCACGCCGAGCACATCTTCCATGTTGCGGATACGCGTCGAAGCTGCGGCAAGCGCGAGATGCGCGCGCTCGGAGCCGTGCGTGATGGAGCCGGCTTCGACGACGTGGCGAAACAAACTGAGATCGGTGAGATCGAATCGCATAGCGGCAACCCTGCCTTCGTATTTGACGAAGTCAGACTCCCAATATCGCCCATTGAATAATACTAATTCAAGCGTATTCTTTCGTGTGAGACGAAGTTGTCTTGTGCGCGGCATTCACTCGTCCCCCGGCGATTAGGGGTGCTGCATTGCGGTAGGCCTGCGGATTGGGTAGGAACGGTTCTAAGCTAAGCGCGCCTGCGCCCAAGCGAATTCGGATGATGCCAATGGCCGACACACGCTCGCTCGAACGACGGACTCCCGCCGAGCGGCCCCTCTCCCCACACCTGCAAATCTATAAAACGACGCTCACGATGACGATGTCGATCGTGCATCGCATCACCGGCGGCGCGCTGTATTTCGGAACGCTGCTCGTCGCCTGGTGGCTGATCGCCGCGACGAGCCCCACAGCCTATGCGCGGTTCCAGTGGTTCGCCGGCTCCTGGATCGGGCGGCTGATCCTGTTCGGTTATACCTGGGCGCTGATCCATCATTTGCTCGGCGGCGTGCGCCATCTGATCTGGGACACCGGCCGCGGTTTCGGCCCGAGCGAGCGTGAATGGCTCGTCGCCGCCAACCTGATCGGCTCGATCGCCATCACCGTGCTGCTGTGGATCTTCGTGCTCTTGACGATGGGAGTGTCATAATGAGCGGACTCGCCCATATGCGCACGCCGCTCGCTCGCGTCCGCGGCTTCGGCACCGCCAAATCCGGCACCGAGCATTTCTGGCGTCAGCGCCTGACGGCCGTCGCCAACATCCCGCTGACCATCGCCGCGGTGATCATCCTGATCACGCTCATGGGCCGCAACCAGGCGGCCACCGCGCAGATTCTGGGTTCGCCGGCGGTCGCGATCATCCTCATGCTGTTCATCATCTCGACCGTCGCCCATATGAAGATCGGCATGCAGGTGATCATCGAGGACTATGTGCACGAGGACTCCTCGAAGCTCACCTTGGTCATGGCCAATACCTTCTTCTGCTGGGCTGTCGGCGCCGTCGCTGTCTATGCATTACTCAAATTGTCGTTCGGATTGTGAGCATGGCTGAAAACGCAACCAACGGAGACGCGGCACCCGCCGTCAATGGCCGCGCCTATCCGATCGAAGACCACATCTACGACGTCATCGTCATTGGCGCCGGCGGCTCGGGGCTGCGCTCCACCGTCGGCTGCAGCGAGGCCGGACTGCGCACCGCCTGCATCACCAAGGTGTTTCCGACCCGCTCGCACACCGTCGCGGCGCAAGGCGGCATCGCCGCGGCGCTCGGAAATATGGGCGAAGACGATTGGCGCTGGCACATGTACGACACCGTGAAAGGGTCGGACTGGCTCGGCGACCAGGACGCCATCGAATATATGTGCCGGAACGCGCCGGAGGCGGTTTACGAGCTCGAACATTGGGGCCTACCGTTCTCGCGCCGCGAGGACGGCAAGATCTATCAGCGCCCGTTCGGCGGCATGACCACGCATTACGGCAAGGGCACCGCGCAGCGCACCTGCGCCGCCGCCGACCGCACCGGCCATGCCATGCTGCATACGATGTATGGCCAGGCGCTGCGCCACCAGACCGAATTCTTCATCGAATATTTCGCCATCGATCTGATGATGGACGACGACGGCCGCTGCCGCGGCGTCATCGCCATCAATCTCGACGACGGCACGATCCACCGCTTCTCGGCGCAGATGACCATTCTCGCCACCGGCGGCTATGGCCGCGCCTATGCGTCGTGCACCGGCGCCCATACCCAGACCGGCGACGGCAATGCCATGGTGCTGCGCGCCGGCTTGCCGCTGCAGGACATGGAATTCGTGCAATTCCACCCGACCGGCATTTACGGCGCGGGCGTGCTGATCACCGAAGGCGCGC
>JBAUCK010000085.1:0-26699 GCA_049677525.1 Xanthobacteraceae bacterium
ATGATCGAAAATATCGCGCGCTATGTCGAAGGCGGCATGGATCCGCTCGAAGCGGCGCTGCGCGGCTCCGAGCAGATCGGCTTTACCATCATATCGCTGACCATTTCACTGCTGGCCGTGCTGATCCCGCTCCTATTCATGGGCGACGTCGTCGGCCGGCTGTTTCATGAATTCTCGATCACGCTCGCCGTCACCATCATCATATCGGCAATCGTTTCGTTGACCTTGGTGCCGATGATGTGCGCCAAACTTATTCGTCATCATCCCGACACCGAACGTACGGGCTTCGATCTCACCGCCGAGCGCGCCTTCAACGCCGTGATCGACCGCTACGGACAGGCGCTGAATTGGGTCCTGGATCGCCAGCCGGCGACGCTCCTGGTCGCCGTGCTGACGCTCGCGCTCACCATTCTGCTCTATATCCTGATCCCGAAGGGCTTCTTCCCGGTGCAGGACACCGGCATGATCCAGGCGATCTCGGAAGCCTCGCAGAGCGTCTCTTACGATACGATGGCCACGCTGCAGGACCAGCTCGCCGAGACGATCCTGAAAGATCCGGACGTCGAGAACCTGAGCTCCTTCATCGGCGTCGACGGTACCAATCAGACCCTCAATACCGGCCGCTTCCTGATCATGCTGAAGCCGCACGATTCGAGAAATCTGAACGCCACGCAGATCATCCGCCGCCTGCAAGGCGAAGTGTCCGGCATTGTCGGCATCACGCTCTACATGCAGCCGGCGCAGGATTTGACCATCGATTCGACGATCAGCCGCGCGCCCTATCATTTCGTGCTCGAAGACGCCAATCCCGCCGAATTCGCCACCTGGGTGCCACGGCTGGTGCAGCAATTGAGCCGGTTGCCGCAATTGGCCGGCGTGGCGAGCGACTTGCAGCAACAAGGACTGGCCGCCAACCTCGTCATCGATCGCGCCACCGCAAGCCGTTTCGGCATCACGCCGGCGACCGTCGACAATGTGCTCTATGATGCGTTTGGTCAGCGTATCGTCTCGACAATCTATACGCAGTCTAATCAGCGGCGCGTCATTCTGGAGATCGACCCGAAACTGCAAAAGTCGCTGACCGGGCTGACCTCGCTCTATCTGCCGTCATCGTCATCGACGACGAATGGTCAGGTGCCGCTCACGGCGATCGCCCATATCGACCAGCAGGCGGGCCCGCTCCTTATCACCCATTTCGGTCAGTTTCCGGCGACGACGATTTCGTTCAACACGGCGCCCGGCTATTCGCTTGATTCCGCGATCACGGCGATCCAGCAGGCCGAGGCTTCGCTCAACATGCCGACAAGCTTCATCACCGCGTTCCAGGGCACGGCGGCCGCGTTTCAGTCCTCGCTGACCAACGAAATCTTCCTGATCATCGCCGCGGTGGTGGCGATGTATATCGTGCTCGGCGTCCTCTACGAGAGCTTCATCCATCCGATCACGATCCTGTCGACCTTGCCGTCGGCGGGCGTCGGGGCGCTGCTGTCCTTGATGGTGTTCCGCTTCGACCTCGATATCATCGCCATCATCGGCATCATTCTTCTGATCGGCATCGTCAAGAAGAACGCGATCATGATGATCGACTTCGCGCTCGATGCCGAGCGCAACGAGGGCCTGCCGCCGCGCGAGGCGATCTATCAGGCCTGCTTGTTGCGCTTCCGTCCCATTATGATGACCACCATGGCCGCGATCCTCGGCGCCCTGCCCTTGCTGATGGGCACCGGCACCGGCTCCGAGCTACGCCAACCGCTCGGGCTGGCCATTACCGGCGGTCTGATCGTCAGCCAGATGCTGACGCTGTTCACGACGCCGGTGATCTATCTCTATTTCGACCGGCTTGCGGTTCGGCTCACCGGAAGTCGGCCGTCGAATCCGCTCGCGCCGCGCGCACCCGAAACTCCGCCGACGGCGCCGGCTGAATGAATATCTCCTCGCCTTTCATCAGCCGGCCGGTGGCGACCACGCTGCTGACGCTCGGTATTGCGCTTGCCGGCATTCTTGCTTTCTGGAAACTGCCGGTCGCGCCGCTGCCGCAGGTCGATTTTCCGACCATATCTGTCAACGCCCAACTTCCAGGCGCGAGCCCGACGACGGTCGCGACCAGCGTCGCCAGCCCGCTCGAGCGTCATCTCGGACAAATCGCCGACGTCACCGAGATGACTTCGCAAAGCGGCATCGGCCAGACCCGCATCACGCTGCAATTCGGTCTGAACCGCGACATCGACGGCGCGGCGCGCGACGTGCAGGCCGCCATCGTCGCGGCGCGCGCTGATCTGCCGGCGAGCCTGCGGAGCAATCCGACCTATCGCAAGGTCAATCCGGCCGACGCGCCCATTCTCATTCTGGCGATGACATCGAAGACCCTGACCCAGGGTCAGATGTATGACGCCGCAAGCAACGTGCTCGCGCAGCAGCTGTCGCAGATCAGCGGCATCGGCCAGGTCATTATCGGCGGCTCGGCACTGCCCGCGGTGCGCGTCGAGCTCAATCCGCAAGCGCTGTTCAAATACGGCATCGGACTCGAAGATGTTCGGGCGGCGCTCGCCTCGGCCAATGCCAACAGCCCGAAAGGCACCATCGACGACGGCGACCGCCGTTATCAACTCTATACCAACGACCAGGCGACCAAAGCGTCTGACTATGCGCCGCTGGTCATCGCCTATCGCAACGGCGCGGCGGTGCTTCTGTCCGACGTCGCCGACGTTCTCGACTCCGTCGAGGACGTGCGCAATCTCGGACTGTCGAACGGCGAGCCGTCGGTCATCATCATTCTGTTCCGGCAACCCGGCGCCAATATCATCGACACGATCGACGGCGTGAAGGCCGAACTGCCGGCGCTGGAAGCGGCCATGCCGTCGGACGTCAATGTCAATATCGCCATCGACCGCAGCACTACGATCCGCCAGTCGCTGCACGACACCGAGGTGACGCTGGTGATCGCCATCGCGCTGGTGACGGCGGTGGTTTATTTCTTCCTGCGCAATTTCAGCGCCACCGTCATTCCCTCGGTCGCCGTGCCGGTTTCGATCCTTGGCACGTTCGGAGCGATGTATCTGCTCGGCTATAGTCTCGACATTCTGTCGCTGATGGCGCTGACGATCGCTACCGGTTTCGTCGTCGACGATGCCATCGTCGTTCTAGAAAACATTTCGCGCCATCTCGAAGCCGGCATGCCGCGCCTGCAGGCGGCGCTTCTGGGCGCGCGCGAGGTCGGCTTTACCGTGCTTTCGATCAGCCTGTCCCTGATCGCAGTGTTCCTTCCCATCCTGCTGATGGGCGGCATCGTCGGGCGTCTGTTCCGCGAATTCACTCTGACGCTGTCGCTTGCGATCATGATTTCGCTCGTCATCTCGCTCACCACCACACCGATGATGTGCGCACTGTTCCTGCGCAGTTCAGCCGCGCGTGAAGGCCGAAGCCGCAGCCCCCTGTTCGACCGCGCGCTCACGGGCTACGAGCGCTCGCTGTCGTGGGCGTTAGAGCACAGCCGCATCGTGCTTGCGGTATTCTTCGGCGCGATCATTCTCAATATCGTGCTGTTCATGATCGTGCCGAAGGGATTTTTCCCGGAGCAGGATACCGGGCGGCTGATCGGCTCGCTGCAGGCCGACCAAAGCGTGTCCTTTCAGCTCATGACGCAGAAGCTCCGGCAGATGACGGCGATCGTGCAGGCGGATCCCGCGGTCGAGAATGTCGTCGGCTATACCGGCGTCGGCTCGGGCGGCGGCTTCGGCTCGATCAATACCGGCTCGGTCTTCGTCTCGCTGAAACCGATCGGGGAGCGGCCGCCGATGGACCAGGTCCTCGCGCGGCTGCGGCCGAAACTCGCCAAGGTGCCGGGCGGGCGGCTGTTTTTGTTCGGGGTCCAGGACGTCCGCGCCGGCGGCCGGCAGAGCAATGCCGAGTATCAATACACGCTGCAGTCCGACGACGCCGACGAACTCTTCAAATGGACGCAGCGCCTGGTCAATGAGCTCGAGCACAGCCAGATCATGGCCGATGTCAGCTCGGATCAGCAGCAGCGCGGGCTCGAATCCGATCTCGTCATCGATCGCAACACCGCGTCCCGCCTCGGTATTACGCCCGCGCAGATCGACAACACGTTGTACGACGCTTTCGGCCAGCGTCAGGTCTCCGTGATCTACAGCGCGATCAACCAGTATCACGTCGTCATGGAGATCGATCCGCGCAACACGCAATATCCGGCCTCGCTCGGCGAAATCTATGTGGCGACGTCCGGCGGCGGCGCGTCGGGCACGCAGACGTCGAACGCTCCGGCTGGAACGGTCACTCCGGTCAAAACGTCCGCCGGCACCGAGACGTCCGCGGAGACTGCCGCGGCCACCGCCAACAACAATTCGGCCCGCAATGCCGCCATCAACGCTCTGGCCAATACCGGCAAAGGCTCGACCTCTTCGGGCGCCGCCGTATCGACCGCGCAGGAAACCATGATCCCGCTGTCTGCGATGAGTCACTATAACGCCGGCAACGCGCCGCTGTCGGTCAATCACCAGGGCCTGTTCGTCGCCGCGACGATCTCGTTCAATCTGCACCCCGGTGCGGCGCTCGGCGACGCCGCGGAGGAAATCAACGCGGCGACGAAAAGGATCCGCATGCCGGTGACCATCCACGGCAACTTCGCCGGAACCGCGCAAGTGTTTCAGCAATCGCTCGACAACGAGAAAATCCTGATCGCGACCGCGATCGCCGCCGTCTATATCCTGCTCGGCGTATTGTACGAGAGCTACATTCACCCGATCACTATCCTCTCGACACTGCCGTCGGCCGGCGTCGGCGCAATTCTGGCGCTGATGTTGTTTCATACCGAATTCGACATCATCGGATTGATCGGCGTCATTCTGCTGATCGGCATTGTCAAGAAGAACGCGATCATGATGATCGATTTCGCTATCGAGGCAAAACGCTCCGGTCATTTGAACTCGCACGACGCCATCTATCAGGCCTGCATCCTCCGCTTCCGCCCGATCCTGATGACGACATCGGCTGCGATTCTCGGCGCCGTCCCGCTGGCGGTGAGTTTCGGCAACGGCAGCGAGATCCGCCGCCCGCTCGGCATAGCCATCGTCGGTGGGCTTTTGATCAGCCAACTGCTCACACTCTATACGACGCCGGTGCTCTATCTTTATCTGGACCGACTCGGCCAATGGTCGCTGAACATGCGTGCGCGGCTCTTGCCGCGGCTGTTCGGTGCGCCGTCGGCGGGTTAAGCAAGTCGAGAACTCGTCAACGGATATAAAGTGGCCGGCGTGAATAGCAGCATGGCTCCGGTCCCACTTGCTGCAGCGGCCCGAGCAGAAGCCTAAGCCGATAAATGTCGGCGCGCGCCGCCGCAATCTGCGGGCCTTTCACCGCGTCGTCGACATCGGGATTGGCTTCGAGATGATCGATCAGCTTGACGTCGGCATAGATGGCGTCGCGGATGCACCAATAGCATTGCGGATCGGGCGCACTGAAGAAGCCGAAAAAATCGCCGGCCCGCGCCGGCATCGCGGCACAAAGCACGACGAAAAGGCCACCCAACCTCAGCATACGGCGCATGATCGAGCTCCGAAGCAACGCCGAATGATAGCCAAAGTCAGCCACGCAAGGAAACCCTGTTCTCCTGTCGCAATTCAAGCCTCGATCGTCGCAATCTTATCCTCGGTCGCGATCTCGTCCAGCAGCGTGCGTAAGTCCCTTGCCCGTTTGACACCAAATGCCGTCTCGAACTTCGTTTGGGCCTCTTCCCAGACCTTGCGCGCCGCGCGAAAGCGGGCAGCGCCGGCAGCAGTCAAGTGCACCTCTTTGCTGCGGCGATCGGCTTGCCCCGGTTCAATCGCGATCAGCCCGTCGCGCTGCAAGGGCAATAGGTTGCGCCCGAGCGTCGTGCGGTCGGTGACCAACTCGGCGGCGAGCGCGTTGATTGTTATCGCGCCTCTGCGTTGCAGCCTTGCAAGAATCGAATACTGCGTCGTGCGCAACCCGCTCGGCGCCAGGAATTGATCATAGAATTGCGAGACATGGCGGGCGGCCTGGCGCAACGCTAGGCAGTTGCATCCGGCAGGATTGGTCAAATCCAGCATCGTTGCGATCCCCGCAATTTCCTCGCCGGCCCTTGCCGGGCGATATAGGAGTATATACACCTATTTGTGCCGCCGTTCAATGACACGGCGCGACGGAAAGCCTCGGGAGTGCCGGAATGTCCGCTTCCAGCGTTGCCACGTTAGAGACGCTTCCGGGCGTCGCGGCCGCTCAACCGGCCGACGCACCCCGCTTCGACCCGCGCACCCGCGCCTTGATCGAGGGCCCGATCGCGGCGACGCTGATCCGCCTCGCCGCGCCGAATATCGCGGTGATGCTGGCGCAGACCTCGGTCGGCCTGATCGAGACTTATTTCGTCGGCAAGCTTGGCACCGACTCGCTGGCCGGGGTGGCACTTGTCTTCCCTGTTGTCATGCTGATGCAGATGATGTCGGCCGGCGCCATGGGCGGCGGCATGTCGTCAGCGATTGCACGTGCGCTCGGCGGCGGACGCCGCGACGACGCCAACGCTCTGGCGCTGCACGCGCTGGTCATCGCGCTGATCTTTGGCCTGACATTCACGGTTGCGCTCCTGTTAGGCGGCCTATGGCTCTACGCGACAATGGGCGGCAGCGGCGGCTCGCTCGTGGCGGCCGTGACCTATTCCAACGTGATCTTCACCGGCGCCATTCTGGTCTGGCTGTTCAATTCGCTCGCCAATGTGATCCGCGGCACCGGCAATATGCAGTTTCCCGCGCTCGTCACCGTCGCCGGCGTGGTCGTGCTGATCCCGCTATCGCCTTGCCTCATCTTCGGCGTCGGACCGTTGCCAAAACTCGGCGTCGCCGGCGGCGCGGTCGCCGTCCTGCTCTATTACGCAGCGGGCAGCATCGCGCTCGCGACTTATCTGCGCTCGGGACGCAGCGTCATTCGCCTGCAGCTGCTCGGTATGCGCCTGCGCTGGCCGCTGTTCGCCGACATTCTTCGCGTCGGCGCGGTCGCGGCTTTGATCACGGTGCAGACCAATCTCACCATTGCGATTGCGACCGGTCTGGTCGGTGCGTTCGGACCGGCCGCCATTGCCGGTTACGGCACCGGCTCACGCCTCGAATATCTGCTCATCCCCCTCGTCTTCGGATTGGGCGGCCCGCTCGTCGCCATGGTTGGCACCAATATGGGCGCGCGTCGCCCCGAGCGCGCGCTGCGCGTCGCCTGGATCGGCGCGGCAATCGCTGCGGCGATGTGCGAGATCATCGGCTTCAGCGCCGCGATCGCGCCGCGCGCCTGGCTGTCGCTGTTCGGCACCGAGCCCGAAATGATCGATGCCGGGTCGCGCTATCTGCATGCGGTCGGGCCGGTTTATGGCCTGTTCGGTCTCGGTATGGCGCTCTACTTCGCTTCGCAAGGCGCCGGCCGCCTGCTGTGGCCGTTTATCGCTAATCTGGCGCGCCTCATCATCGCGGCTGGCGGCGGCTATATCGCCTTGCGTCTGACCGGCGACCTGACGAATGTGTTCATCGCCTTGGCGGTTGCGCTTTCAGCTTTCGGGCTCATTAATGCGGCTGCGGTCGCTTCCGGCGTATGGTTTGATAGCTCCCGCAAGCTTGCCGCGGCGTCCGCGGCAGAGCCGTCCGCGTCAGGAGCCATCGTCAAATGACCGAGCACTACTTGGAAGACTTTGCCGCCGGTCAGGTTTTCAACACCGGTCGTGTGCGTGTCGACAAGGAACAGATTTTTGCTTTTGCCAAGCAATTCGATCCGCAGCCTTTTCATCTCGATGAAGACGCGGCACGGCACTCGCCGTTTCAAGGCTTGGCGGCGAGCGGCTGGCATACCGCGGCAATGACCATGCGGCTCATGGTCGAAGGCGAATTCAAGCCGGCCGGCGGCATTCTCGGCGTCGGCTTTGACGAACTGAGCTGGCCGCGCGCGGTGCGGCCGGGTGACGAATTGCATGCCAAGAGCGAAGTGCTGGAAGTGCGGCCGTCGAAGTCGCGGCCCGACCGCGGTTTGATCAGAGTGCGCACGACGACCTTCAATCAGAAGGACGAGCCGGTGATGGCCTTCACCGGCAATCTCTTGGTGCCGCGCCGTCCGGCGGCTTCGGCAAACACATGAGATTGGATCACGGGAGACGTTGATGCGTATTCTGATAGTCAGCGCCGGCGCAATCGGCGGCTATTTCGGCGGCAGGCTCAAAGCGGCAGGCCGCGACGTGACTTTTCTGGTGCGCGCACGGCGCGCCGCGCAACTGGCAAAAACCGGACTGGTGATCCGTAGCTCCGCCGGCAATATCGAACTGCAGTCGCCGCCGATTATTGCCGCGGAAAATCTGCATGAGCCCTACGATCTGATCCTGGTCAGCAGCAAAGCCTATGACCTTGCTTCGGCGATGGATGCCGTTTTACCGGCGGTCGGACCCAATACCGCGATCCTGCCGCTGCTCAATGGCATGGCGCATATGGACAAGCTTGCCGCGCGTTTCGGCGCCGGCGCCGTGCTCGGCGGCCAATGCCTGATCTCGAGCACGCTCGATCCCGAGGGCCGGATTCTTCATCTCAGCCCAATGCACTATCTCTCGTTCGGCGAGCAGGACGGCAGCAAGTCGGCGCGCGCCCAGGCGATCCTCGCGGCGCTGTCGGGCGCCGGCTTCGACGTGAATCTGAGTGCGGAGATCATGCGGGAGATGTGGGAAAAGTGGGCCTTCATCGCCACTGGCGCCGGCATCACTTGCCTGATGCGCGCGTCCTTCGGCGATATTGTTGCGGCCGGCGCGGTCAACCTGACGACGGGATTGTACGACGAATGCTGCGCTATCGCCACGGCGAACGGATTTCCGCCGTCGAAGGCAACGATCGATCGCAGCCTTGCCATGTTCACTGCGCCGAGCTCGACGATTTCCGCGTCGATGCTCCGCGACATCGAACGCGGCGCGCCGATCGAGGCCGATCATGTCGTCGGCGATCTCTTGAACCGGAGCGCGACCACTAACCCGGCGTTGCTGCGCATCGCTTTTGCGCATTTGAAGGCTTACGAAGCGCGGCGTGACCGCGAAAAGCCGGCTGCGGCTGCGGCCTAGTGGAACTTTGGCGACCCGACGCCTATTATCGAGCGTGAACGAGAGCGTCCCACGGACGGCATTGCGAGGAACACGTTTATGGCCAAGATCACGTATCGTATTGTCGAGCACGACGGCGGCTGGGCTTATCAAGTCAACGGCGTTTTCTCCGAGACCTTCCCGACCCACGACAAAGCCAAGGCGGCGGCGTTGCGCGCGGCGCAGGAGCAGCACGTGCCAGGCGAAACGCGTGCGATTTCCTGGGAGGACAGCGCCGGCAAGTGGCACGAGGAATTGGCGCGCGGCGACGACCGGCCCGAGACTGACGTCGAGGGCTGACGGCAAACGCCGGCAGGGGACAGCAATGCGGATCGAGGCCCTTTCCGGCTGGACCAGCGAACAACGGCACGTCGTTGCATCCACCTTCCTCGGCTGGACGCTCGACGCCTTCGATTTCTTTCTTCTTGTGTTCGTGCTCGAGGCCATCGCGCGCGATTTCGGAACTCACATCGAAGACGTCACCCTCGCCATCACCTTGACTTTAGCGATGCGGCCGATCGGTGCCTATATCTTCGGCCGTGCCGCGGACCGTTTCGGACGCCGTCCGACGCTCATGACCAACGTTCTGCTCTACGCCGTGCTGGAATGCGCCTCTGGCTTTGCGCCGAACCTCACTACGCTATTGGTGCTGCGCGCGCTGTTCGGCATCGCCATAGGGGCGAATGGGGCGTCGGCGCGTCGCTCACCATGGAGAGCATCCCGTCGCACGCGCGCGGCTTCGTCTCCGGGCTTTTGCAATCGGGTTATCCGGCCGGATATTTCCTCGCCTCGATCGTCTATGGCTTGTTGTTTCAGTATATCGGGTGGCGCGGCATGTTCATGATCGGCGTGTTGCCGGCGTTGCTGGTCTTCTATATCCGGCGCACCGTCCCCGAATCGCCGAGCTTTACGAAGGCAGCCCCCCGCACCAGCACGATCGAAATCGTGAAAGCGAATTGGCGTCTCGGTATCTATGCCGTGCTGCTGATGACGGCATTCAATTTCTTCAGCCACGGCACCCAGGATCCGACCTTCCTGCAGGTCCGGCACAAGATGTCGCCGAGCGCCGTTCACATCGCGCAATTATGAGAGCGATCGAAAGCACGTTCAGCAACGGAGGCGCAGATGTCACAAACAGTAGCCGGTATCTTGGTCGACACGCTCGAAAAGATCGGCGTCAGGCACATATTCGGCCTCATTAGCGACTCGCTGAACCCGATCGCCGACGTTGTTCGCCACAGCAAAATTGAATGGATCGGCGTCCGCCACGAAGAAGGCGCGGCGCTCGCGGCCGCGGGCCAAGCCAAGCTCACCGGTCGGCTCGGCGTCTGTTGCGGATCAACCGGGCCCGGCGGTACGCATCTGGTCGCCGGCCTCTACGAGGCAAGCCACGACCATGCGCCGGTTCTCGCGCTCTCCGGGGACATGCCGCGAAACCTGCACGGCGTTGACTATTTTCAAGCGACAAATTCCAACATGCTGTTCCGTGACGTCTCGCTCTATACCGAGACAATTTCCTCGCCCGCACAGGCGCCGGCCGTCATCCATCAGGCCATCGCCGCCGCCTATGCCGGCCGCGGCGTCGCACATTTGGCGCTGCCGCAAGACGTCGTCGGCATGAGGGCCGAGGGCAGCGTTTCGAGCCTCGCCACGCTCAAGCCGCGGCCTGAACGCGTCGCCAACGAAGCGGATATCGCCGAGATAGCACGCCGCATCGACGAAGCCGGCCGTATCGTGATCATGTGCGGTGCCGGATGTCACGGCGCAGCCGAGGAATTGCGCGCGCTCTCCAACCGGCTCAAGGCGCCATTGATCCACTCTGTCAAAGGCAAGGACATCATGCCTTACGACGACCCGCGCTGGATGGGCGGCATCGGTATGATCGGATCGAAGGGGGACTATCACGCCGCCATGCACTGCGATCTGTTTCTGATGCTCGGCACCGACTATCCCTATTCGGAATTCTTGCCCCGCGAATGCGTCATCATCCAGGTGGATGAGCGGGCGCGCGTGATCGGCCGCCGCGCGCCGACCGAGCTCGGCGTTGTCGGCTCGGTGCGACCGACGGTCAAATCGCTACTCGATCGGGTGAAGCCGAAGAGCGATGGCAAATTCTTCGAAACCGTCACGGCCCAGCGCAAGACCTGGGACGAGATGCTGAACAAGCAGTCCGATCCCGCGCGCAGCAAGGACCGCATTCACCCGCAGGCAGTCGCGCGTTCAGTGAGCGACCTCGCCGCGCGCAATGCCGTGTTCACCATCGACACCGGGCTCAACACGCTCTGGTCGGGCAACTGGATCCGTCAGAGCGGCGAGCAGCGGATTATCGGCTCCTTCAACAATGGCGCCGTCGGTACCGCCCTTGGCCAGGCCAATGGCATCCAGGCGCTCGACCGTTCGCGCCAGGTTATCGCACTCTGCGGCGACGGCGGTTTCAACATGCTGATGTGCGAATTTCTGACTGCCGTGCAGCATAAGCTGCCGGTGAAAGCCGTGGTCTATAACAATTCCGCCTTCGGACTGATCACGCTGGAGGCCGAAGCGCTCGGGTTGCCGGCCTGGAAAAAGAACATTGACTTCCCCAATCCGGATTATGTCGCGCTGGCACGCGCCTGCGGCGGCGTGGGCTTCAAGGCTGAGAAACCCGGCGAATTGCGCGACGCCATAGACAAAGCGCTCAAGGCCGACGGTCCGGCCATTGTCGATTGCGTGGTTGCGGCCGATGAATTGCCCAACATGCCACATCTCGACCTCGAGAAGATCGGCAATTTCGCCAAGGCGAAAATCAAGGAAGCGGTGCTGGCGGCGACCGGCGGGTGACGGCGCGCAGCGATAGCGCTATGGAATCGACCCGTCGGCGGTTATGTTGCGGGTCCCCTGGGAAGATCGGGTCCGATGAATAATAAATCTGCCGTAACCGGCAATGCCGCCGTGGTCGAGACTGCGTTGAGCGGCTACGAGCTCCTGAATAATCCCGTCCTCAACAAGGGCACCGCCTTCACCGACGAGGAGCGCGAGGAGTTCGATCTGCACGGGCTGTTACCGCCGCATGTCGCCGAGCTCGATTACCAAGTCATGCGGCGGCTCGACGCCTTTCGCGGGCTCGGGCGCGACATCCAGAAATATGTGTTCCTGCGTGGGCTGCAGGATACCAATGAGACGCTGTTCTACGCGCTCTTGACCCGCAATATCGAAGAGATGATGCCGATCGTCTACACGCCGACGGTCGGGCTGGGCTGCCAATTGTTCAGTCATATTTTCCGCAAGCCCCGCGGGTTGTTCTTGAGCATTCCGCACAAGGATTGCATCCGGCGCATTCTCAGCCATCCGCGCTATGACGGCGTGCGCGCCATCGTTGTCAGCGACGGCGAGCGCATCTTGGGCCTCGGCGATCAGGGCGCGGGCGGCATGGGCATTCCGATCGGCAAGCTCTCGCTTTACACCGCCTGCGCCGGGCTGCACCCGGCGACAACGCTGCCGATCATTCTCGATGTCGGCACCGACAATACCGAGCATCTCAGTGATCCGCTCTATATCGGCTGGCAGCACGAACGCGTGCGCGGCGCGGAATATGACGAGCTTGTCGAAATGTTCGTCAGCGCCGTGCGCGAGCGCTGGCCGCACGTGCTGCTCCACTGGGAGGATTTCGCGATCGGCAATGCCAACCGGCTGTTGGCGCGCTATCGCGACCAGTTGTGTACCTTCAACGACGACATTCAAGGCACCGCCGCGATTGCGGTCGGCACGCTATTGAGCGCCATCAATGTCACCGGCACACCGCTCCGCGAACAGAGCATCGCTGTCCTCGGCGCCGGCTCCGCCGGCACCGGCATTTGCGCGCTGATCGTCCGCGCCATGGTCGATGCGGGCTTGAGCGAAAGCGAAGCACGCGGCCGGTTCTATCTCGTCGACCGCGACGGCTTGCTCGTCGAAGGCATGAACGCGCTGCTATCGTTTCAGGCGCCGTTCGCGCAAAGCCGCGATCGCATCGCCTCATGGACCCGCATGGCCGACGGCCATATCGGCCTCGCCGAAGTCGTGAGCAATGCCAAGCCCACCGTGCTGATCGGCACGTCGGGACAGGCGCATGCGTTCCACGAGGCCGTCGTGCACGAGATGGCGACGCATGTGCAGCGGCCGGTGATCTTTCCGCTTTCGAACCCGACCGAGCGCAGCGAAGCGACGCTTGCCGATATCGACGCCTGGACCGAAGGTCGCGCTGTGATCGGCACTGGAAGCCCTTTCCCGCCGATCGAACGCAACGGCCAAATGTTCCGCGTCGATCAAACCAACAATGCTTATGTCTATCCGGGCATCGGGCTCGGGGCGATCGCGGTAAAGGCAAAACGCATTTCGGATGCGATGTTTCTTGCAGCGGCGCGCGCCATTGCCGAATTGTCGCCGGCCAGACGCGATTCGCAGGCCAATCTGCTGCCGCCCTTGATCGAGATCCGCGACGTTACTTTTCATGTCGCGCAGGCGGTCGCCAGGCAAGCGCTCGCCGAAGGCCTTGCGGCGGTCATGCCGGACGATGCCATCGCCGCGGCGATCAAAGGCGTCATGTGGGAGCCGGTCTACGCAACGTACCACCGGCGGCGCGGCCGATGACTGAAGCCGACGACTGAACTGGGCGGCATCCCTATTGCTTGAAACGGATGGTGAGAAAGGCGCTCAGCGGGTCGGCGACATAGGCGCCCGCGGCATTCGCCGCCACGAAGTAACGCGCATTGGTCAGGTTTTTCACGTTGAGGATGACGTCCCAAGTGGGTGATAGGTAGGCCACCTCCGCGTTGAGGACCGTTGCCGCCGGAATCGAATTGACATTCGTGTTGTCACTGTAGCTTTTGTCCTGATAATTCACGCCAGCGCCGACCTGGAAACCGTGGATTCCCGCGATCGAAAAGTCATAGGTCGTCCACAGATTAGCTAGGTAGCGCGGCACACCCTGCGGCGCGTGATCCAGCACCGTCGATTGTACCACTGTTTGCGGGCTGGCAGTCACAACTGGATCCATGGCCGTGGCATTCGCCAAGACGTGCCATTGATCAGTGATCCTCGCGTCCAAAGACGCCTCGACACCATCGACTTTGTAGTCGTCGAAAGCGACCTCCTCTATGGTGCTTCCTGCAATTGGTGTGAACGCGACCGCGACGTCATTGCGCAAAACCCTGAACACAGCCGTGTTCAGGACAACCTTGTCGTCGAACGAAGCGAATCTCAGGCCGCCCTCATATTGCATGCCGGACTCGGCAGGCCCAATGCCCTGTTGGGTGTTCTCGGAGTTGAAGTTCGACAGCCAGCTTTTGGACACGCCGCCAAACACGGAAACGCCCGGCAGGAGTTTGTATAACGCGCCGACGTTCCAGCTCAGCGGCGTCTGCTTCTGATCTTCTTCTTCACCGGCGAGAATTGGCATTCCGTTGCTATTGAAACGACCTGGCACGCTGATCAGCGGCAGTAGCGACGTGTCCCACCATTCATAGCGAATGCCGGCGCGCACCTTAAACCTGTCGGTCACGTCGATCTGATCCGTGGCATAGGTGCTCAGATAAGTTGCCGCCAGCCGATCGTCGTCACAGGAGTGCGTTGCGTCACACTGGAAGGTTGTAGTCGCGGGCGTCTCAGTAGGAATCGGCGCGAAAGTGACGACGTTTGGCAGGCTGGCTGTCTCGCGGGAAGTAGCGGTTGTCTGATGCAAGGCCTCAAAGCCCGTCAGCAGTGTGTGGCCGACTGAGCCGGTGTAAAATTTCCAGACCGGTTCGAATTGATAATCGTAGCTATTGTCGAGGTCTTCTTGTTCACGGAGCTGACGGTTGGTAACCAACCCGGCGTTGGGACCGGCGATGTTGGCGATTGTACTCGCACTGTCGCCGTTGCGTTCTACGTCGAGTGTGCGGTGCGTGTAGGCGAAGCGATTATTGATGGTCAGGAAGTCGCTGACCCACCACTTGTCGGTGACGGTCGGACGAAAATAGTTCTCGTTGGCAAAAGCCCATGGTGTCGAATATTTGGAATCGATCGGCACGTTTCCGATTGGATTGCCATGGAAATAGATCAGGCCGTAGGAATCCGGCGTTTGGTGAATATCGCGCGCGTCGAGACTGACCTCGATATCATGATTATTGATCGCCCAAGTAAAATCCGGCCTGATCTCATAATCGTGACTGCCTAGATCGCGGAAACCGTCCGAGCGCGAAACGGTCCCGTCGACGCGATAATTCAACCCCTCGATCGTCGTTGGCCCGGTGACATAGCCCTGATTGGTGACGGTGCCGAACGAACCCATCGTGACGCTGTCGCCGTAGTGGAAGGTCGACGATGGCGTGTAATGCACCATGTTGATCGTGCCACCGGGCGGTCCGCTACCAAACAGAGCTGAGCCCGGCCCCTCCAGAACTTCGATGCTTTTTACTCCATTGAGCGAATGCGAAATGCCTCCGAGCTGGTCGCCGTCGGAGAAGCCATCTTCGTAGATCTGCGCATTGAAGCCGCGGATCAGGAAATGATCGAAATAGCCGAGCGAGTCCTGGCCGCCCTGGTTGACGCCGCTGGCATTGGTGATGGCCTGCCGCAGCATCGTGTCGCCTTGCTGGTTGAGAATCGCGCGCGGAATGATCTGAACATTCATCGGCAGATTCGCCAGCGGGGTGCCCGTCTTGCCGAGTGAGGGAACGTCTTGCGGCGTCACATGCGCCGCCGCGCTTGTGCTGTCGAACGGCGACGGCACCGGCGGAGCGGTTTGCTGCGTCACCGGCGCCAGCGCCGAAGATGGTCTGGTTGCAACGGCACGCTGCGTCTTCGGTCCCGCTGTCTTTGCCTTGGCGGCAGTCACAGTGATTTGTGGAATGCTCGCTCCAGATTTCGCGTTTGCCGGCGTCGACGGAGTAGCGCTCGGCGCAGACCCGACGGCCGGCGTATCTGTCGGCGCGGTACCGTTTGATGCTGGAGGCTCTGTCGGTTGAGACGGCGTCTGCGCAAATGCTGTTGCCGAAGCGCCAAGTCCCGCCACCAACGCGATCAGTGAAACGAACGAGCCGCTTTGCAATGAAGAAAGTCGACGTACAACCACACGTGCACGCATTACGCCCCCCGAAATAATGGCGGCACAAAGTCGCCCGCCATTCCCCGGATCAGTAGAACCACGATGGACGTGGTATATTCCAGTAAAATCAGCAGTTTATAGAGCTTCAAAGGTGTTCTTCGAACAATTAAAAGAAGCACGTGCCAAATATCGCGGCGGCACTTTGCGGCCCGCATTTGTGCTCCCGTTTGCGCGCGCTGGGGCTTCGCAAGCGCTGGAATTCCGCGGCACGATCAACGCGAAATCGGTGGCGAATGTGCCACACAAATTTTCTTTCTTCATCTCAACGCCGGCAGGCTCGGCAAACGTGAGTCCACTTTTTGATTAGAATAAATCCAAGACGTAAACGGCATACTTCTTTGAATCATTGTAAGAAGGAATTTTTCACAAGCTATTCGGTTGTACATCGCGTACTTGATAAGCGTATCGAGCAAGCCATGGCCGCTTCACATTGGATCAGCATGACATCGTATCGACTGGGTCCGTTCCGCTACCATGCTATATCGACGCTCGCGATCGTCACCGCAATGCTAAGCGCATCCAAAGTTAAAGCGCAGTCGCAACAGGAACTTCCCGCGAACGAGCAAGTCGCGCCACAAGAGCAGCAGGCGATACCGCCGACGCCATCTCAGCCGGCCACTTCGGCGCCCGAACCGGCAGCCGCGCCGTCAAAGCAACAGGGCGTCTCATCTCGGGCGGGAAGTGATACGCATCTGCCGCAGATCCTCGTCCACGGCGCGAAGAACAAGCCGGCGTCAAAGCCCGTGGCCGTCATCAAGCGCGCGCCCGAAGCAGCGCCGGTCGATGCAACGACCGCCGCGCAGGCCGCACTTGATGCCAAGACCCAGGAGTTCAACAACGCGCGCGACAATAACCTTCTCACGAAGCTCGGCGCCTCGACCACGAGCATCAGCCGCGCCGCGATCGAGCGGATGCCGCAAGCCGACAACCAGCCCCTCGACAAGCTCATCCTGCAATTTCCCGGCCTGTCCTACGATTCGGCAATCTCCAATCCTAACTTTCACATTCGCGGCGATTACGCTAACGCGCAGATCAGGATCAACGGCGTCGTCGTGCCGGAAGGCGTCTCCGCGCTCGGTCCGTTCCTCGACACCAACTTCATCGGCAATATCTCGCTCCTCACCGGATCGCTACCCGCCGAATACGGCCTGCGTACCGCCGGCGTGCTCGACATCACAAGCCGCAGCTTCGCCACTCCGGGCGGCGAAGTCAGCTTCTATGGCGGCAGCCGGCAAACATTCACGCCGAGCATTGATTATGGCGGCAGTTTTGAAAACTCGGAGTATTTCGTCTCGGCACGCGGCAACTGGAACGGACTGGGGCTCGAAAGCGCGACGCCAACCCTCAATGCCATCCATGACTTCACCCAGCAGGGGAAATTCTTCGGCTATGCTTCGTCGATGCTCGATGAATCGACGCGCTTCAGCGTGATCACAGCGGCCTCCTACAGCCAGTTCCAAATACCGAACCAACCAGGCCAGCAGCCCATGGGCGACTTCGGGCCGTCCACTCTCGATTCCACTCAGATCAACGAGAACGAAATCGACCAATACTACCTCACGATGGCGACGCTGCAGAAACACGGCACCGACGGCGACGCACAGCTCGCCGTCTTTTCACGCTATGCCCAGGTTCACTTTCTCCCCGACGTTTTCAACGATCTCGCGTTCAACGATCAGGCCTCCGACATCATCCGGCAAAGCACATTGACCGGCACGCAATTCGACACATCTTATGTCGTCAATGATCGGCATACGCTGCGCGCCGGCTTTGCCGTCAGCGGCGAGCAAACCAATGTCAGCAATGTTGCCACGGTCCTGCCCGGAAGTCCGGGCGCGGTTACCGGAGGACCTTTTACCATCACCGATCAAACTTCGCTGCTCGGCTGGAATTTTGGCACCTATGTCCAGGATGAATGGAAGCTCACCAATACGCTCACGTTGAATATCGGCGTGCGCTTCGATCAGTTGTATCAATTCGTCGACACCAACCAGTTCAGTCCGCGCATTGCACTGGTGTACAAGCCTCTCGACGGAACGACCATTCACGCTGGCTATTCAAGATATTTTACCCCGCCCTATCAGGCACAGGCGACACAAGCCAATTTTGCGCTGTTCAACGGCACCACCGTGTAGCCCGATATTCAGCAGGCCGATCCGGTTAAGCCCGAGCGCTCCAATTATTTCGATCTCGGCGTCGATCAGGTCGTAGCGCACGGTCTCGCGATGGGACTCGATCTTTATTACAAGCGCGCGAAAGACATGCTCGACGACGGCCAATTCGGCAACGTGCCGATCCTGACCCAATTCAATTGGGCAAATGGCTACAGCGAAGGCGGCGAATTCAAAGTCAACTATACGCAAGGCAATTTCAACGCTTATGCCAATTTTGCCTACAATATCTCGCGCGCGACAGGCCCGGAGTCGAATCAGTATCTTTTTGACGCCGATGAATTCGCCTATCTGCAGACACATTGGCACTATACCGACGACATGCAGCGCATGACGGGCTCGGCCGGAGCATCATATCGTTTCATGAATGCGACCACGGTCTCTGCAGACCTGATCTACGGCAGCGGGCTTCGCTCGGGAGATTTTCCAGAGGTCGCACCGAATGATGCGCACGCGACGCCTTATGTCTCCCTCAACACAGGCATAGCGCACGACGTCCGCTGGTCGACTGACTATAAGCCGCTCACCGTTCGGTTCGATGTTGTCAATCTGTTCGACAGAATCTATCAGCTCCGTACAGGAGACGGCATTGGCGAGTTCGCCCCTCAATACGGCGCGCGGCGTGGTTACTATTTCGGCTTGTCGCAGAAGCTGTAAGTGTCGGGGTCGTTCGTCGACTGTAACCCGGTTTGTTCGGTTTTTCGGCTTGGCACGAAAATCGACGGGAACGCTGAAGGTCAAGTTCTCGTCGGCGATCAAAGGCGGCGGCGCGGGCACCGGATCCGCGCGCTGCAGCATCGCCAGCTTCGCCTCGTCGAAGGAGGCATGGCCCGAGCCTTTGATGACGCGCGCCGATACGACATGTCCAATGCGGTCGAGGACAAAACCTACGAACACTTCGGCGCTTTGCATGACGCGGTCAGACGGATAGCGCTTGAACTTGTTGACATGCGCCGCGAGTTCCTTCTCCCAGGAAACGCGCTGGCGCACCGCGCTCTCGCCGATCCCCGGCGACGGCGCGACGGAACGCGGCGATTGCTGTGCGTTCTCGAGCGACCGCACCGCGGTTTGCTCGACAGCCGGAAATGCTTCCGAAGGATCGGCCGCCGCCGTCGCCGGCGTCGGATCGTCCTTGACGGGCTTTCGCGTCGCGTTGGGTGAAACCACGCGCTCGGGATCGTCCGTTTCGGTCGGCGCGGCCTTGAGCAGGTCCGTCTGCTGTTCGACTTGCTTCTCCTCGACAACCTCGGGTGCAGGCGCCGACGCATCGGTATCGGGCCCGACCGGCGGGTTGGACGGATCGAGATGCGGCGACATGAGCTCGACGCCGATCTCGATCGCCGGCGCGCCGAGATCGTCGTCGGTCTCGTTCGGCTGCGTCGCGCCGAGCGCGATCGCAACGCCCCCGGCATGGATCGCCAGCGGCCGAGCGCCGCCGATATCTAGACAATCCGCGAGAGATGCCGCGGCCGTTCGCGTCCTGGCGTCGTTGCAACCACACGATCGGCGCCGGCCCGTCTCATGGCTTTACGTCCGCAGCGCCTGGCTGCGCCGGATCGCCGGGAACGCCTTCTTGCGGGCTTCGGCTGCGGCACGGCCGTCGACGACGGCAGATCCACCGTCGATAACGGCGCAGCGACCATGAAAATGATCAGCAGCACCAGCATCACATCGATGAATGGCGTCACATTGATGTCGTGCGCTTCGCCGAAGTCGTCATCGTCGTCTTCGATATCGCCGAGCACGGCAACCATGCGTCACTCCGCTGCCGTCGAGATCGCTCGCGTTTGAAAACGATCGATATCGCGCGATAGCAGACGGCCGACCGTACCGGTGCCGCGGCTGACCAGATCGAAATAGCTCTTCGTCGCGCGCGAAAAATAATTGTAGATGATGACCGCCAGGATCGCGGCGGCAAGACCGACCGCGGTCGCCAGCAAGGCTTCGGCGATACCCGGCCCGACGACCGCCAAATTGGTCGTCTGCGCCTTCGAAATCCCGATGAGCTGTTCATGATTCCCCAGACGGTGCCGAACAGCCCGACGAACGGCGCCGTGGCGCCGACTGTCGCGACGAGCCCCATGCCATAGCGACGCCCGCGCCTCGAGCTTGGTGATCTCTGAGAAGCGCGACGCCGCGCGCTCCTTGATACCGCCGCCTTCGCTGCCGGCATCGGCGGACATGCGAATTTCTTGTGTCGCCGCAGTAAGCAGCGCGACCAGAACGCTGTCCGCCGAACCGAGCGCCATTTGCGCCTCGCCCAGCGAGCGGCTGTCGGCGATGCGGCCGAGATCGTCGCCGAGCTGGCGGCGGCCACGAAAAAGCTGGGCCGTCTTGGCGATCAGGATCGTCCAGGTCGCAAGCGACGCGAAGATCAGGCCAACGATCACCGCTTTGACCAGCCAATCGGCCGACAGAACATGGACCAGGGCGACAGGTCATGCAGCGGGCCAACCCCGGGAGATCGCGCAGCTGCCTGCGCAATATCGGGAGGCGCAGCTTGCATCGGCACATCTTGCGGCGGCGACTGCGCGAGAGGGATAGCCGGTTGCGCAACGGCAGGCGGCATCGGCGTGGTCGCGCCACCGGGAACCTGTTGCGCCTCCGCGACAACAACTTGCAGCAGCAGCGCCGCGGCAATTCCCTATAGCGTGCGCGAAAACGTCGAGCCCGCTGAGCTTGACGACTTCCGGATCGTTCCGCCCCAACCGCTCGATCAGACCCTGAATTGCAGTGTCGAGGTCGAAGATCATGCTGCGGGCATGGGCGTCGCGGATCATGCTTTGCGGCCAAAAGAACGACGCCACGCGCGCGCCGCGCGTGATCGGCGTGACAGTATGCAGGCTGGTCGCGGGATAAAGGACAAGCTGCCCGGCCGGCAACTTGACTTCATGCGAGCCGTAATAGTCTTCAACGATCAGTTCTCCGCCAGTCGCCTTGCCATTCCGACCGCGCCCGCTAAAATGATCGCGGGATGGAGACCCCTCGTAACCGCCGATGAGGCTGATGACTCCTACTGGACGCTTGGCGTCGGTAGGAGTCCGTTCTGCGTTCAGGCTCGGGCCGCGACTGTCTCCAAAGTCCATTTTCTTGGAATCGCTCGCCGCGTCTAAACGCGTGACCGGGCAATTGTGAAACGCGGGAGCTTTTCTGGAGGATTGCAATGGGATTTCTCATCGTGTTTTTCGGCGGCGGACTTGGTGCTGCGTTGCGCCACGGCGTCAATCTCGTGGCAGCGCGCGCGCTCGGCACGGAATTCCCCTACGGAACGCTGATCATCAACGTACTCGGCTCGCTGGCGATGGGGCTGATCGCCGAATATTTCGCGCTCAAGATCGGACTGCCGCAACGCTGGCGGCTGTTTCTCACCACCGGCATTCTCGGCGGCTTCACCACATTTTCCGCGTTCTCGCTCGAGGCGGCGCTGCTCTACGAACGCGGCCAGCAGATGGGCGCGGCGATTTATGTCGTCGCGTCCGTCGTGCTCGCCATCGGTGCGTTATTCGCCGGCATGGCGATCATACGCATGCTGGTCTGAAGAGAATTTCAGACCGACATCGACTTTTCTTTATTCAGCCGCGACCGACGACACAGTCTCGGCCTCTGCCAATTGCGCAACGCCCGACTTGCCGTAGGCGACGAGCGTCGCCACCAAGCCGCAGGCCGCGGCGAACATCAGCCAGAGTCCTGCCACCGCGCGGTTGTCGGTGGCGTGGATCAGATAGGTCACGACCGCCGGCGTGAAGCCGCCGAAGGTAGCCGTCGCCAGACTATAGGCGACGGAGAAACCGGACGTGCGCACATGCAGCGGCACGATCTCGGTGAGCGCCACCACCATGGCGCCGTTGTAGCTGCCGTAGATGAAGGACAGCCACAGTTCGACAATCAGGAGCCGCGCGAACGACGGCTCCGCTACCAGCCATGACAGCGCCGGATAGGCCGAGACCAGCATCAGCACGGTGAAGAACAGCAGCACGGGCTTGCGTCCGATGCGGTCCGACACCGCGCCCATTACCGGCAACCAGAACAGGTTGGAAATGCCGACACACATGGTCACCACCAGCGCATCGATATTACTGAGCTTGAGCACTTCCCTGCCGAAGGTCGGCGTATAGGCGGTGATGAAGTAGAACGACACCGTCGTCATCGTCACGAGCAGCATGCCGATGATGACGATCCGCCAGTTCTGGCCGAGCCGGAGGAAAATTTCGAGCGGCGACGGCACGGTCGCGCGCCGGTTCTCGAACTCCTCGGTTTCCTTGAGCGACGAGCGCAGGATGAAGAGCAGCGGAATGATCAAACAGCCAATCAGGAACGGAATGCGCCAGCCCCATTGCACGAGATCCTCGGGCGGCAAGATCTGGCTCAGAATGACGCCGAGGATCGCAACCAGGATCACCGCGATCTGCTGGCTGCCGGATTGCCAGCTCACATAGAAGCCTTTGTTGCCGGGGGTGGCGATTTCCGACAAATAGACCGAGACGCCGCCGAGCTCGACGCCGGCGGAAAAGCCCTGGATCAGCCGGCCGATCACGACGATGATCGGCGCCAGCGCGCCGAGCGTGGCATAGGCCGGAACCAGCGCGATCGAGATGGTGCCGACCGCCATCAAGGCGAGCGTCAGCATTAGGCCGGAGCGCCGTCCGTGATGGTCGATATAGGCGCCAAGGAAAACGCCGCCGAGCGGCCGCATCAGGAAGCCGGCGCCGAAGGTCATGAAGGCCAGCATCAACTGGGCGAAGTCGCTGCCATTTGGGAAGAACGCCTTGCCGATGGCGCTGGCGTAATAGCCAAAGACGAAAAAGTCGTACATTTCCAGGAAATTGCCGCTGGAAACGCGGATCACCGACCAGATCTGCTCCTTGCGCTTTTCAGGGCTGAGCGTCGTCATCTTTCTTGTCCTCCCGCCTCGACGCAACATCACGGGCCGCCAGGGCTGCAACTTTGGCATCGTCTCTGGACGCGATGTTAGAGGACTGCGGGCGCGAGGGCCAGCGAACGTACCTTCTCGCGGCGCCGGCGCGCGCGAGTGGACCCGAGCCCGTGATTGAACAAATTGCAATCCGGGGGGCTGAAAAGCTTCAATGTCGCTTTCGAGTTTCGCTCCGCTCGACCCGGCTACGACGTGAAAGAACTTGGAATTGAAAGAACTTGGAACTGAAAGAACCGGGAAGTGGAACGCCGACAGGCGCGTATCCAACCGTCCGCATCTTACGGGTGCGGCAGCGTGCTCAGCGGAGCACGCTCGCCTGTCGGCGTTCCACCGCGGCTCTTCCTGGAGATGTCGGAACACCTCCGTCCAGCTTCAGGCCAGGCTTCCTGGGACGCGGCCGCCATTCCAACGCCAACCGCTAAGTGGGCATTACCCACCCCTGCCTGTCCCAGTCCAGTGATGCACCTCACGGACCGCTCATAGTGACGGTCGGCTGATGCCCAAAGCCGCCCGGGAGTAATTTGCGAGACTGCCCGCGGGCACCGCACTCGCTCCGTAATTCGGATCGCATCCGGAATACGCAGGGCCGGCGCGACTCCCGCAAATCCTCAGTCTGCGCCAGGGGCCGGCGCGACTGCAGCAAATCCTCCAGTTCGCGCCAGCGCCGGCGCCATCCCAATCGAGCATCCCATGAACTACGTCGTTCCCTAGGTCGTCGCGCTTGTCGTCTTTGGCGTTATCGATGCCGGCTGGCTCAACACGATCGGAAAGATGCTGTATCGCCCGGCGCTGGCCGACATTCTGCTCGACGACTTGCGCCTCACGCCGGCGATCGCTTTCTACCTGGCCTATCCGGTCGGGATCGTCATTTTTGCGGTGATGCCGGGGTTGCACGCGAACTCGGTGCTCGCCGCGTCCTGCCATGCGCTTTCGTCCGGGGCGCTGGCGTATGGAACCTACGACCTGACCAATTACGCGACGCTGCGGCATTGGACGCTGCGGATCGCGGTGATCGATATCTGCTACGGCGCGCTGGCCTCCGGCATTGCCGCCACGGCAGTGGCGGTGATGGCGCGCAGCTTCACGCCGTAGTTCGGTGCTCACAGCCGAATGAACGGCTGCAACAATCGGCCGATCCAGCCCTGCAGCCTGATGTCGCCCTGCATCGCCACGACCGCGATGCAGATCTCACCCTCCTCGACCACCTGATAGTGCTCGATGCTCCCGTCAGCTTCATCAAAATCGCCCGGGCCGTAGCGGCGCTGCTCGTCGCGATAGGCGCCTTGAATGACGCAGGTCCATTCCGTGCCAGTGTGGCGATGCTGAAGAAGGCGCGTTCCGGGCCCGCCTTTCAGCAGAAAAACTCTGACGTCGCCGGGCGCCGGCACGTGGACGGGACAGGTGAACAATCCGCCGCCGACCCGCCGCCATCGGCCGACCGGATAGTATCGCAACGGCGCCGGAAGCAGCTCGGCCGGATTTATCTGCGCGCTTGCCGCGCATCCGGCGCGGTGTGATCGAGCCGCGCCAGGCGCGCTCCAGAGCCCCCGCGCTCATTGCCGCCGGCGCCGCCGCGTCCAGCAAAGCGCCGCCGACATGTTCGAACGTCCGCATCGCTGCCGCGCAGTGCGCGCACATGGAGACATGCGTCGCTACGACCACAGCGCGCGGCTCATCGAGCGCGCCCGCCTCGAAAGCAGCCTAGGTTTCGTCGCTTGGATGATGCATGACGGTCATGACTCATCACCCAGGCAATTGCGGAGCCGCGCCATGGCGAGGCGCAGCCGCGATTTGACCGTGCCGAGCGGCAGCCGCAGCAGTCTCGCGATGTCGCCGTGGGCGCGGCCCTCGAAGAACGAGAGCTTGAGGACTTCGGCTTGCTCGCCGGGAAGCTCCCGCACCGCCGCGCGCACGCGCCGTTCGCGTTCCGCGGCGCTCAGCGGTTCGTCGGGACCTTCTGCTTCCGCGGTTTCAGCGGTCTCGTAGAGCGCAAGCGCCTTTGCTCTTTGATCCTGGCGCAAGCGATCGACCCGCAGATTGCGCGCGATGGCATAGATCCAGGCCGAAGCGCTGCCGCGCGCCGGATCGAATTGCACCGCCTTGCGCCAAACCGTGAGCAGCGTCTCCTGCGCGATATCCTCGGCGAGCTCAGCGCCCACGCCCATGCTGAGCAGCATGGCTTTGACGCGCGGCGCATAGAAGGCGAACAAGGCGACAAAGGCTGACCGATCGCGCCGTTGCACGATCACGCCGATCAACTGAGCCGGCTCGACATCCTTCGCCGCCGCTGTGTCGCCGTCATCGCACATGCGTATGCTGCAACCCGCGACAGGACGGCGATCCCGGACCGGCCCCAGGACGATCGGCGACACTATCGGCCGCGGACTTGAGCCCAGCATCTGCATGCCCGCCGTTACGACCGGCGCGCGGGCATTTGGATCAGGCAGGCTTCGATCCGATATGGCGGCGAGTGATCTAATCAACTTCGACAATCGCAACCGTCACGTCATGTGCTTCCCACGTCTGAGGTATTTGATTGACGGCCCGATTGCAAACCGGGCGAGCGCCGGCCCGCAATCCGCTATTTCAGAACCGCCGATGATCGGCCGCGGCCATGGCCCCGGGCGGCCGCGGCGCAATATTGCGCCGGTCATGGCGCCAGCCGTGGCGGCAAAAGGCCGCTTGGCAACGGGTGCCGGACCTCTATAGTTAACCGCGGAACGTGCGGCAAAAAGCGCGGCCAAACAAACGGCACGCGTCAAAAGACGCGGCAGTTAAGACAAGACCTTTGGGGATGGGAACAATGTCTATTTTGCGCACGATTTGCGCCCGCAATGCGCTTGCGGGCATCGCCGCTACGGCGCTGATCTATCTGGTAAACTGCCTTACCTTCGCTGGGCCGGTGCGTGCCGCCGACTTCGTGATGAAGGTCGGCACCGCGACCATCAACGAGACACAGCACCAGTTCATCAAGTTCTACAAGGAAGAGGTCGAGAAGGCCTCCCGCGGCCGGATCGAGGTACAGATCTATCCGGCAAGCCAGCTCGGCCCGATCCCGCGCGAGATCGAGGGCGTGCAGCTCGGCAATATCCAGGGCTATGTCGGGCCGGTCGATTTCTTCGTCGGCGTCGATCCGCGCTTCGGCGTGTTCTCGACCCCGATGCTGTTCCGCGACGAAGCCAATGCCGCTGCGACCATCCACGATCCCGCCGTGCAAAAGGCGATGTTCGATCTCGCCACACCCAAGCGCATGGTCGGCATCGCCACCGAGGATCTCGGCGCGTCCAATTACGGCGCCAAGAACGCGATCATGAAGCTTGCCGATTTCAGCGGCAAGAAATTGCGCATCAACGGCACCGAGATGGAACGCCA
>JBAUCK010000086.1:0-5186 GCA_049677525.1 Xanthobacteraceae bacterium
CGCGATATCCAGACCGATTGTCGTGACCGTTTGCATAGGTAGCTCCTCCGAATCGTGGGAGCCTTAACAGCGCCCACATCCATGGCGCTCGCGCGCCGGGTGGAGGAGCCGTCCACAGCATCATTAGCGGACTCCCTGCAGCAAAAAGTATCCTGATAGATTTACACGTCGGCTTTGGGCCAGCAGCGTGACTGGTTGGGTCTTGCGGGTTAGGATACGCGGATGGGGAAGTCCTGCCGCCTCCTCCTTGTCCTCGTCCTGCTGCTCCTCGCCGCCCCCGCGCTCGCCGCGCCATGCGGCGGCGACTTCAACGCTTTCCTGGCCGCGATCGCGCGCGACGCGCAGGGCCAGGGCGTCTCGCGCGCGGTCATCGACCAGGCCTTCACCGGCCTGACGCCCGACCCCGCCGTCCTCGCCTTCGACCGCCGCCAGCGCGGCATGTTCCACGCCAAGAGCTTCGAGGAATACGCCGCCACCCGGGTCATCCCGGCCCGCATCAGCCGCGCCAGGAAACTGATACAGGTGCACGCCGCGCTGCTCGGGCGCATCGAGCAGCAATTCGGCGTGCCCGCGCCGGTGATTGTGGCGGTCTGGACGCTGGAAAGCGACAACGGCACCGGCGACATGGGCAAGCTGCCGGTGATCCGCACGGTGGCGACGCTGGCGCATGACTGCCGCCGCACCGAGCTGTTCCAGCGCGAGCTTATCGCCGCCCTGCAGATCGTCCAGCGCGGCGATCTGCCGTTGCGCGATCTCATCGGCGCCTATGCCGGCGAGATCGGCCAGACACAGTTTCTGCCTTCGTCGTATATCAAGTACGGCGTCGACTACGACGGCAACGGCCATGTCGATCTGCGCCATTCCGTTCCAGATGTGCTGGCCTCGACCGCCAATCTGCTCAAGACCAATGGCTGGCGGGCCGGCGCGCCGTTTACCGCGGGCACGCCGAATTTCGAGGTGGCGATGCGTGAGTGGAATCACTCCGAGGTCTACCGCAAGACCATCGTGCTGATGGCGCAGCGGCTGGGCGGCGGGTGAGGGTGCGGGCGAGCGCCGACGAAGTGATTGAGTAAATGATCGAGATAGCTGAACGCTGTCTATGCTGCATCGCACCGATGTCTCAAGGCGAACGGTCGATATTGGTCATTTGCTGACGCGACAGTCGCTCGCCGTAATGGCGGCTCGGCCTTCGATCAAAACGCCTTCGGCGCGATCCATTCATTCAAGGCGACATTGACGCCGACTTGCGCGCCGTAAGACGTGACGTCGTTCTGCGCGAGCCCACCGGTGAACATCGCGTAACCGATGATGCCGCGCTCGTCGACCAGCCGCTCGGGGATTCCGGCGGGCTGCGTGCAGGCCGGGCCGCCGCCGCCGATCAGGCCGAATAACCCCGGGCTCGCCTGCACCGCGCGATACACCGCATTGATATCGGCGGGAACGAAATTGACATGGCGGCGGCAAGGCCTTGCCACAGCGTCGTGTTGTAGGTCGCGCGCAACGCCTCGGTGGTGGCGCCGCCGAAGGACTGCGGCGTATCGGGATGACGAAGGTGCGCGCGCCCGCCGCTTGCAGCTGGACGATGGCGGCGACGAGATCGGTGGCGGCGGTGACGACATAGGCTTGCGAGCCCGCCGGCAGATTTCCCGTGGCAAATGAAATGTCGTTGCCGCCCGAACTGATCAGATAAAGCGCGTTCGGGTTGGCGACGCCGCCATTCGCGGCGAGATAGTCGCTGATCTGCGTGACGGTGGGCACCGGGCCTGCAGACTGTTGGCGAGACCGGTATTGGTTTGGGCGTTGCGCGCGTCGCCGGTCGCGTAATCGGTGCCGCCGGGCGTATTCGCCGGATTGGCGGTGAGGCCGAAAAAGCCGGCCAGCAATTGCGAGTTGACCGGCCCGGGATTGGTGGTCGCCGTGCCGCCGCCCTGCGTCACCGCGATGGCGAAGTCGGTATTGCAAGTCGGATTGGTCGAGTTCGGCGCGGCGTTGCGATACCAGCCGCTATCGATCGTGCTGTCGCCGAAGACGACGACTTGGCTGACGGACTGGCTCGCGGCCGGGGAGCAGCCGACTACCAACGCGGCGCCAGGCGCAGGGACATTTTATATTGGTCAAGCTCATCGCACCGCCATCCCAACCGGGGATGACGGAAACTACGGCCTGGAATCAGCGGTTGCAGCGCGCGCGCACCGCCTGCCACTGCACGGCTCAAAATAACAAGAGGGGTGACGACGGGCTGTGCCGGCGTCACCCCTGTCTTCCGCAATAGCTCAGTCTGAAACGATTATGCTTCAGTCGGCGGATACGCCGCTGGCCTTGATTGGCCCGGCCCATTTCTTGACTTCGCTGGCGACGAAATTTTTCAGATAGACCGAAGAGGTGCGGTCGGGCGCCACGAGATCGGTGCCGATCGCCTCCATTTGCTTACGCAGGGCCGGCGTCTTCATCGCCTCTACCGTGGCGTTCCGCAGGCGCTCGACAATCGGCGCCGGCGCGTTGCGCGGCAGGAACAAGGCGATCCAATTATTGGCTTCAAATCCCTTGAGGCCTTCCTGCTGCGCCGTCGGCAGTGCCGGCAAAACGGCCGAGCGTTGCGCCGACAGGACCATGATCGGCTTCACGCTGCCGGCCTGGATCGGCGACAGTTCCGTCGAGACGGCATCGCAGAGATAGTCGATGCGGCCCGCGATCAGATCCTGCAGCGCCGGCGCCGAGCCGCGGTAAGGCACATGCTGCACGTCGACGCCGATCGCCGCATTGAGCAGCAGACAACCGAGATGGGTCGACGAACCGGCGCCGCCCGAGCCGAACGACAGCTTGCTGGCATTGGCCTTCACGTAGGCTGTGAACTCTTGCAGGTTTTTCGCCGGGAAGTCCTTGCGGGTCACCAGGACCAGCGGCTGTTCGGCGACAAGCGCGACCGGCGTGAAGTCGGTCAGCGAATTGTAGAGCGGCGCCTTGTAAAGCGTCTGGCTATAGGCCTGGGTGCCGACGGTGCCGAGCAGGATCTGATATCCGTCCGGCCTCGCTTGCGCGATCTTTTGCGCGCCGGCCATGCCGCCGGCGCCGCCGAGATTCTCGACGATGACCTGCTGCCCGAGGACTTCGCCCAGCCGCTGCGCCAGGATACGGCCGACCACATCGGTCGGGCCGCCGGCCGCGAAGGGGACGATCATGGTTACCGGCCGGGTCGGCCAAGGCTGCACGGTCTGCGCGTGAGCGCCCGGCACCGCGAGCGCGATCAGGCTTGCCGCGAGCGCGGCAGTACATCTTTTCAGCATTTAACTTCTCCCCCGACCCCGAAGCGGGTCGCTCGGCTGATCAATCGCTTTCGGCCCGCTTCATCAGCTAGGCTGAAAACCAAACATAAAAATCAGGATCTTTCCAAATGTCTCGATCCGGTGGCTCAAGTTAACGATAGTCAGGCATTCTCTTTGGCGAGGTTTTGTGACGAGATCGCGTCATGCTGTAAAGAGATCAAGCGAATTCGTGACAGAAAGTTAAAATGCGAAAACGGTTGCGAACCGGAACTTTCAGACCGAAGTTCCGGTAACTAAGTCTAAAAATCCCGGCTCGTCCCAGCACTGCCACAATTCGCGGATGAAATCCGTGTACAAGGGGTCAAGTTTGTCCTGTTCCTGTGTAGCGGAGTAGAGTCGGGGCCATGCGCACACGCATCTTTGTTATTTGCTCGTTTTTTGTGTGGATCGTCGCCTTTTTCAGCGTCGTCACCTCATCCGCCCAGACGGTGCCGAAATCCATAGTCGGCGGCGGCACCGACGCCACGATGCGGGCCCAAAAGAACGGCTGGACGGTGGGCATTGTCGGCGGTTTGTTATCCGGGACCTATATGCGGCTCGTCGACGAAATGGCATCGGCGCTCAACGACGGTGACAATTTCCGCATCCTTCCGATCGTCTCATATGGCGCGGCGTCAAATCTCGACGATCTACTCTATCTTCACGGCGTCGATGCGGCCATCACCCAGTCCGATGTTTTCGAGTATTTCCGCACGGTCCGCAAAACGCCAAATCTCGAGCAGCGCATCGACTACATCATCCGGCTGCCGATCTCGGAATTGCATATCCTGGCGCGCGATAACATCCAGTCTCTCCAAGACCTGCGCGGCAAGAAGGTTAATTTCGGCCCGGCCGGCACCGGCGCAAGCCTCACCGGCACCATCGTGTTCCAGCGGCTCGGTATCGAGGTCAATCAGGTTCTGATCGATCAACCGAGCGCATTGCAGAAGCTGCAGGCGGGCGAGATCGACGCGATCGCCCGCGTCATTCCCAAGCCCATCGACTTTTTCTCGAAGATCCCGGCCAATTCGGGCCTGCATCTCGTGAACATTCCGTTCACGCATGAATTCGAGGATTATTACACGCTGGGCGAATTCAACAAGCAGGACTACCCGACTTTGCTGGAGGGCAAGGACCGCATCGACACGATTGCCGTGCCGGCGGTGTTGGCGGTCTATAACTGGCCGCAGGGCTCGGACCGCTACCACAAGGTGGAGCGCCTCGTGCAATATCTGTTCAACAATTTCAACAAACTGCAGCACCCGCCGTTTCACCCGAAATGGGCCGACACCAATCTGGCCGCGACCGTTCCGGGCTGGACCCGGTTCAGCGTCGCGCAGGACATGCTGAACAAGCTGCAGAAGCAGGAAACGACGGCGCAGCAGACTGATTTCAACGACTTCCTGAGCCGCCAGGCGCACCCGCCGGGCAACGGCGCCGACCGCGAAGCCTTATTTCGCGAATTTCTGCAATGGCGCGCCGACCGTCAGAGCCAATCGAGCCGGTAAATTCGCTACGCGTGCGGGCGGCGTTGCCGCTCGCCTATCTGCCGCCGAGCTGCGCGAGCATGCCTTTGGCGTCCGGCGATCCCAGATCCAAAGCGCGCTGATACCAGATGCGCGCTTTCGCGTCGTTGCCGGCGACGCCGATGACCTGATGCGCGGCGAGGTAATGCGAGTCATAGGTTGAGGCGAGAGCGAACGCGCCTTGCGCGCTGCCGGCTTCAGCGGCCCGCCGGAACAACAGTTGCGCCGACGAAATGTCGCCGCTCTCCATAAAATACTGGCCGCGTTTCATCAGCATCGCGATTTCCGAACTGTCGAGCGGCGGCGTGCTGCTCTGCGCAGCGGGCGCGGGCGCCGGTTGTTGCTGCGGAGCCGGCAG
>JBAUCK010000087.1:0-2061 GCA_049677525.1 Xanthobacteraceae bacterium
TCGCTGTGACCGAGACCCGTTCCACCTCCACGACAAGGGTGAAGGCACATCGCGCGCGCAAGAGACGCGGCGCCCACTTGGTCCTGGTAGAGCTCTCCGAAGCGCAAGTCGATCGCCTCGTCCACGAGGGCTATCTCGACGGGGATAACACCGTGGCGCAGGCGATTAAAGCTTTCCTGGCTCGCCACATGCGCGCTCGGGGCTGAGGCCATCACGCCACGCGAGAGGCGCAGCGGCGAACGCCACGCAAGCTGACCCGCACGGGCGCGAAACATGCGCGCGCCGGCGGTGCTGCGACCATCATAGACCGTGTGTGCCCCCGAGTTGCGGGCGACGCACAGAGGCTGGTCAAAATTATCGGCAGGGCTGGCCCGACCGGCTACAGCGCTACCTGGGGGCGCGCCGGCCGGCCAGCGAGCGAACGAATAGGTGCGGCACAAGTTAGAGAGTTCCGCTCGCTCGCTTCACGCGGCCCGCGCGGTGGATTGGCCCGAGGCGCATTTATTACGCCGACGATTGCGCGGAGGTTGTCGACCCCAATGTTGCAGGCGCGACGCAGTCCGACTTCGGCATTGGTACGACCATCGTATCCGCGCACGGAGGCAACGATTTGAAGCAGCCCGATCGACTTGCGCTTCGGAGAGCTCTATCAGGACTCTGTTGGCCGGCACCGGGTTATTCTGCCGAAGCCCTGCCCAGAGCGCCGGCTCTTCTCAGCATTCGGGCTGGTGCTCTGGTGTGTCCGTTACTTCATCCATCGCGCAACCTGTTTCGCGGCACAGCCCTGGGCCTTGTTCGAGCAGCGCATGTGAGTATGCGGCGGCGCAGGGGTTCGCGATCGCACACGACACCCTAACCACCCAATCAACCGCTCCCGATAGGCGGCAAGAGTTTTGATGAATGTCAGTGCGTCGTCGGGGTTGTTACTGGCGGAGCGCGGTGTCGGCTTTCCATCTTCGGCCAAACCCGCTCAGTGGCCCTGGCCGGTGTGCCTCGGAAACATTTCGGTCGGGGCCACACCCCAATAAGAACTGTTATCCACAACCCAAACTTGTCATCGAGGGAAGCGACGACGATACTTTGCGCTCGGTCAGCGAACGGGGCGCGAGTAATGTTTGACCTTCTGGCGGCCGCAGAGCGTTGCCGCAGCCAAGCTTCCCGTTGTGAGCTATTGGCGAATGACACGACATCGGCACCCTTCGCCAAGTGCTATCGGCAGCTCGCCGAGCTTTTAGTCTCGACCGCCGATCTTGAGGAAGAATTCGTCCGTCGCGATTTAGCAACCAAAGGTGCCACCGCCACGCCCGTCGATTTGGCGCGCAAGGCCAGCGTGTCGCCGCGGTATGCTTCGAGCGGAGTAGCTCAGTCGATGGCGGCCTCTCGATCAGGGCGCGCCATACCGTCGGGAGCGGTTGATTGGGTGGTCAGGGTAGCGACCGGCTTGAAATAACGCACGTATCAAGCGCCGCTGCTCGTGCTTTAGTTTGTCTGTTCGATTGGTCATTATCATTTGCGATTCCTCCGATCAGAAGTCGCCCGGCAAGCACAGGCCGGCATTTCCGTTCATTCCATTATTTGGTGGCACACCCGACACGACCGGTTACGTCGGCTCCGCAAATTGTCGGCGACCGCTTCACGATTGACGGAGTGGCCGACACGAACGACACGCGTAAAAAAACCCGCCGAAGGAGGATTCGGCCCCCGGCGGGTTCAGTTTATTAGCCATCATAGCATCACAAGGAATTTTCAGACTGCGCCGCGACGTGCTGTCCGAAAGCGCGCTGATCCTAAAATGCGATCGCACGTGCTTTCAACGCGAACGAAAAGCGAATGGCGCGCTCGAACGGAAGCCGTTCGGGCCGCGATATCGGTGCGTCATATGACGTACCGGACCCGAGAAGCGCCAAGTCGATCACCGACACCGAGTGACGGCTGTGAGCAATTGGCGCGCCCTTGACGCGCCTGTCAGGCGGCCATTTCATGGATGGTGCGGTTCGTGCTGGATTGATCCGAGCGCCGAGCCCGTGCTTTAATTCGCTTACAAAGCTTTTGCCTTGTCTT
>JBAUCK010000088.1:0-5911 GCA_049677525.1 Xanthobacteraceae bacterium
GCGGCGGTCGCGCTTGATCGAGCGGTTGATCACGCCATTCGCGGCGCTGTGGCAGCTCACCTTCCGTCCGCTGCGGCCCGACAAGACCGGGTTCGTGCCCCGATCGGGCTCGATTGCACAAGGCCGATTTGCCTTTCAAGCCGGCCTGATCGTCTTTGCGCTCGCGGCCATCGCCTTATGGCAAATCGTCAGCTTTGCTATCGAGGGCATCACGCTTGCCGACGTGATGACGACCCTGGTGCTCGGCGTTGCCACGCTCGCTCGCGTCGTCGTGCTGATCGCCATTGCGAGCGTCATTTGGGTTCCGATCGGCGTCTGGGTCGGCGTGCGGCCGCGCGTTGCCAATATGGTTCAGCCGGTGGCGCAATTCCTCGCCGCCTTTCCGGCCAATCTGTTGTTTCCGATCGTGGTGTCGATGATCGTCGCCTTCAGGCTCAGCCCGAATATCTGGCTCAGCCCGCTGATGATCCTCGGCACGCAATGGTACATTCTGTTCAACGTCATCGCCGGCGCTTCCGCCATTCCCAACGAGCTGCGGGCCGTCGGTGTGAATTTGCGGGTGCGCGGCTGGCTGTGGTGGCGGCGCATCGCGCTGCCCGCGGTGCTGCCTTATTATGTGACCGGCGCGATCACGGCGTCGGGCGGTTCGTGGAACGCCAGCATCGTCGCCGAGGTCGCATCCTGGGGCAATGTGCATCTGCAAGCCGACGGGCTTGGTGCCTATATTGCGCAGCAGACCGATGCCGGCAACTTTCATAAGATCGTGCTTGGCATTGCCGTGATGAGCCTGTTCGTCGTCGTCATCAATCGCTTGTTCTGGCGTCCGCTTTACTACTACGCCGAGCGCAAATTCCGCCTGGGATGAGGATCGCAAAGGATCTCAGCATGACCGCCACTTTGCTTGATATTCATGGCCTGCGTCAGTCGTTTCCGCGCGCCGACGGCGGCGAGCATCTGGTGCTCGACGGCGTCGAGCTTGCGCTCAATCAAGGCCAGATCGTCGGTCTGCTGGGCCGCACGGGATCTGGCAAATCGACTTTGCTGCGGCTGATCGCGGGGCTCAGCCAGCCGACCGGCGGCTCCGTCACTTATCTCGGCCAGCCGGTGAATGCGCCGGCGCCGGGCATCGCCATGGTGTTTCAATCCTTCGCGCTGTTCCCGTGGCTCACCGTTCTGGAAAACGTGCAGCTCGGGCTCGAGGCGCTCGGTCTGCCGCAGGCGGAAATCCGCAAGCGGGCGCTGGCGGCGATCGACCTGATCGGACTTGACGGTTACGAGTCCGCTTTTCCGCGCGAATTGTCTGGCGGCATGCGCCAGCGCGTCGGCTTCGCCCGTGCGCTCGTCGTGCATCCGAACATTCTGCTGATGGACGAGCCGTTCTCCGCGCTCGACGTGCTCACCGCCGAGACCTTGCGCACGGACTTTCTCGAACTGTGGGGCGAGGGCAAGCTGCCGATCAAGGGCGTGATCCTGGTCACGCATAATATCGAGGAGGCGGTGCTGATGTGCGACCGCATCCTGCTGTTCTCCTCCAATCCGGGTCGCATCATCAGCGATATTCCCGTCGATCTGAAACAGCCGCGCAACCGGCTCGATCCGCAATTCCACGACATGGTCGAGAAGATCTATGTGGCGATGACCGCGCGCAAAGCCGCGCCGACGCAGTTCGGCGCGGTGCCCGCCGCAACGATGAATACGGTACTGCCGCGGGTGTCGGCCAATCTGATGTCCGGTCTTATGGAGACGCTCAGCGCGGCGCCGTTCAACGGCAAGGCCGACCTGCCGGTGCTCGCCGACGAGCTTGCGATGGAATCCGACGAGCTATTGCCGGTCGCGGAATCGCTGCAGATGTTCCGTCTGGCGGAGATCGAAGGCGGCGACATCAGGCTCACCGATATCGGCAAGCAATTCGTCGAGATGGCGACCGACGACCGCAAGAAACTGTTTGCGCGGCAGTTGCTCGCCCAGGTTCCGCTCGCCACGCATATCCGCCGCGTGCTTCAGGAGCGCACCAATCACGTGGCGCCGAAACGTCGCTTCCTCGACGAGCTGGAAGATCACATGAGCACGGAAGACGCCGAGCACACGCTGCGCGCGGTGATCGCCTGGGGACGTTTCGCCGAAGTCTTCGCTTATGACGACGATTCCGAGACCTTCAGTCTCGAAAATCCGACCTGACATCAGTTCGACGGAGGGCGTGTTTACGTCCCGTTTAGGCCCTTGCAACCCGCCGTTCTCAACGATTACGGGGCCAATGCTGACTTGGAGCTTGGTCGCCTGCGGTTGAGGGCGGACTGTGCTCCTGGGAATCTGCGTGGCTCCTTGGAAGAAAATCCCAGTTCCCCCAGCTTGCGGGGCAGGATTTTTCTCAAAAGTCACGCTCGAAAAAGCGAGGGCGACGATGTCGGTACTTCCCAGAATTGACGACGGTACACGTGTGCATTGGCTGTTACTGGGCTCGTTGGCCCTGAACTTGTTTTTTGTCGGCGCGGCCGGGGCGGTCGCCTATCGCTACACGGGCACGGTGCCGCTGACGCAAGTGACGCGGATTGATCATAATCTGGTCGGCCGGCTTGATCGCATCGCGGAGAGCTTGCCGCCGGCCGATAGCGATGTCATGCGCGAGCAGCTGCGCGAGGACGCCATCAAGATCGCGACGGCGCAGGCCGATCTTCGCCTGTCGCAGGACGATGTGCGCCGAAGCCTGCGCGCCGAGCCGTTCGATGCCGAGGCGATGCGCAACGCCATGATGGAAAATCACGCCGCGCACGAACGGTTCGATCAGGTCATTCACGACATGCTAGCCACTGCGGCGGGCAAGATGTGGGTCGTGCGCGCCAATGCGCGGATGGTGCAGTGATCCGGCAAAGAGGTTAGGCCGCGCTGCGCCGTCCGTTGGCCGCGATCGCGAGCAGCGCGCGCTCGGCGATGGTGTCGGCGAGCAGAGGTCTCTGCCGCGAATCCAGCACCGCATCGGCAAGTTCCGCCATTGTCATGGCAAGCCGCGCGGCGCTCCAGGCCTTCAGCGCCGCGCCGATAAGATCCTTGCGGCGAAAATGCAGCGGCGGCTGCACGGAATCGATCGAGAACGGCGCGCCGTCCTCGATCGCGAGCCGCCATTTGTGCAGCTGCGCCACCTGACGCTGTGCGGCGAACAGGATCGATCCGGCATTGGTGCCCGCGGTGCGTGCCTTGCCGAGTTGCGTCTCAAGCTCCGCCGGCCGGCCGGAAAAAGCGGCATCGACGATATCGTCGAGCGCCAGCGCCGAAGCGTCCGAGACGACCGCCATGACGTCGTCGACGCCGACCTGCTTTTGGCCATGAGCATAGAGCAAGAGCTTATTCAGTTCGCTGCGTGAGGCTGACCTGTCGCCGCCGAGCAAGGGGATCAGCAGATTGCGCGCGTCCGGTGCCAGCGCGAGCCCGGCCGAGCGCATTTCGCTGTCGATCAATTGCGCGCGGTCGCGTTCGCTGTCGGCATAGCAGGGCAGCGCCGCGACATTTTTCGCGCGCTCGCACAGCACGCGCAGCGGTGCATTGCGCCGCAAATCGCCGGCCTCGATGATGATGCGGCAATCGACGATATCGACGCCAAGGAGCGCCTCGACCGCCGGCGCGATATTGCGGCCGGAAGCCTTCGCCCACACCGCGCGGCGGCCGCCGAACAGTGGGATGGTCTGCGCCTCCTCGACAAGCCGGGCCGGATTGGCGGTCACGTCCTCGCCTTCGAGGCGCGCCAGCGCGAACGGATCGTTGACGTCGTCGACGGAAGTCTTGACCAAAGCATTGACGCGCTCGCTGACAAGGCCCGCGTCCGGGCCGAAAACGAGCACCACGGGCCGCGTCGGATCGGGGCGCGCGATGAAGGCGTCGACATTGGCGGCTTTGATCGCGACCATGATCGATATCTAGATCGGGAACCGGAAAAGAAAACAGCTGCTGCGGAAAATCAGACGGCGAAACCTATCACGTCCCGGCGACGAAATAGGAGGCCAGCCGGTTGCGAATCGCCTCGGCGACGGTCAGCACGGCGCGGTCCTCGGCATCGCGCTTGGCGCGCTGCTGGGCGAAGCGCTGTTCTGGACCTGGGGAGTCGACCCCGACATGCGAATAGGCGCTATCCCTGAGCACGATCTTGCCGGTGGCGATTTCGGTCAGCTGATAATTCACGGCGACACCGTCGATATCGGCCGTCGGCCGGCCGCTGACGGGATCGACGATCACCGTCAGTGACGTCGCCGCAACCGTCATCGTCAGACGATGGGTCGGCGCATTGGCGCCGGCGTTGCCATTGAGATTGTATTGCAGCGCGTTGCGCATGCTGACCGCGATGCGCGCCTCGGGCGAGCCCTGGCGTGTCGGGATGATGGGAATTTCGACTTCGGCGAGCTTGTCGCGCACGCTGTCGGCCTCGGGCGCGGCGGGGTTGCGCCCGTAAAGCGGCTGGAAGCAGCCTGCCGTCAGCCCCGCCGCAACGATGACGACGGCGAGCCGCACTAGGATGCTCAAGCTTCTGCGCTCAGACCACGACATTGACGATCCGTTTCGGCACGACAATCACCTTTTTCGGTGCCTTGCCTTCCAGCGCCTTTTTTACCTCATCGAGAGCCAGAACGGCAGCCTCGATTTCGGCGTTGCTCGCGTCGCGCTCGACGGTCGCCTCCGCGCGCTTCTTGCCGTTGACCTGCACCGGCAGCGTAATTGTGGTCTCGATCAGAAGCTCGCGCTCAGCCTTCGGCCAGGCGGCTTCGGCGACCAGGCCTTTATGCCCGAGCGCGGCCCAGCACTCCTCGGCGAGATGCGGCATCATCGGCGCGAACAATTGCACAAGAACATCAGCCGCTTCCCGCATGGCCCAACGAAAATCAGGCGTGGAAACGGCCCCCTCTTTCGACCCCGGCTCAACCCCCAAATCGGACCCGATATCGCCAATTATCTCATTGAGCTTATTAGCGAATTCGTAGATGGCCGCCACACAAACATTGAAGTGCAGCTTTTCGATGTCATCGCTGACTTTGGCGAGCGCGGTGTGGGTCGCTTTGCGCAAGCCCGCCGCGGCCGCGGAAAACTGCACCGGGCGTGTTTCCGGTGCCGTCTTGGCGATATCGCCCGCTTCGCCGACGAGCCGCCACAGCCGTTGCGCGAAGCGTGAGGCGCCCTGAACGCCGCGCTCGGTCCATTCCACGTCGCGGTCGGGCGGCGAGTCCGACAGCATGAACCAGCGTGCGACGTCGGCGCCGTAATCGCCGATGATCTCGTCGGGATCGACGGTGTTGCGCTTTGACTTCGACATTTTCTCGATGGCGCCAATTTCGACCGGCTCGCCGGTCGAAAGCAGCGTCGCGCGCCGCGCATCGCCCTCGGCCTCGATCTTCACTTCGGCCGGCGCGACCCAGTCGCCGTTTTTGGTGCGATAGGTTTCGTGCACGACCATGCCCTGGGTGAAGAGGCCGGCGAACGGCTCTTCCAGTCCGACATGGCCGGTCATTTTCATCGCGCGGGTGAAGAAGCGGCTATAGAGCAGATGCAGGATCGCGTGCTCGATGCCGCCGATATATTGGTCGACCGGCATCCAATCGTCGACCATCGGCCGGTCGGTCGGCGCGGTGGTGATCCACGGATCGGTGAAGCGTTCGAAATACCATGACGAGTCGACAAACGTATCCATCGTGTCGGTCTCGCGCCGCGCTTTGCCGCCGCATTGCGTACAGTTCACGTGCTTCCAGGTCGGATGATGATCGAGCGGATTGCCCGGCCGGTCGAACGTCACGTCCTCGGGCAAGGTCACCGGCAGATCTTTTTCCGGCACCGCGACGATGCCGCATTTGTCGCAATGGATGATCGGAATCGGACAGCCCCAATAGCGCTGCCGCGAAATGCCCCAGTCGCGCAGCCGGAAATTGATTTGCCG
>JBAUCK010000089.1:0-7436 GCA_049677525.1 Xanthobacteraceae bacterium
AAATATGCCGCTCGCGCCTCGTTCGCCGATCTCTCGGCGCAGTCGCGCCAGCAGTTGCCGGTGCACATTCTGGACTCGCTCGGCTGCTGTATCGCCGCCTTGGGCGCCGGCCCGGTCGAGGCCTGCCGCGCGCAAGTCGCGGATTTCGGCGGCGACGGCCCGTGCGCGCTGATCGGCGGCGGCAAAGCCAACCCGATCTTCGCGGCGTTCTGGCATACCGCGCTGGTGCGTTACGTCGATTTCATGGACAACTTTTTGGCGCCGACTGAGACCTGCCACACAGCCGATAACTTTGGCGTGGCGCTGACTATTTCTGAGTATGTCGGCGGCAGCGGCCGCGACCTGATGCTTGCGGTAGCGCTGTCGTACACAGTGCAGTCGCGCTTTGTCGATCACGCTAACTTCATGACGCGCGGCTTCGACCACACCGCGCAACTCGCTTTCTCGCTTAATGCCGCCGCGGGCCGGCTGCTCGGCTTGAGTGAGCCGCAGATCGCAAACGCCATCGCCATGGCAGCAGCCAGTGATGCTTCCTTCGCCGTCATACGGGCGAAGCCGCTATCGCAGTGGAAAGGTCTCGCCTCGGCGCAATCGGCGCTTGCCGCGATGAACGCGCTGTTTCTTGCCCGTCGCGGCGTGGAGGGACCGCTGCAGGTGATCGAGGGCCCCAATGGCATCGACAACCTGCTGCACATGCAGATACGCATCGACTGGGATAAGCAAGGTTACGAGGGCGTTTTGGAGAGCACCATCAAAAAGTACAACTCCATGATCCACACGCAATCCGCGGTCCATTGCATGGTCGAACTCGTCAGACAGAACAAATTCGACCCCGATACGGTGGTTTCGATCGAGGCCGACGTGATCCGGATCGCCTACGATTTTGCCGGCGGCGGCCTCTATGGCGTGGACAAAGTCATTCGCACCAAGGAACAGGCGGATCACAGCCTGCCATATTTGCTCGCGGTGGCGTTGCTTGACGGCGATGTGATGCCGGCGCAATTCGAGCCGGACCGCATCATGCGCGCCGACGTGCAGCAGCTTCTCAAGAAGGTGTCGGTCCGGCCGGACCAGGAATTCACCGAGCAATATCCCGCGAAGATGCCCGCCAAGATCACGGTCCGGTTACAGGACGGCAGAGTGATTGAGCACGAAGTTCAGGATTTTCCGGGCCTCGCTTCCCGTCCGTTCACATGGGAAGACTCCGTCGAGAAGTTCGATAGGCTCGTCGCCGGCCGCGTCGACGAAGGGCTGTGCCGGGAGATCAAGGATGCCGTGCGTTCGCTCGAAAGCATCCAGGTTAGGGACCTGATGCAACTGCTCGGGCGCGCGACTGACGGTAAACGGAAGACATTAGATAAAACTGCCGCCTGAACGCTGCATATGGCGGGGATATCGCCGCATGTAAAACGCCACCTCCACGGCATTTCCCACGGCAGACATTCGCTTAGGCTCTAATGGCGGCGGACGACGTGATCGATGAGCAGGCGATGTCGCCTATTGGCCCAAAGCGGACATTCCGGCAGTCGCAATTGATGTCCGCTTTCGGGGGTAAAGCGGCCGCTGAACCCGCCCGGCTTAGACCAACTCCACTGCGTTCCTCATGACATCGTCGGTTACGTCGCAATACAAGGCGGTTGTTCCTATGTGGCGATGCCCCATCAGCTTCTGGATTGTCCGCATTCCGACGCCCTTTGCGTTCAGGCGAGTTGCAAATGTTCGCCGTCCTGAATGCGACGAAGTGCCGATGCCCGCGATGCTGTAGATTCCTTAAAGAGCATTGATAGCGTGAGGCTCGAAAATCTCCGACTCCGTTGAGATCGAATTAACGGCCAATCGGGCTGAAAATATCGCCACTCTTTCAGAAACGACTCGATTTCCTTTTGAGCTCGTATCCGCAGAATGACCGTCCGGCTGAAGGATCGCTCATTGAGAAAGACTTTCTGGTAACCTTACGCACGAGTCTAACGACATCTCCTGGCTTGTACCGATATAACTCATCGGCGATTTTGTATTTCTGTAATACGTTGTGAATACCTTTACCTTCAGCAGAATCTGGGCTCACGAACTGTATGTGAGATTTACCTTTTGATGCGTTGTCGAACGTATAGACCACTCTGAACTGATATTCCAAATCGGCGAGGTCCTCATCGCTCATGTCTTTCTTCAGCAGAGCGTCGAGGGCAGTGATATGTGGTGGAATATCGTAGCCGCTGATTTGAGCGGCGTGCTCCAAATCGAGTTTTCCGAATTGCAAAGCTATAGAAAGCTCGCTTTGCAGCGAACACCGCGAGCCAAACCAGTTGACGAGCGCTTTACCGGTAGGGTTGGTGTCATCCTAAGGTCTACTGACGCCTCCCAGGAGGCCCTGAAAACATCGTTCTTTAGCGATCTCATATGCCCGATGCAACCGTTCGTAGGTCCGCCAATGCATGCGCGGCGGCTTTTCCGGAAATAGCTCGAAAAGGTTTGGTTTTGCTCCCAAGCGGATTAAGATTCCTTATGCTTTTAACAATCCACGCTCACGAAGAGATTCTTGCTGACTTGCATAAGCCAGGCCGTAGCATTGGCGGCACGCGAAATGCTCCCGCGGGCCGTATAGAACCGCCACCCGTCGTCCACAGTAGCGGCCCTCGCAAAACCCCGGACAGATGAATCAGGGACGACGGCCTCCAAAGTGACAATCCGTCCATGCGATCGGCACTCGCTGGTTGATTGATTTCCACTCAGCGGGACACTACCCTGCCGCCTAATGTACGTTTCAAAATCATCAGAGGAGAAAAAATTGATTAAGGTAAGCGTGCTCTACCCCAACACGGCGGGCTGCAAGTTCGACATGAATTATTATCTCAATCGGCACATGCCGATGGTGCAACAGAAGCTTGGCCCTGCTTGCAAGCGTATGGCGGTTGAAGAGGGCATTGACGGCGGTGCGCCCGGGGCGCCCGCGACCTACGTCGCCATGGGCCACCTCTATTTCGACTCGACCGACGCCTTCCAGACCGCTTTCGCTCCGCATGCGCAGGCGATCATGGCCGACATTCCCAACTACACCAACACCCAGCCCACCATTCAGGTCAGCGACGTTAAGATGTGACGGCCACGATTGGCCCGTAGCGGACGCCTCCATGCCGCACTGATTTCCATTATTGGATCCATTGCAGACATTGCTTGGAAGTAGATGCGACGTTGATCACTCGTACAACGTGAGTACGACAGCAGAACGATTTGTGTCGCCCTGCCGTTTAAAAGCCGCGATGAACCGCTCAAGTAAATCGGTCGGTCCCGTCAGAATTCGGTGGGTCCCATCATCAAAAGCGGACATTGGACGGACGTAGCAATGCGTCGGGACGCCGTCAGAGGTAGAGAGTCAACTCAAAGAGGAAGTTTGATGTTGGTGCAGTGGAGGGCGTCACACTGAACGCCTATCTGGCTGCCGCTGAAAGATTTTTCTGTTGCGCGCTTTTGTCGCTACCCTCAATCGTACCCTCGCTTTTTTGCAAGAATCGGTTCCTCAAGCGGGCATCGAAGCACGCTCAACACCGCGTCTATTAGTGAATTGTAATCGTCAGGTTCAAAACTCCGAACATAGTTGCACATGGCGCTTCCACGCCGGTCGCACGCTCAAAATATGGCGATCGAGCCGGAGTATGTTTCACGTTCGCCAAAACCAGCGGCCGAGAGCGAGCGTCACAAGCATCCCCCGCCGGCTGCGGTGGGCCGCCCGCCATCAGCTATTGAGGCTTTGCCGGTGCGCCCGGCAGCACGGCTGCCGCACCTTCCGGATTGAGGTTGAAGGCCAAGAATATCAACGGCTCGTTGCCTGGGTTTCCCCATTGGTGCACGAGGGCGTAAGGTTCATAGATCAAGGAACCCGGTCCCCTTGCTTCTGTCTTACCGTCGATCGTGTTGGCCCCGGTGCCGGAGATGATAAAGTATAGAGCGGCGCCTGACCGATGGTGTGGCGGGTTGGAGGGCATCCGCGCCGGAAACGTGACTCGGGTGAGATTGAGATCATAACCGCCTGGCTTCAGGTCCGGGATTGGATTCGTTGTGCGATATAATTCTGTTACGGAGGCAGGTGCCGTCTCGGCAGGCCCACCCACATCGACAAGGGAAGCAAGGAAGAAGTGGAGGAAAGTAGATGGCCCTCCGCTGCTCGCCGTCAGCGTCGCGGTCTTTCCGCCGGCAATGAAAAGGCCCTCTCCGGCGTTGAGCATTTTGGCCTCGCCATCGAGCGCGACCTCGGTCGATCCTGACATCTGGTAGACGATGCCGTTGGCCGCCGACACGCCGCTCTTCTGGTCCGGTTGAAGGGTGATGCTCACCGCTTTGAAATAGAGCGGCACGTCCGTGACGGTCGGCAGTTTGGTTGCGGCGACCACTGTTCGTGTAATTGCCGGTGGAACGGGGGTGGTTTGTGCCGTCCCGGAGGTGGGAAGCGCCATCGCGCCGAGCAACAGTAGTCCGATTGTCCTGAACTGCATGATTGCCTCAGGTTCAGCGGATTATCGGAGTACCATACGCTCTCCCAGCGACTTTTGGAATGGCTTGACTCTTCGAACTGCTAACGGAAACCGGAAGCAAAGGCCGAGCGAAACTGAGTTCGTGGCCGTCGGGGTCCTAGGTGGAATCCAGCGACAGAGCCTTCAATCGTGCGCGCTAAAGCGGCCGTGCTGGGCGTTCACGTTCATTCGTGCGAACTGCCCGCGGTCCACATGGATGACCGTGGCGTGGTCACCGCCTTCCATATAAACATCGGGTTGCGTGTCGATGCGGTCGTCAACGATGACCTCGAGCCCGTAGCACTCGCCGATCGCCGGAACAGCGCCACGGGCACAGTCGCAGAATAGCTGCGCAATCTCGTCTTCAGTCGCCAATTCGACGTTGTCATCGAGTTGCATTCGCAGGTCTTGCAGGTGGATGCGGTGGGAGGCCGGAAGCACAGCTAACAGGTAGCCGCCGTCGCGGCGAAGCACAATGCCTTTGGCTACGCGGTTGCCGGAGATATGGCAGGCCTCGGCAACGCGTGTCGACGACATTGTCGGCTCGTGCGGGATCACCTCGTACGTGACGTTCTGATCCAGGTATCTTTGCAGGGTCGGTGCGATGGGCATGGCGCTTCCTCCATTGCCGTAGGCAATCGACGCACCGGGAGGAGCGCACGCCTTCGCTTCACGATGCGGGCGATTGCGGTAGCTACCATGTGCTGACCACTATAGCTGCGAGTGGAGCGCATCGGCACTTTGGTGTGTGCCAGGACTGCGCGTACCTCGGTGGAGAAATGTACTGCGACTCGACGAGCGCGAGCCGATCGGCCCTCGAATGCCTGCTGTTCGGCGTACCGATCGAGCCGGACGACGCTGGTCTCCTCTGCGTCCATTTTCAGCCGAAGAGCAAGCGCCGCGAGGACGGACATCGCGAATGAGTTCACCACCGCGATCTGCTGAGAGGATGCTCAATTGACCTACGTAGTCAACGAGAGCTGCATCAAATGCAAGCTGATGGATTGTGTGGAAGTTAACGCGATGCCGTTGATCAGCCACAAGAGATTGACCGCGAAGTGCCACCAGCGCGACAGCCCAAGCGTATGGCGTAGGCCGGGAATGCCGAGCCATGTCGGCAGCGTGACGGAATCATCCTTGGCGGTCCAGATGCGGTCCTTCGGCACCGGCACCTGAAACCGTAACCAATCGCTCGCTGGCGTACAGTCTCGCGTCCAATAGAGACGCGGGTGGTCGGCCAGAATCTGTAGGCCCGCCCTCATGATGAACAGCATGAAAAACGTGTTGAGGAAATGCTGGATCTGCAGCCACCAGGGAAAGCCCGAGTCGATCGATGGCGCTGATTGCGCGATGCCGGGATGGCTTTGGATGAAGGCCGCTACGCTCGGAAGCTCGCGTAGGCTTTGCGCCAGGGCGATCAGGCATAGTAGCGCCGCCGCTCCGATCGGCAGCGCCCACAAGGTATTGACCCAGCGTCGCGCGATCCGGAGGTGGGGAAAAATTCCCTGTTGCGGCGGCATCCAGTGGTTGAGACGGATGCGATCTTCTGCGTCGCTGAGACTGGCGCGGAGCGGCTCTGGCGATGGAGGCTTCGTGCTGGTGGGCATCGGCGATCGCTTTCTGTCGTCGATCTCGCCTGGCAGGGGCGTCAGTCGCGAAGTCTGAGCACCGAACCCTTGTGGAAGGCAATGTGCTCGGTCTTGCTGCTCTTGATCTCGTATTGCGGCGCTTTGGCGCTCGCATGGTGCGTATAGCCTTTGTCTTCGAAATCGCTCGTGTGGACGCGAATGATGATGCCGCTGACGCGTCCGGCTTCGGAATTCCAGCTCACATGATCGCCGATCTTGAACTTGTCTTTCATGAGCATTTCCGCGCAGCGTAGTGCGCTTGGGATCGTCGAGGCAAACAGGCCTGCCCGAGCGTATCATGCACCTGAAAAGTCCGTTAAGACAGTGCAGTTTCAGTCATAGAACTGCGCTGATACGGACTGCCAGCTCGGCGCCATTTGTTCCGTCGGAGCCAACACGAACACCTTCTTCACCATAGGGCATTCCACTAGAACGATCGTCGAATTCGCCGGTCTGCTCCAGGAATCGCGCGTCGATCTCGTCGTCGACGTGCGATCGATGCCTCGGTCGCGAGCCAATCCTCAATTCAACGGTGAAAGTCTTTCCGAAGCGCTGGCCCCGTGGCAGATCGGCTATGAGCATATCGTGGAACTTGGCGGCCATCGCGGAAAGGCGCGCGGCGGCGAACCGTCCCCGAACGCTTATTGGCTGGTGCGCGGCTTTCGGAACTATGCGGACTATGCGCTGACGAAGCCCTTCTCCACAGGCCTTGCGCGACTGCGGGAGCTCGGCGGCAAGCATCGGTGCGCGATCATGTGCGCCGAGGCCGTGTGGTGGCGATGCCATCGACGCATCATCACCGATTATCTGCTCAGCCAAGGCGAGCGTGTGATGCACATCCTGGGACCATCGCATGTTGACCAGGCGAGCCTGACTCTCGGCGCCGCCGTGTGCCGGGACGGCACGATCATCTATCCGGCCGTAAGTCCACAGTTGGAGTAACGCGATCTCCGCCGCCTCTGCTCAACTGCTAAACGCGATGCGCAGGGGCCTGCGGCGATTAATCGATAATCCCCGACAGCTTACAAGGCTTGCGCGGGGAATGGGCTTGGATCAGAAGTGTCGGGGCGAGCGGCCGAATTCTGAGTGTGGCTGGCCTTCCTGAATACAGTTCGAACCGAGCGTTTCGATCAAATCCTTTCGCTGGCGACCGTCATACCGAGATTTACCACGGTGGGAGCATTCGCCAACCAGGGGTGCTCTCAATGAGCGTGCCGCACCTATCCGCTCGCTCGCTGGCCGACCGGCGCGCGAGCGGATAGGTGCTGTCGGCGAGCGTCCCAGCTTCATCGTTCACACATTG
>JBAUCK010000090.1:0-12649 GCA_049677525.1 Xanthobacteraceae bacterium
AAGAGCACACGGCGACCCGGCAAGCCGATGCCGAATGGAGTCTCGTGCTCTCGCTCGGCGTTCTGGCGACGGTGCTCGCTGTCGTTTGCGGCATGCTGTTTCTGGTATCGCGCCGCGTCGCCGGACCGTTGCGGCAAATCCAACAGGCGATGCTGCGAATCGCCGGTGGCGATTTCAGTGTGGTGCTGCCGGGCCTCGACCGCAAGGACGAGATTAGCGACGTGGCCAATGCCATCGAGCGATTCAAGACGCTGGTCGACGAGAAGGCGCAGGCGGAAGCCGCCGAAGCGCTGCGGCGCCAGAAGGTCGAGGCCGATCGCCAGGCCCAGCTGGCCGAGGCGGAAGCTGCGGCTCAGGCGAAAGTCGCGCAAGAGCGGGCGCGGATCGGGGAAGAGCAAACGCGCGCAGTAAACGCGCTTGGCATCGGCCTGCAAAAGCTCTCCGACGGCGATCTGACGTTTCGCCTGACCGAAGCATTCCCGGAGGCCTATCAGGCGCTGAAGGCAAACTTCAACGGCACCATGACTCAGCTTGAGGACACCATCCGCAGCTCTGCCTATGAAGTGACCAGCGCCTCGGGCGAAATCTCGACCAGCACCACGGATCTGTCGCAGCGCACCGAGGAGCAGGCTGCCAGCCTGCAAGAAACTTCTGCCTCCGTGGAGCAAATCGCAACGACGGTGAAGAAGAACGCCGAGAACGCCCAGCAAGCGAATACTTCGGCCGGGAGCACGCGCACGGTCGCCGAACGCGGCAGCGAGGTCGTGGCCAAAGCGGTCGAGGCCATGGCGCGGATTGACGAATCCTCGGGCAAGATTTCCGACATCATCGGAGTCATCGACGAGGTCGCGCGGCAGACCAATCTGCTGGCGCTCAACGCCGCGGTCGAGGCCGCACGCGCCGGCGAGGCTGGCCGCGGTTTTGCGGTGGTGGCTGCCGAAGTGCGGACGCTGGCGCAGCGTTCGTCGCAGGCGGCGAAGGACATCAAGGACTTGATCACCGGCTCGGCCGGCCAGGTCCGCGAGGGTGTCGACCTGGTCAACGGCGCCGGCGGTTCGCTCGACGAGATCGTGGACTCGATCAAGAAAGTCGCCGCGATTGTTGCCGAGATTGCCAGCGCCAGCACCGAGCAGGCCGGCGGCATCGAGCAGATCAACAAGGCGTTGGGGCAGATGGACGAGGTCGTCCAGCAGAACTCGGCCCTCGTCGAGGAAAACGCCGCAACCGCGAAGATGCTCGAAAGTCAGGCCCGGGCGATGAACGAGCGGATTGCCACTTTCACAGTGGACGCCACAGCGGTTGCGTCGCGCGCTGTCGCTAGTCGTTAGCCGCAAACGCTCATCACTTCGCTTCAGCCATCCCTAATTTCTCGCGCAACATCCTGTTCTCCGCTTCGAGCTGCGCGATATGCGCGCGAACCGGCGTCAGCGCCGCGTCAATTTCGCTTTCCGTGAGACGCGGCGTGATGTGCTGCGGGCAATTCCAATTGAACGCTTCGAGATGCAGCAGAAAGAAGCGTTCGACCTTGGCGCCGCAACCCGGCAGTGCGAGTTTCTCGGCGAGGGCAGGGTCCGAACTCATATCCTTTGGCTCGATCCGGGCATAGATTTTCAGCCGCCGCCGGTGCGGATAATCCATCAGGAACAGCGCGACCCGGTCATTCGCTGTGACATTGCCGAAACTGATATATTGGCGGTTGCCGCGAAAGTCGGCGAAGGCGAGCGTCGTGTCGTCGAGAACGCGCAGGAAGCCGGCAGGCCCGCCGCGATGCTGAACATAAGGCCAGCCGGTCTCCGAGACGCTTGCCATGTAAAAACTGTCGCGCGTTGCGATGAATTCTACTTCCGCCGCGGTGAAATGGTCATTTTCTTTCTTGCCTTTGAAATTCGACCAGAACGCGCCGCTGCCGTTCGCCTCCTGCGCAGCCTTGACGCTGGGCGTTGTGGCGATCTCGAGGAAACCATGAGCCATGATGCTGTCTCCTTAAGCCTTGAGAGAAAGTGGCCGACGGTCTCACCACCGCCGGCCCGCGCTCAGGCCGCGATCGCGGTTTGAACAACTGGAAAGTCCATGTCGGTGTCGGCGACATTGTTGAGATAGTTCGTCATCACGTTTTCGGCGACAATCGCGACGATCTCGACGATTTGCGCTTCACTGTATCCGGCGGCCTTTACCGCGGCGATGTCGTCGTTGCTCACCTGGCCGCGCAACTCAGCGACTTTTGCCGCAAACGCAACCGCGGCTGCGGCCTTGGCGTCGGTCGAAGTGCCCTTGCGATTAAGCGCCGCGTCTTCCGGCGTGATCTTGGCGAGCTTGGTGCCGATGTAAGTGTGCGCCGACAGGCAGTAATCGCAGCCGTTGACCTGCGCGACCGCAATCGCGATGCGCTCGCGGGTCTTCACGTCGAGCATTTTGGAATTCGCGCCGGCGAGGCCGAGCAGGCCGCGGAGCGCAGCGGGACTCTGTGCGAAGACGCGAAAGAGGTTGGGAACGATACCGAGCTTCTTGAACACGCCGTCGAGCAGCGGCTGGGAGTCGGCCGGAGCTTCGTCGCGGGCAGGAATAGTGAGGCGGGACATGGGACTTCTCCTAGTGCTTTGGCGTTGATCGCCATCCGCCCAACACAATTATGCTATTTCAAAAAATAGAATAATCATGTATGTACGAGATATATTATTCCATTTATTGGAATAAAATATGGATCGCCTGGACGCGATGTCGGTTCTGGTCGCGGTGGTCGAAACCGGCAGCTTTTCGGCGGCTGGGCGCAAACTCGACGCGCCGCTGCCGACGATCAGCCGCAAAGTGTCGGAGCTCGAAGCGCATCTCAAGACGCAGCTTCTGATCCGCACCACCCGCAAGCTGGCTTTGACCGATGCCGGCGCAGTTTACGTCGCCGCCTGCAAACGCATTCTCGAGCAGGTGGGGGAGGCCGAGCGGTCGGCATCCGGCGAATATATGGCGCCGCGCGGCGATCTCGTCGTCACCGCGCCGATCGTGTTCGGGCGCTTACACGTGCTGCCGGCGGTCACCGAATTTCTGAAAAACTATCCCGAGATCGACGTGCGGCTCCTTTTTTCCGACCGCAACGTGCATCTGATCGACGATCACGTCGATCTCGCGGTGCGTATCGGTGCGCTCGCGGATTCGAGCATGGTGGCCACGCGCGTCGGCGCGGTGCGGTGCGTTGTCTGCATGAGCTCGGCTTATCTGGCCGCAACCGGCACGCCCAAAGTGCCGGACGATCTCTCCGCGCTCGCCTGCATCAGTTTCGGTGCTTTGGTGTCGTCGACATCGTGGAGCTTTACCGCCATGAAGGCGCGAACCGAGCACACAGTTCCGGTGCATTCACGGCTTTCGGTGAACACGGCAGAAGCGGCGATCTGCGCCGCCATTGCCGGGGTCGGGGTGACGCGCGTTCTGTCCTATCAGGCCGCGAATGCGGTGGCGGAAGGCAAGCTCAAGATCGTGCTGGCCGATTACGAGCCCGAACCGCTCCCGGTCAATCTGGTCTATCTCGAGCAAAATCTATTGCCGCGAAAGACCCGCGCTTTCCTCGATTTCGTGGCGCCGCGCATCCGCGAGAGTGTGGCGAAGGCGGATGTGCCGGCACGGTAGGCACCGGACGAGTTGCGAGAGCGGGTGGCAGCGCATCGGCGAAAGACGAGAAGGCGCGTTCATGCCGTTCCGGCGGTTCCCCATGTGCGGTTCCCCATGTGCGGTTCCCCATATATTCCCCATGTGACCCCGGGCTGAGAATGCAATCGGAGTGCCCGGGGCCACCGGCTCGCATGGTCAGAGCGACCGACGAACCTCATGAAGAACGCCGCTGATGAAAAGTGGTTCGGTGGGAACGGACGCCTGACTCTCGGCGTTGCACCAACATCACATTCGCATAGGTGGCGCATGAGCAGTTTGGATCAGAGCACGCGTACAACGCGCGAGAATCTTAGAAGAGGCGAGGAGACTGCGCAGCAATCGTGGTCCCAAATGGAGAGGAACTTCGCCACGTCATTTGACAGTGTGCGGGATTTCCATCTCAAGACGATCGATATGCTGAGAGCCCATGCCGAATCGGCGTTCGATTTTGCCGAGGAACTCATAGCGGCAAAGTCGCCGACCGATATCTTCGAAGGGTGCCGAAGCTTTGCCGAGCGTCAGGTCAACACCTTGCAGAAGCAAACCGGGGAACTCACAACAATCGCGCAGGAAACAACCAAAGAGACGATGCGGCCGGTCAGCGAGGCCGTAAGCCGATACGCCAAGAGCGCATAACAGGCGCGCACAAACTGCGGCGTCCCGGGGCATCTGGTCCGTGCTGAGAAAAGAAGCCCCGACTACGGGGGAAGTCGGGGCCGAGCTTTGCCTTTCACGGGCGTGCGGCGCATCAAAGGACAGTGCGCGGCGGAAAATATCACACGATATTTTTCGTCATTGAACGAAAAACGATTGGCTGCCCTGCACAAAAGTGAGCTACGTGACGCCGGTCGGGAACTCGCTGTGAAGTTCCGGCGATGCCAAGCGCGAGCGCCAGCGCCAGCCAATCAGAGCCCGCCATCAACGCCAGCCAAGACGCGGCGCGACATATTTGAGGATCGCCTCGATGACATGGGCGTTGTAGTCGACGCCGAGTTGGTTGGGGACGGTCAAGAGGAGCGTGTCGGCTTCTGCAATGGCTTCGTCTTTCGCGAGCTGCTCGACCAGCATGTCCGGCTCAGCGGCATAGCTACGGCCAAAAATGGCGCGTGTGTCGTCACCGAGAAATCCGATCGTGTCGTCGTTCTCGTTGCCGCGGCCGAAATAGGCGCGGTCGCGGTCGTCCACTAGCGCAAAGATGCTGCGGCTGACCGAGACACGCGGCTCGCGCGCATGACCGGCCGCCTTCCAGGCCTCACGGAAGATCCGGATCTGCTCCGCCTGCTGGACGTGGAACGGACGTCCGCTTTCGTCGATCTTGAGCGTCGAGCTCTGCAGATTCATTCCGAGCTTGGCCGCCCACTCCGAGGTCGCATTGGTGCCGGCGCCCCACCAGATCCGATCGCGCAGACCCTCCGAATACGGCTCGAGCCGCAGCAGGCCGGGAGGGTTCGGGAACATCGGCCGCGGGTTGGGTTTCGCGAAACCCTCGCCGCGCAATACCTCGAGAAATACTTCGGTGTGACGCCGGGCCATGTCAGCGTCGGTCATGCCTTCCGCTGGGGCGTAACCGAAGTAGCGCCATCCGTCGATCACCTGCTCGGGCGAGCCGCGGCTGATGCCGAGTTGCAGGCGTCCGCCGGCGATAATGTCGGCCGCACCGGCGTCCTCTGCCATATACAGAGGATTCTCGTAGCGCATATCGATGACTGCCGTGCCGATCTCAATGCGCGAAGTCTTCGCGCCGACCGCAGCCAGCAGCGGGTAGGGGGAGCCGAGCTGACGGGCGAAGTGATGCACACGGAAATAGGCGCCGTCCAAGCCGAGTTCCTCGGCCGCGACGGCCAAGTCGATCGATTGCAAGAGGGCGTCGGAGCCCGATCGCACCTGCGACTGGGGCGAAGGGGTCCAATGGCCAAATGACAGGAATCCGATCTTTTTCATGAGTATGCGTCGTGGAGGTGATGCGTTCCGCGGTCAAGCCATGTCCGCCAGGCTATGCCGGCTAAGTGCCACAAGCTGACATCGGAGGCCAGACGGCCCATGTCACAGACGGCCCATGTCACAGACGGCCTATGTCGAATGCCTGTGACCCGCGTATTTCCCGCAGCTTTATCGCGCGACGGCAGGATTGCGAATTTCAAAATGTCTGCCGGATGCGGCTTGGGCTTGGGCCACGTCTAAACTTCGCAATGTCCGCAAGATGCGCTATATCAGCACGAATATAGCGTTGCCGAGCATTGCGAACAACCGGCGAAGGGTATCGCGACACATCGGCTGTGCTTTAAACTCGGAGGCTTTTTCGTATGCGGAGACTATTTGCCTATGCAGTTTTCGTGGTCCTGACCGTGCCTGCACAGACAGCACGCGCGGATGACATTCAGCTCTACGCCGCGGGAAGTCTGCGCGGAGCATTGACCGAAGTTGCCAAGGCCTTCGAAGCGCAAACCGGTCATCACGTTCCGGCGAAGTTCGGCCCATCCGGCGCGCTCAAGGACGAGATCGTCAATGGCGCCAAGGCGGACGTCTTTGCCTCCGCCAATATGGAGCACCCTACGGCGCTCAGCGCGGCGCACAGGAGCGGTCAGGTGTACCTGTTTGCGCGCAACCAGCTTTGCGCATTGGCGAGACCCGGCCTTTCGGTGGACAGTTCCAGCCTGCTTGATCGCCTGCTCGATCCCGCGATGACGCTCGGCACGTCGACGCGGAAATCAGACCCGTCCGGCGATTACGCCTGGGAGGTTTTCGCGAAAGCAGACGCCATTAAACCGGGTGCGCGCGCTGTACTCGAGCAGAAGGCGCAAAAGCTTACCGGCGCTGCCGACAGCGCCGCGCCTCCGGCCGGCCGCGCAGTCTATGGTTGGCATATCGCCGAAGGACATGCCGACATTTTTCTGGCCTATTGCACGGCGGCGGCAGAAGCAAAAAGGCAATATCCTGACCAGCAGATTATCGAGCTTCCGCCGAAACTTGCGGTAGGGGCTGATTACGGGCTAACGGTCATGGCCGGGGCGCCGCCGATAGCTACGCAATTCGTCCAGTTTGTCCTGTCCGCCGACGCGCAAAGGATTTTGACGAGCTTCGGCTTCGCGCCGGGGCAGGAGAAAGGTGAAACACCATGAAACTGAGCGCACGAAATAAGCTCAAGGGCAAAATCGTCGAGGTCAAGAAGGGCGCGACCACCACGCATGTCAAAATCGACATCGGCGGGGCCGTCGTCACTTCGTCGATCACCAACGAAGCCGCCGACGAGTTGAAGCTTGCTTCCGGACAGACGGCTTACGCCGTCATCAAGGCGAGCGATGTGATGGTCGGCATCGACTAGGATCTGCAGGCCGTGCGGCCCAGGGCTCCCGCCCTTCGCGGCATAGTGCAAGTACACTGACATGTTCATCCATCGCCGCGCGCTATTGACCGGATTTTCGGCCACCGTGCTGACGGCGCGCATGGCGCGCGCGGCGGGCGTTACCGACGATGCCGGCCGCGCCATTGCAATTCCGGACAAAGTCGAGCGTATCTTTGCCGCCGGCCCGCCGGCCGCGCTCCTTCTTTATACATTCGCGCCCGAGCTGTTGCTCGGATGGACGCATAAACCCGACGCCCCGCAATGCGCATTCCTCGGCTCGGGCGCTTGCGACAGACCGGAAGTCGGGCGGCTCACCGGCCGTGGCAACACTACCGACCTCGAAACTCTGCTGAAGCTGAAACCGGACTTGATCCTCGATGTCGGCACCATCAACAATACCTATGTATCGCTGGCCAATCAGGTGCAGGAGCAGGCCGGAATTCCCTACGCGCTGCTCAACGGCCGTTTCGACGCTTGCGCGGAAACCTATCGCAAGCTCGGCGCGCTGACGCACCGCGAGGCGCAGGCGGAAGATTTTGCGCGCTACGCCGAGCGGACGATCGCAACCATCAAGGGCCGGATCGACAAGATAGCCGATGCGCAGAGGCCTAGCGTTTATTACGGCCGGGGGCCAAGCGGGCTCGAAACCGGGCAGGGCGGCTCTATTAATGTTGAAACGATCGAATTTCTCGGCACGCACAATGTCGCGGGCGAGCGGAAAGGCGGCATGGCCACCGTGTCCTTGGAGCAGGTGCTCGCATGGAATCCCGACGTCGTCATCACCATCGAGCCGGCGTTTGCCGCGAGCGTGAAAACCGATGCCGCCTGGGCGCCGATCAAGGCGGTGCAAGCGGGCCGGGTTTATCTGTCGCCGGGGCTGCCCTTTGGTTGGGTGGATTTTCCGCCGTCGGTGAACCGGCTCGTGGGTCTTTGGTGGCTCGCCAAAGTCCTATATCCGGATCAGTTTCCCGAGGATCTACGCCCGATCACGCGCGAGTTCTTTCAGCGCTTTTATCATATGACGCCGACTGACGCTCAAATCGACGCTATCCTCGGCGCCCACGCTTGATATCCTCGCAGCATGACCCGCTCATCTGTTTCCGGGCAGATCGCCGCGCTCGCCGTTCTCATCATTGCGCTGCTGATTGCGTTCGCGGTCGGCCGTTATCCGATTAGTCCCGGCGATGTCGTCAGCGTCATCGCCGCGAAGCTCACCGGAGGCACGCCCGACGTTCCGGCAGCGGCGGCTGAGGTCATCTTGCATGTCCGTGGACCGCGCGTCCTCGCCGCCGTGATGATCGGTGCCGCTTTGGCCGTTGCGGGCACAGCCTTTCAAGGCCTTTTCCGCAATCCGCTGGTTTCGCCCGATTTGCTCGGCGCCTCCTCCGGCGCCGCGCTTGGCGCCGTTATCGGCATCTATTTCTCGCTCGGCATATTTGCGATTCAAGCGCTCGCATTTTTTGGCGGGGTTGTTGCGGTCGCTGCGGTCTATGCGATCGGCTCCGCGGTGCGTAGCCGCGATCCCGTCCTTGTTCTTGTGCTCGCCGGCGTCGTCATCGGCGCGCTGCTTGGCGCCGGCGTCGGTCTCGTGAAATATCTCGCCGATCCCTACAATCAGCTTCCAGCTATGACCTTCTGGCTGCTGGGGAGCCTCGCCGCCACGAGTCCGGCCGATCTTATTCCGTTGTTCGGTCCGGTCGCGCTCGGCACATTCGTTCTGGCTGCCTTGCGCTGGCGGATCAACGTGCTGTCGTTGCCGGATGAGGAGGCGCGTGCGCTTGGGCTGGCCGTTGTTCCGCTGCGCATCGCCGTGATCGCGGCGGCCACGCTTGTGACGTCAGCGAGCGTCGCAACGGCCGGCATCATCGGCTGGGTCGGCCTCGTTGTACCGCACATCGCCCGCACTCTGGTCGGGCCCGATTTCGGACGGCTCATTCCGGCGGCGGCCTTGTTGGGCGGCGGATTTCTTCTGATGATCGATACGATCGCCCGCACCGTCTCACCGATCGAAATTCCGCTGGGCATTCTCACCGCCTTCGTCGGCACGCCGTTCTTCATTTGGCTGCTCGCGGGCGTATCCAAGACCTGGTCCTAGCGCATGATGCTCCGCGGCCGCGACCTCACCATCGGCTACCGCGACCGTGTCGTCGGCCGTCACCTCGATATCGCGCTGGCGTCTGGCGAGGTGCTGGCGCTGCTGGGGCCGAACGGCGGCGGCAAAACGACGCTGCTCAAAACGTTGCTGGGACTGTTGCCGCCGTTGTCGGGTGAAGTGCGCCTGGGCGAACGGGCGCTATCAGACTTTTCCAATAACGAACGTGCACGACTCTTGGCCTACGTGCCGCAATCGCATGTCGCTACATTTGCTTTTACTGTCGAGGCAATCGTGCTCATGGGCCGCACGGCGCACAACAGTTTTTTGAGCGCTCCGGCGGCGGCGGATCGCGCCATCGTTGCGCAGAGCCTTGAGCGTCTCGGCATCGCGCATTTGAAGGACCGGCCCTACACGATGATTTCGGGCGGCGAGCGGCAGTTGGTCTTACTCGCCCGCGCCCTTGCGCAAGAGCCGCGCTACATCGTCCTCGACGAACCGACGGCAAGCCTTGATTTCGGCAACCAAGGTAAAGTGATGCAGGAAATTCGCAATCTGTCGGCGTCGGGCCATGGTGTGCTGTTCACGACCCACGATCCCAATCACGCGATGCGTGCCGCCGATCGGGCCTATCTCATTCGCAATGGCGAAAGGATCGGCGAAGGCGGTACCGGAACAATCCTGGTCCGCGCAGAATTAGAGCGACTCTACGGCGCGTCGGTAGAAGAGATTTCCGATACCGGCAGCGCACGAACTGCTTTTCTGCCTGGTTAGGTTTAGCCGCGATGCCGCCGCTCAGCCAAACGTGAACGCGTAAGCGTGAACGCCAGGATCAAGAAATTGAATCTCGAACGTGCGGTCTTTTATAGCGCCGCTCTGACGAATTAATTGGTACAGCCGTTGTCCGCTGACGACGCCATGACCGTCCGCATCGGTATCGGCGCCGTGGTCTTCGCCCGGTGCTTGGCCATCGATCGTCACGCGAAACTGTATTGATTTGCCGTCGGCCGTGGGGCCGAGAATAAGATGCAGATCTCGGGCGTGAAACCGATAAGTGATCTTGCCGCTGTCCGAGTTGAGGGTTGCGCGCTCGCCGCTGACCAGCCAATCGCCTGACAGGCTCCACTGATTGAGCTTCGGGTCTGCGGAGTCGTAGAGGTGATTTTCATCTTCGACGATGCCGCCCGGCGATACGAAATTATCGGCGCGGTTGTAGCCGATATAGGTTTCCGGCGATTTGTCGTCGCCCTCACTCGGAGCCGCCTCCGCGCCCGAGGCCGCAACGCTTACGAGGCTTTGGGGGATGCCGCTGTTGCCGGCTTCGGCGAGAAGCCGCTGAATGACGCGCTCCGACCCGTCATAGTCGCCTTCACCGAAATGGTGATAACGCGTGCGGCCTTGGGCGTCGATGAAGTAGTGCGCCGGCCAGTATTCGTTGCCGAACGCGCGCCAAACCTTGTAGTCGTTGTCGATCGCGACCGGGTAAACGATTTTCAGATCAGACACGGCGCGGCGCACGTTATCGACATCGCGCTCGAAGGCGAATTCCGGCGTATGGACGCCGATAACGACAAGCCCATGATCCTTATACTTTTCCGCCCACGCTTTGATGTAGGGAATTGTGCGCAGGCAATTGATGCAGGAGTAGGTCCAAAAATCGATGAGAACGACCTTGCCTTTCAAGCCTTCGGACGTCAGCGGCGGCGAGTTCAGCCACGCCGTCGCACCGGACAGCGACGGAAATCCGCCCTCCACTCCGAGATTGAGATCCGTGCCGCTCGCGCCCGCCATCGGCGCCATGTTCGGCCCGCCGGCTGGTGTGGTCTGAGCCGATTGTGCCGGCGTCCGTAACCGGTCGATGAGGCTCTGCTCAAGGCCGTTCGTGCCCGAAAGCGATATGCGGGTGAGAAAGCCGGTGTCCAATCCGAAGGAGATTGCGACGACCGCAGCAAGGACGGTGACGCCCAAGGCTCGCCTGACCCATTCGCCGACGCCAAGCGAGCGTTTCATGGCGGCGAAGACGCGTCCGCCGATCGCGAGAGCGAGAGCGAGCGACGTGGCCGCGCCTAGAGCGTAGGCGAGCAGCAACAGCGTTGTGCCGACATCGGCGCCGTTGAGGGCTGCGCCCGTCAGGATCAGGCCGAGCACCGGACCCGCGCACGGCGCCCACAAGAATCCGGTCGCCACACCGAGCAAGAACGAGGAAACGATCGAGGATTTCTTCGAGGCTTCCGCGTCGTCGGCGGAGCGCGACAGGCTGGCGCCAAGAGCTACGAAGGGCCGCATCGCCCAGTCCGCAAGACCAGGGAAGAGCAGTGTCAGCCCGAACAGCGCCAAAAGCACGATCGCGGCCGTGCGGCCATACTGATTGGCGCTGACCGCCCAACCTCCCGCAACCGCGGCCAGTGTCGCGACCGCGGCAAAGGTCACGGTCATCCCGGCCAGCATCGGCAACCCGGTTGTGGCAAACGGCCGGTCGGCACGCGCGAATACGAAGGGCAGCACCGGCAGGATGCAGGGACTGATGATCGTCAGAACACCGCCCAGATAGGCCAGCACCACCAAGGTCATTTTCCGTTCTCCTTCCGCAGGCGGCCGCAAGGCCGAACGTCAGCCGCATTATGTCCCAAACATGACACGATGCGCGCTCCAGGATCACAAGTCGTGAGACGACGAACGACGGGAGCCTTCCGGCTGCTGCCGGCGGGAAGCTTAGCGGCATTGCTTGCAAGACAGCCATGACTGCGCGGGTGATCGCATTATATTGTGACCTCGATATATCCAATGGTATATAACGATAAGGATGCCCCGCACAATCGATAACAGATGGCGCATCGGCGTATGAGAGAGCAGGTTCATGAGCCAGAATGACACGAAGTTCTATATCGACGGCGCGTGGGTTGCCCCGGCCGCCCCGAAGCTATTCGACGTCATCAATCCCGCAACGGAAGAGGTCGCCGGCCGGATTAGCCTGGGCTCGAATGGCGACGTCGATCTGGCCGTGTTGGCCGCGCGGCGCGCTTTCCCGGGCTATGCCGCAACGACACGCGAGGAACGGCTGACGTTGCTCGAGACAATCATCGCGCTTTATGAAGGGCGCGCCGATGAACTGGCGAGCGCCATGACTGCCGAGATGGGCTCGCCGATCACGTTCTCCAAGGAGGTGCAGACGGTCAATGCGCTGGCGCACTTCAAGGAGATGGTATCGGTCCTGAAGACCTACGGATTCGAGCGGTTCATGGGCGGTACGCTGATCAGCCGCGAGCCGATCGGCGTGTGCGGGCTGATCACTGCAATGGTCGCGAACATGGCGTGTTCGGCCTTGAAGAATATCTCGAGGTCAAAGCCGTGCTCGGCTATCAAACGGGCCGACGGTGTTCGCCGACGTGACGCAGGACATGACCATTGCCAAGGAAGAAATCTTCGGCCCGGTCCTGTCCATGATGACCGCTCCAGAGCAGAGTTGGTCTGCCCAGATAAGTTACACGTCGATTTGCTCGGCAATTGCCAGCGCATCATCTACCTCGATGCCGAGATAGCGAACGGTGCTTTCGATCTTGGTGTGCCCAAGCAGC